>MFVU01000016.1 GCA_001787125.1 Candidatus Nomurabacteria bacterium RIFCSPLOWO2_12_FULL_44_11
CCGGCCCCAACTCCAATAGTGGGCGACCTTGATGGCAACGGTTTGGTAAATTCTCTGGACTGGTCTTTCATGAATTCCAAATGGTTTACTGCTGATGCGACAGCTGACTTAAACCGCGACGGTGTAGTGAATTCAATTGACTTCTCGATTATGAATCGAAATTGGCTTAAGACCTCATGAAAATTGTAAAATTAAAAATTGGAAATTGATTACTAAATATGTTATAATATAAGCATGAAATTCAGACAAGAACTGTTTTGGGATACTAATCCAAAGAATATAAATGCTAAAAAACATAGTCGCTATATTATCGAGCGAGTTTTAGAGTTTGGTCGACCGAATGAGGTAGGCTGGGTCTTTAAGAATTATTCAAAACAGGCTATCAGAAAAACCCTGCATCTTCCCAGGGTGCAACTAAATCCAAGATCAAAGGCGTTATGGTCATTGCTCGTGAAATAAAAAAAAATGGCGACTCGCTTCGTTTCGATACTTTACCAAAAGCAACGTTACGGGCATTGCAGAAATGTTCTAAAATAAGTTTTTTTTCGCGGAATAAATGGTATTTAGCGGGCGGTACCGCTCTCACACTACAGGGCGGACATAGAAAGTCTGTAGATTTGGATTTTTTTACGGAACAGAAAAATTTTGATGAGAAAAAAATTGAAAAATTAATGCACGACCAAGGTAAATGGGTAACTACTTCTTTAAGCCAAGGAACTTTATACGGAGAGTTTCTTGGAGCGAAGATGAGTTTTATTGCGTATCCTTTTTTTATACCCTCTACTCTAACTCAAAAATACGGTACCATCACAATAATGGCGCCTTCAGATATTGCCGTTATGAAAATAATGGCAATTTCTCAAAGAGGTAAAAAAAGAGATTTTTTTGATTTATATTGGATCTGTCAAAATATTGAGTCATTATCTGAAATTATTGCGCGAATCCACACGCAGTACACCATGCACCAGAATCTTATCCACATTCTAAAGAGTTTAGTATATTTTGAGGATGCGGAAAGCGATCCGGAGCCGGAGATATATTTTAACGCCAACTGGGAGACAGTCAAAAATTTCTTCATTACAGAAATTCCGATAATTACTTATAAATTATTGAAATTAAAGTAAATTAAAACCGGAATTGGTTACAGGAGGAATTAAATTTTTTTCAATTCGACAATGATCAGTCCGGCGTCTTCGGTGAGCTTGAATTCTTCCACGACCGGGCAGGGCAGAGTTATCTCACGAGAGAAGGTGGTCCAGAGAAGTTCTTCACGCAGGTATTCACCACCCCCTGCCCCCTCCTTCGCAGGCGGGGAGGGAACTCTTTTGCCGTATATCACAAGCTTCTGCTCCGATACATATGTATGTATGTCTTCCGGCGCGACTCCGGCCGCAAAGGCCTCTATATATATATGTGTGGGGGTTTGGTAGGCGTCAACGAGAAGCTTTGCCTCGGCGACCTCACCCGCTTTCAGCACCCTCTCCTTGTCAAGGAGAGGGTTGGGGTGAGGTAGTGTCTCACTTTCTGCCCCCTCCCTGATAAGGGAGGGGTCGGGAAGGGTTGCTGGATTTAGTATTGGCTCGCAATATGACTTAAATACTTCTGCTCTGGCTTGCGGGACGTGTTCTAATATTTGGAGTATGGTCTCGTAGTCAGCAGCGTCGGTTTTATACAATTTGCCGTCTCGTGCCCTCATTTTAAGTTGGTTACATTTTGTAACCAACTCCCGAAAACCTTTTTTCAAACGATTTTTTAAGACCTTCCAGTAGTTCTGGGCATTTTTACTATTCGAAAACTCATCTATTACATCAACAATAGAGAAGTGCCATTTCTGGGTGGTTACATCAAAGTGGCGTCTAATCATGTTTTCATTCTACACCAAGGCGCTTTAATTATCCACACAATCTCTCTATTTCCTTATGCCACAATGGTATAATAAAGACATGACGATTAATCAATTTATTGAAAAAAGACCCTATTTGGTTTGGTATGTTAAGGACTTGAGTAAACTCGACGAGGCGTCCATTGTGGAGCATGTTTTGAATTATGGCAATTGGGACGATGTTCAGGAGATGATAAAAATTTTAGGCATGCAAAAGACCGCCGAGATTTTTCGTGAGAAATCTACACCGGATAAATTTGGCAGGCAAAATTATGATCCTCAAGTAAAAAATTATTTTCAACTATACTTTGATAAATATGCTTACCATGCATAAAGAAATTTTTACACAGGAGCAGATTAAACTCCTGCCTGTAGATTATGCTCAAATTCCAAATTTGCTGACCCTGGCTGCCATGAAGGCCTTTGCTCTTGGTGGTAGAAATAAATGGAAGGACTATGTAGATTTATATTTTATTCTCAAGGACTTTTTTTCTATAACTGAAGTTTCTAAAAAAGCCGAGGAACTTTTCGGTGGAGAATTTAATGAAAAAATTTTTCGCAATCAACTGATCTATTTTGACGATATAAATTACGCCGAGCTAGTGGAATTTATGCCCGGGTTTGAAGTTTCCGATGAAACGGTCAAAAATAAACTAATTGAATTTAGTTTGGAATAAAAAAAATAGAAAATTATTTGTGAAAATTGCAAAATTAAAAATTAAAAATTCTCTCCTTCTCCTTGCTGTCTTTTTTGTCGCTGGTTTTATATTTTTTGGAATCAATGTAAATTCATCCGAGGCGACTTTTTCTTATTATAGCATCGTCACTACGAACTACGTCAAAGCCCCAAACACTTTTGCACATTTTGGGGCAAGAACGGCCCTTGTTGGTGGAAATAGGAACTTTATAAAGTTTACTATTTTTGACAAACTTTATAAAGTTTTGTAATCTTTAGATATATGGATATTCAAAAGAAATTACAACTTATTAAACAAACTACTAGATTAACTCAGACAGAGTTGGCTTTACGACTTGGAGTTTCTTTTGCTACTTTCAATAGTTGGTGGACTGGTAAGTCACTACCTCGACCCAAAATACGAAAACTCATTGATGAACTATTTTTGGAAGTAACAGGGCAAAAAATAATCCCGGCTAAACAACTGACCGCTAAAAAACAAGTACTCCATAAAAAATCCAAGGAACACAAAAATCTTGTCGCCTTAATACTAAAGAATCCAGATATTCGTGATACCTTTTTATTAAAGCTTACATATAATAGCAACAAAATTGAAGGAAGTACTTTAACTGAACCAGATACAGCATCCATTCTTTTTGATAATGTTTCTTTACCTAATAAAAGTCTAACCGAACAATTAGAAGCCAAAAACCATCAAACAGCCCTTAACTATCTTTTTGAATATATTTATAAACAAGGGAAACTAGATGAAAAATTAATTTTGAAGCTCCATAGTATTTTAATGAACGGTATTCGTCCTGATGCTGGATTGTATCGTGATCACGCAGTAAGAATTTTAGGAGTTCATTTGCCCACTGCTAACTATATGAAAATTCCCACTTTAATTCCCGACATCATTAAGGATATGAATAAAAAAACGATGGACATAGTTGCTTTGACCGCGATGGTTCATAGTCATTTTGAACAAATTCATCCTTTTTCTGATGGTAACGGTCGTATTGGTAGGATTTTGATGTCTGCAATGCTCCTAAAGGCCAATATGGCACCAGCTATCATAAAACAGGAAAATAAACGATTGTATTATACCTATCTTTATAAAGCTCAGGCTAAAGGAGATCCAAGTCAATTGGAGAATTTTCTATGCGATGCTGTCTTAGATGGATTTAAAATTCTGGAAAGAGATGAAAAAATTCAATGAAAATTGCAAAATTAAAAATTAAAAATTCCTTTCTCTTCCTCGGTGCCTTTTTTGTTGCCGGTTTTATATTTTTTGGAATCAATGTAAATTCCGCCGAAGCGGCTATCACGATTTCGGGAACTATTTACACATCTGATTTGGTTGATTTCTATGATTGCAGTGGGAACACTCTTTCCGTGATGGTAGAAGTTAACGGAGCCGGGGACTATACCGCGGACTGCACGGCGAACGATGGCACTTGGAGCGTGAGTTCGGTGACTATCGGCCAAGCCGGAGATGTAGTAACGGTATTTCTAAACGGTGAGACGGAAAAAGCCGCGACAGTGATCAAAGCCGAAGATACCGTTACCGATATTTATTACATGGACATGGCGATTTCTCTTCTGCTGGTTGGGAATTATTCCGGATCCTTTACCAATGCCGATTTGGATCAATATGACAATACCTGTAACAGCGGGACAGGCGACAGTGATTTGCCTTTTTGTGTGGATGGAGGCGACCTCACAGTTTCCGATGGGTTTGACACAATTATAGGCAACGCAGTTTTTACTCCAGGCGGAAGTATCACCACCAGTCCGTCATCGGACGGGACAGATAGTAATGTAGATGGAGATCTTAGTATTTTTGGGGGCCTAATAGAGATGGAAGCGAATGATCTCTCAGTCGGTGGGGACCTTTTTGGCTTCAACATTAGTTATATCGGCAGTCAAACAACTACTTTTACTGCAACAGGAAGCGGATTTGAAATAAGCGGTAACGACACTTATAACAATCTTGTTTTCAATGGTTCCGGCGGAGAATGGACCACTACTGGAACTACGACCTTGGATGGAGATTTGACCGTAACTGATGGAACATTTATAACAACCGATGATATCACTGGCACATCCGGCCATACTTTTAGCGTTTCTAACGGCGCATTCTTTGAAATGTCCGGCATCTCGGTATACCCAGCAAGTTTTTCCACTTATACGTATGGCGCAACATCGACCGTGAGCTATTTACAAACAGATGGTACGACTGTTACGAATGCAACTTATGGTCATTTGAATTTGAAGCCAGCCGGAGCAACACCTTTGGTTTTACCAGCGTCACTAAATGGTATTGCCGGCAACCTTACCATCGGCGACGGTACGAATGCGGGAGCTACTGCTTCGGCAAATAATCCGACCATTACAGTTACCGGTGACGTGACCATTGCCGCTGGTGCAAATTTTACTTCAACTTCCGGAGTTCTTTCTATTGGAGGTAACTATTCCAACGATGGAACCTTCACCAACAACAGCGGTACAGTAACATTTACTGCCACCGACTCCGGCAATACCATCGGCGGGACTCTTTCCAGCGCTTCGGATTTCAGCAAACTTATTTTCAACGGTTCCGGCG
>MFVU01000017.1 GCA_001787125.1 Candidatus Nomurabacteria bacterium RIFCSPLOWO2_12_FULL_44_11
CGACTGCACTGTTCGATAGACCGTTCTCTCCTCATTCCAGCACGGCACTACGACAGTAACAGCCGGATAGTTTGCAAGTTTTATCTTACCTTTACGGACAATTATCTTTTTTCGGTTTTCAAGAAAAGTAACAAAAAAGAATACCTGGGCGTAGACAGACAACAGCAAAAACGTATAAAATATTAGATTGGAAACTGACGGCATACTTGTCTTTTGATTGTAGCATTGAAATGAGAAAAAGCAAAACGCCCAGCTCCACTTCTACAAAAAGTGGGGCTAGGCGGTATTTGCGTCTTACTCTTAAGTTACGTACTCCCTCCAGTCGTCGGAGCTGTGCCGCAAGTAGCGCAATTGCAATTCTTGCACATGCCACACTTGCAATGAAAAATTTTCATTACTGCAGCAACACCTACCAAAAGGTAAACGATGCCTTCAAGCGTTGGCATGGAACTGAAAATCAGGTGAACCACGTTCCAGTCGGCACCGCCTCCGGCGAGCCAGCCCAGACCTACCAAACCCCAGTTGATGCCCCCGATGACCAGGAGCCACTTCGCAATCTTATATAGTGCGTGCATATTGATTTAATTAAGATAATAAATTATGATTAATGCATTGATTATAGCACAAGATAAATATGGAAGAACAAACAACTGATGTGCAAAACCCGATTCCCCCAAATAACCCACTGAATCAAAGCCAGATTGCGGGAGCTATTATTGTAGCGGGCCTCGTTATAGCTGGGGCAATAATACTCAAAGGAGGTTCTGCGCCAGAAGCTCAAATTCCTGTTCCGGATAATGTGGATAACTCGCTCCTAGCCCCGGTGACCGCGGAGGATTATATGATGGGCAACGCAAACGCAAAAGTGGTCTTGATAGAGTATGCGGATTTTCAATGCCCATTTTGTGGAAGATTTTTTACAGATACGGAAGGGGTATTGCGGGAGAAATATATCAACACCGGAAAAATAAAATTTGTCTACCGAGATTTCGCTTTCCTGGGACCGGAGTCAATTGGGGCCGCCGAGGCGGCGCGCTGCGCAGGTGAGCAGGGAAAATTTTGGGAGTACCACGACTATCTTTACACGCATCAAAACGGCGAAAACAGGGGGGCCTTCGCAGACGCTAATTTAAAGTCATTTGCCCAAATTCTTGATCTAAATACATCTGCTTTCAGTCAATGTCTGGACTCCGGAAAATACACTAAGGCGGTAAACGATTCCACAGCCGCTGGCAAGGCGGCCAGAGTAAATGGCACCCCAAAAGGATTTATCTTAAAGAATGGAGAAATTGTCTCCACTATTGACGGCGCTCGGCCGACTGCGGAAGTAACCGCCAAACTCGACGCCGCACTGAAATAAATTTTTCTTTACGTATACGTAAACTATGTAGTTTAGTATGTAATTATTGTCCCGTAAGATAATCCTTAAGGGCCTTGCCTTCGATGTAAAATTCAGCGCTGCCTTCCGGGGAGCGAATAATAACTTTTACAGAACGAGGCTCGCCGTTTGCAGGAGAGATTTCCACCTTTTCAACCGTAGCAGTTTTATTTTTTATGGCCTGAATCGTTTTATCATCTTGGGCCGCTTTTAGATCGCGAATAGAACCACGTTTGCTCGTAAATGGGTGGAAGTCATAGAGCATATTATAGTTTGGCCTCTCTCTGCCTTCCGGCGGATTAAAAAACTTTGCAATAAAATCCAGAGCCCTGGCTCTGTGCTCTTCCGTTCCATCTCTCCAGGTTATTGCATCAGATATATTTTCCATAATTATATTATACGCTAGTCAAAATAATTCTTCAGCCGAGAGATTTTGTCATGCTGGCGCAGTTTATCGTGAACTTTAGCTTCGATTTGACGGATACGCTCGCGGGTGACGCCGAATTCCTCCCCTACCCGCTCGAGAGTGTGCTGAATACCGTCGTTTAGCCCATAACGCATCTCGAGAATTTTGCGCTCTTTGGGATTGAGCTCGTTTAATACTTCCCGGATCTGGTCCGAGAGGATTCGCCGGGATGATTCTTGATCCGGGCGTAAGATTTTATCGTCCGGAATGAAGTTCTCCAGCGTCGATTTATCGTCGTCATCCCCCACCGGCTGCTCCAGCGAGACTGTTTCTTGAGAAATATTTTCAATAGTATGAATTTTTTCAACCGGGATGCCCATCTCGGTAGCTATCTCTTCCGCTAAGGGCTCGCGGCCCAAGTCCTGGCTTAGTCGGCGGTGAGTTTGCTTATATTTCGAAATCGTCTCCACCATATGAACTGGTATGCGGATAGTTCTCGACTGGTCGGCTAGGGCGCGGGTTATGGACTGACGGATCCACCAAGTGGCGTAAGTAGAGAACTTAAATCCTTTGTTCCAATCGAATTTTTCCACCGCCTTGAACAGGCCCAAATTCCCTTCCTGGATCAAGTCGAGTAAGGTTAGATTCGCGCTTCGTCCTACGTATTTTTTGGCAATGGAAACAACCAAACGAAGATTGGCCCGGGCCAATAAGTTCTTGGCTTCCAAGTCGCCCTTCTCTATTCGTTTGGCTAATTCTTTTTCATCGCTCGCATGAATAAGCGGGTACTGCCCTATTTCTTTGAGATACATCTGAATGGAATCATAGATGCCGGATTTGTTTAAGTCCTTGTCCGTTGGCTCGATATCGAGATTGAGTAGGTTGCCTCCTTCGAGCACATCGATCCCCGCCACCGCTAGCTTTTCATACAGTTCGTCCAAAAATAAAATGTTGTTCTCGATATCTGGAAAAGTTTTCAGAATTTCATCATAAGTGATAAACCGTCTTTTGCGCCCTTTTTCGATCAGCACAGCGGATAGGCGATCAAGAGTTTCTCTTTTTTTATCTGTTATCTTGCCCCTCTTTGCCATCCCAAAAGATCGTGCTTTTTTTATTTTTTTGACAGTTTTTCTTTTTATTCGTCGTTGGGATTTTATTTTTCCGTGCCTTTTTTTGTTTTTCGTTTTATGCTTCATTTTATTTTTGCAGGCGGTTATTTTTAATATTTTGGATGGCCTCATTGATTTCTTTTATTTTTTTTAAAATTTCCGGCGTTTTCGCGGTTTGCTTTCCCTCCTCCGTCAGATAGAGTTCCCGCATGCTTTGCGCCAATTCTTCTTTTAGGTATTCTTCTTTCAAATTAAGGAGCATCTCCGCCACATCTTTTTCGAGATTTTTCCCGCCTTCATAAAAAACTTCGGCCTCAAAAATCAAATCTCCTTTGCTATCCTTATATTTTTCTATTACTTCCCCTAATGTCTTTTCTAATTCTTTATCCTTTCTCCAAAAAGCAATGCCCGCCAATTTACGTTCAATATAATCCTTTCGGAATTTTTGTACTTCTTTTTTCAAATCTTTTTCCCCACCCGACTGAACGGCGTTAGTCGTTCGGGCGGGAACTTTTTTCAAATCTTCTCCCAAGGCGGATTCCGGAATACCAGAGAGGGTGCTTATTTTCCTCAAGAAGTGGCTTTTCTCTATGGCGCTCTCGAGGGCATGAACAAAGGGTAAAATTTTATCTTTGATTTCGCGCCCCAATTTACGCGAGTCCTTGCCTGAAGTTTGTATTACGCTCTCGAGGAGGAACTCGATGATATGTTTAGAGCTTTTAATAGTTTCTTTCCATTTCAGAATTCCTTGTTTTGCTATTAAATCTGCCGGATCCACACCTTCGGGAATGGAAACCACTTTTACATCCATGCCGAGGGCTAAAGCAATTTTCCCAGCCCGCCTTGATGCATTAAGCCCCGCCTCATCTCCATCGAAAGCAAGAACAATGTTCTCTGAAAGACGTCGGATGAGACCCAGATTGCTTACAACATTATCTTTGGTTTCGGTGGAATCGGAAAGGGCGGTTCCGGAAGTTGCTACCGTATTTCGATAACCGGCCTGGTGCGACAAAATGAGGTCCATCTGTCCTTCGACTAAAATAGAGAAATTATTTTTACGAATGGATTCCTTCGCGCGGTCGAGTCCGTAGAGCACTGCGGATTTTTTGAAAATGGGGGTTTCCGGGCTATTGATGTATTTTCCGCTCTTTCCGTCATCCTTGAAAATCCTTCCCGAAAAAGCGATAACCCGCCCGCTGGAATCGGAAATCGGAAACATTATTCGTCCCCGAAATCGGTCGTAGAAACCCTTTTCAGATTTTATTGCGAGTCCCGCTTTTTCTATTTCAATATCACTGAAACCTTTTTGTTTCAAATAGTTGTAAAGCTCTCGCCAGTCATCTTTTGCAAATCCTATTTTAAAATCTTTTATCGTTTCTTCTTTCAGTCCCCGGGATTTAAGATAGACCAATACTTCCTTGCCCAAATTCCCCACGAAAAAATCAGTCGCTACTTCATGCGCTTGGTAGAGCCGTTCTTTTTCGTCTTCTTTTTTCTTGTCATAAGTATAGGCAGGCAGAGACACGCCGGCCCGATTGGCAAGCATCTTGAGCGCCCCCTTAAAATCCAGCCCTTCGAATTCTTCCACGAAAGTGAAAATGTCGCCGGAGGCCCCGCAGCCGAAGCAGTAATAGCTCTCCCGAGACGGAGAGACGAAAAATGATGGCGTCTTTTCATTATGGAACGGGCAACGAGCCTTCAGGTTGACCCCTGAACGCTCGAGCTTGATATATGAAGAGACAACATCTTCAATTGTTAGTCTCTCCTTAATTTTGTCGACGGGAGAGTTCATGATTATTTTGTAAATTTGAAGGTGGAAAGAATTGTGTCCGCTAATTCATAAGTGCCGGTTCCAAGGACCATATAACCATTACCACTTTTATTAAAGGTATACAGCACCATCTTTTCTCCTTTATACTCACCTCCTATTTCCTGAAATATCTCTT
The DNA here is from genome assembly GCA_001787125.1 of Candidatus Nomurabacteria bacterium RIFCSPLOWO2_12_FULL_44_11. GTDB lineage: Bacteria > Patescibacteriota > Minisyncoccia > Phycocordibacterales > UBA9973 > UBA9973. Next base: position 4,840 of record MFVU01000017.1, read on the forward strand.
TGTTGGCATTAACTCCATCTATTGTGACTGTAGTTTTTGACACTGTTTCTGTCCCCCCAAACCCTAACCCTGGGTGATTTATCGATACTGAAAAGTTAAATATCTGCCTATCTCGTTTGTCTGCAAGATGTAAAGAAAACCAATTAAAAAGTTCGTTGTTTGGGTCTTCAGGACGTAAATCAAAATTTCTTTGGTCAGACTCTTCTGTTATTTGTAAGGTGTCTGGGTATTTAAACTCGAACCCATATTCGTTATTTGTGTATGTTTTCCAATTAGCTGTTTTGTCAGT
>MFVU01000018.1:0-669 GCA_001787125.1 Candidatus Nomurabacteria bacterium RIFCSPLOWO2_12_FULL_44_11
TAAATTGGTGGGCAAAATGGTGGAGGCGGGCGTGGTGGCCAAGGATCACTTGGGCCGCCTCGTGCCAACGCAGAGTTTCAACGAAGTCCCAATGCTCGGACTCGTTACCGCAGGTTTGCCGGCGACGGTGGATGAAGAATTGCCAGACACTGTTTCCCTGGATGACTTTCTCGTAGGCAAGCGGGAATTTACATACATGCTAGAAGTGGATGGGGACTCTATGATAGATGCGCACATATCCAAGGGGGACAAAGTTCTAGTGGAGCGCGCCAACAGCGCTCGCGACGGGCAGATAGTTATCGCCGAAGTTGATGGCGAGTTCACTATGAAGTATTTGCGCGATAAAGGCGGCCGTCGTTATCTCGAACCCGCCAACAAGAACTACAAACCCATTTATCCGGAACATTCCTTGAATGTGATAGCCGTGCTCAAAGCAGTGATCAGGAAATACTAGAAGGAATTCAAAACAAAAGCCCGCATACTGCGAGCTTTTGTTTTACTAATTCTCTCGAGAAAACCTGCCAAAGGATGGGTAGGAGTTATGCAATAGTATCTTTCAATCCTTTGGCAGGTCGGAATTTTGGAACTTTCTTGGCTGCTACTTTGACTTGCTCTCCGGTCTTCGGATTGCGAGCCATGCGAGCTGCTCTCTGCTTTACGGAAAAGATT
>MFVU01000018.1:675-18717 GCA_001787125.1 Candidatus Nomurabacteria bacterium RIFCSPLOWO2_12_FULL_44_11
CCAGCGATGGAAACCTCATCGCCTTTTTTCAAGGTGTCGATGATGGCATTGAATAATCCATCTACGACTTCCTCTGCTTGCACTTTTGTGCCGCCCAGCTTGCCATGTACCCATTCTGCTAATGCTTGTTTATTCATGTTTTATAAGGTTATTTTTATAATGACTTTCGACCTTGCCGCGCCGTAGCTTTTGCGGAGGCGGGCCAAATACCTATTAAATTAATACTTCCCCATTATACCCAGTAGGAACCTAGGGTCAAGGGCCCTTATTTTACCGAGCATATTCGATAACCCTCGTCTCGCGAATGAGCGTTACTTTGATTTCACCAGGATATTTGAGTTCCTGCTCGATTTTCATGGCGATATCGCGGGCCATGAGCTTGGCTTCAGCGTCAGTTATCTTTTCGGGGGTCACAAAGATGCGGATTTCACGTCCAGCTTGGAGCGCGTAGGATTTTTCCACGGAAGGGAAGGCATTGACCAAGGCCTCAAGCTCTTTTAAGCGCTTCAAGTAATTTTCAACCGAGTCGCGTCTAGCACCTGGGCGGCCGCCGGAGATGGCATCCGCTGTTTGCACAATGACGGACTCAATTGTCTCATAAGGGTAGTCCTCATGGTGGCTTTTCATGGCAGTAATTATTTTTTCATCTGCGCCGAACTTCTGGAGAATTCGCATACCGATCTCAATGTGCGTGCCCTGCACTTCATGGTCGAGGGCTTTACCTATGTCGTGCACCAGCGCCCCGGCCTTTGCTATCGCCACATCAGCACCCAACTCTTCCGCTAGCATGCCGGCGATGTGTGCCATCTCAATAGAGTGCTGAAGCACATTCTGCCCATAACTGGTGCGGAAATATAGGCGGCCGATGATAGCCACGATACGTGGATCAAAATTAAATATTCCACATTCGTATACTGCTTGTTCGCCTTTTTCTTTAATTATTTTATTTATTTCTTCTTTCGCTTTCTCTACCAACTCCTCAATCTTAGCCGGCTGAATGCGGCCATCTAGAATCAAATTCTCAAGCGCGAGGCGAGCTACTTGTCGGCGAATAGGATCAAAGGAAGAGATGACAATCGAGCCCGGAGTATCATCCACGATTAGTTCTACTCCTGCCGCTCGTTCGAACGCGCGGATATTGCGGCCTTCCTTGCCGATGATTTTACCCTTGATTTCATTGTTTGGGATGGAAACTACGGTAGTCATGAGCTCGGAAGCCGTACTGGAAGCTAGGCGCTGAATAGTGGTGGCGAGAATGTCCTTGGCTCTGCGGTCGAGTTTTTCTTCGCTGCTATTTTCAAGCTTCTGCATTCTGGACACCAAATCTTCCTCGTATTTCTTTTCAACCTCCTTGAGCAGCTCTTCTTTTGCCTCTTCTTGAGTGAGCTTGGCTACTCGTTCCAACTGCCCGGCTTTTTCTTCCTCAATCTTTACGACTTTTTCTCTGATCGTCTTGATTTCTTCAACCTTTAGTTTTATATTTTCAACTTCTTTGTCTATTTCCACTTGCCGTGCATCCAAAAACTCATCCTTTTTTATGAGGCGAGTTTCCTTCTCCTTAAATTCTTGCTCTTTTTTCTTTTCTTCCTCCTTTAATACCCCCAACTTTTCCTCTGATTCTTTCTTTGCTGCCTCTGTTATCCTTTGTGCTTCTTCCTTTGCGGCGACCATCATCTGCTTGATGTCTATCTCGATAGAACGTCTCTTCCCCAGCGCAATAATTTTGCGCAAATAGTATCCGATCAGAACGCCCAAAAGGAGCACTCCGGCCCCTACTCCAATTATTATTATTAAGCTCATAAGCCATGAATCGGCTTATAAGAACAAGCCACTATATTTGCGGTTCCTCTTCTTTTCTAGAGATTATTGAAAAGATTTTTAAATTTCCCCTTAGATTTGCTATTGAACGCTTCATAATATATGGATATTCCTATAAACTGACGTAAGTTAATCAAATAAAATTTGTAAATTTCAACAAGCTCAGTATAACAAATCTATTTATAAATGTCTAGTTTTTACCGCTTACGGGCACAGAAGCTTTGGATTTGGTTACAATTTCATCCACGATGCCGTAATTCTTGGCCTCGGTAGAATCCATAAAAAAGTCGCGCTCTACGTCCTTTTCTATCTGGGCAAGCGACTTGCTGGTATTTTTGGCCAGTAATTTATTTAAATTGTCCCGTGTTTTTAAAATGTGCTGTGCAGTGATGGCAATGTCCGTCGCCTGGCCTTCCACTCCGCCCAACGGCTGGTGAATCATCACTTCTGCATTTGGCAAAATATAGCGCTTGCCTTTTTTCCCGGCGGATAAAATTATTGCCGCGCCAGACGCTGCTAACCCAACGCAGAAAGTGGCAATATCCGGGCGCACATGATTCATAGTGTCCACGATGGCCATGGTGGAAGTCACCGAGCCGCCGGGGGAATTAACGTAAAGAAAAATATCCTTCTTTGGGTCCTCGGATTCAAGGAATAATAGTTGGGCGATGACAATGTTAGCCGTGTGGTCATCAATCGGTCCACCTAGAAATATAATCCGTTCGCGCAAGAGCCGGGAGTAAATATCATACGCCCGCTCACCAAACTGGCTTTTTTCAATAACTGTTGGGATTAACATAGGCTCATTATATAGGAAAAATTTAGCTTTTTCAACCTCACCCGATTTTTCAATCACCCTCTCCTTACAGGAGAGGAGAAGGGTTAAGAGTTCTTCCTAGGTATTTTAGGATCTTTGTCATTACTCCTTCAATATTTGTATTTATTTCATTATTCCAAAATCTTAAAGTTTTTATTTCCAATGTATCAAAATACTTTTCTCTTTCCTTATCGTATTCTTTATTATTTGAATGCTGTGAACCATCTACTTCAATAACCAATAACTTTTTCCAGCAATAAAAATCCGCTATATAGGGTCCAATGCTTACTTGTCTTTTCCACTTGTAGCCAGTTTGGTTGTTTCTTAGTTTGGACCATAAAATTATTTCTTGCGGAGTTGGATTTCTTCGCAAGACTTTCCGAACCTCTTTTCTTTGAAAATTATTTATTATACGAGGCATGAAGTAAATTATACCTCACCAAACCTCTCCCGCCTTGCGGCACCCTCTCCTGTCAGGAGAGGGTCCGGGTGAGGTTTTTCCTGCTTGCATACTTTTTCAATTGTGCTACCATATTACCCAATGCCTGCCTGCGGTAGGCAGGTGCTAACGATAATAATGCTCACAATCGAAGGAAATATAGTTAATACAAATAAAGTGTTCCGTGGAAGAATAGAAATTGACCAAAACGGAACCATAACAAAAATCGGCGAGCCCGGAGGGGACGCCGATTTTGTTTTTGGAGACGAACTTATTTTCCCGGGATTCATTGACCTGCATGTGCACGCGCGAGAATGTGCGGATCATTCACAGGACTACAAAGAAGATTTTAAAACAGCCGGCGAAGCAGCGATCAATGGTGGGGTGGTGGCATTTTGTGAAATGCCCAACAATCCCGTGCCGCCGATTGACGACAAAAGTTATGAAGAAAAAAAGAAGCTCACTGAAAAATCTCAGGCAGAAGTTATACTTTACGCTGGACTTGGCCCCAATACAAAACCACTTTCAAAAAAAGTGCCTTACAAAGTTTATATGGGGCACTCGGTAGGCAATTTATTTTTTACTTCTTATGAAGATCTTGAGAAAACTCTGGAGAGTTATCGCGGACAGAACGTGAGCTTTCACTGCGAAGATCCCAGGATACTAGAAGAACACAAAAATGAATCTACCCATACCGCACGGCGGCCCAAAGAAGCTGAAGTTTCCGCTGTAAATTTCGCCTTAAAAATGATTGAAAAATACAATCTTGAAGGGAAAATCTGTCACCTTTCCACTGCAGTAGGTCTAAAAAAAGTGGAAGAAGCCAGACAACGCTTCGTAAATGTTGCGGTGGAGGTCTCGCCCCATCACCTCTATAACGACTCGGAAATTCTTACTCCTAAGAATGAAAAGTGGATGCAGATGAACCCGCCACTTCGCGAGAGATCCGACCGGCTGGCATTAATTGAGGGACTCCGAAGGGGCGTAATAAATTTTCTAGCTACCGATCACGCTCCACATACTAAGGAAGAAAAAGAAAAAGGTGCTTCTGGCACTCCCCAGCTTGATACTTATGGGGCTTTTACCACTTGGCTAATGAAGGAACATAAGTTTACCCCAGAGGAGATTGCGCTAGTCTGTTCGGCAAATCCAGCCAATTTCATTAATGAATTTACTAAAACCCCATATGGAAAAGTAAAGGAGGGATTTGCAGGATCTCTGACCATCATTGACCCAAACAAAAAATTTACTGTAACCGAAGATAAACTGAAGACAAAATGCGGCTGGTCACCATTTGAAGGTGTTACTTTTCCGGGAAGCGTGGTAATGACAGTAATAAAAGGAGTAGCATATGAAAATAAATAAGGCAAATCTAATACTTAAAGATGGCAGTGTGTACGAAGGCAAGAGCTTCGGCGCGCCAAAGTCAGTCGCTGGGGAAGTAGTTTTCGCCACCGGGATGGTAGGATATCCGGAAGCACTCACTGATCCGTCTTTTGCGGGACAGATTTTAGTGATGACCTATCCCTTGGTCGGGAATTATGGCGTGCCCGATAAGTCAAAATGGGAATCGAATAAGATTCAAGTATCGGGGCTCATTGTGTCGAGCTACATCGATACCCCTTCGCATCACGAGAGTGAGCAAACTCTAAGCGAATGGTTGAAAAATGAGGGTGTCCCAGCCCTAGAAGTAAAAGATACGCGCGGGCTTACTCAAAAATTAAGAAGCGAGGGGGTGATGCTTGGGAAAATAGTTTTAAGTGGCCGAGATGTAAAATTTGAGGATCCGAATTTGAGAAATTTAGTAGCGGAAGTTTCAACGAAGGAAATTAGAGAAATTTACCCCTACCCGGCCTCCCCCTTACTAAGGGGGAGGAGAAAGGAGGGAGTAGTAGTGCTCATTGATTGCGGGGCTAAACAAAATATTGTGCGCAGAATAGTGGCAAGAAATTTCAAAGTCATAGTGGTGCCGTGGGATACAGACGTGCTGAAGCTCAAAATTCCGCTGGATGCGGTAGTTATCTCCAACGGTCCCGGGGACCCAACCAAAGTTAAAAAGACGATAGAAAATGTAAAAAAAATTATTGCTAAAAAAATTCCCACACTTGGTATTTGTCTCGGAAATCAAATTTTAGCACTGGCCTTGGGCGGAACAACTTACAAATTAAAATTTGGCCATCGCAGCCAGAACCAGCCCGTAATTCTTTCGGGAACAAAAAAATGCTATCTCACAACCCAAAATCACGGCTTTGCGGTCGGGCGTATTCCAAAAGGTTTCAAGGAGTGGTTTAAAAATGCCAATGACGGCACGAATGAAGGAATGATTCACAAAACCCTGCCTTTTATGTCCGTTCAGTTTCACCCGGAAGCAACTCCGGGGCCTACTGATACGGATTGGATATTTGATTATTTTTTTAGGAAAGCTAAATTAAAATGACAAGATTCAAGAAGATTTTAATACTAGGGTCCGGCGCGTTGAAGATAGGTGAGGCGGGGGAGTTCGACTACTCCGGCAGCCAGGCGATTAAAGCGCTCAAGGAAGAAAAAATAAAAGTCATTCTAATAAATCCAAACATCGCAACATTCCAAACTTCCAAAACTCTGGCCGATGAAGTATATTTTCTGCCGATCAATGAATATTTCGCAGAAAAAGTTATTGCCCGCGAACGGCCGGACAGTATCATGCTCTCTTTCGGAGGTCAAACAGCGCTCAACTGCGGGCTTGCCCTGGAATCTGGCGGAATTCTTAAAAAATACAATGTAAAAATTCTCGGCTCCCCTATTTCTTCTATTGAATTGACGGAAGATAGAGAAAAATTTGCTACACATCTAAAAAGTATTAATATCCCTGTTCCTTCCTCTGGCGCAGCGACGAATTTAGCTCAAGCCAAGGATATCGCTAGCAAAATCGGTTTCCCGCTCATGGTGCGAGCTGCCTTTGCTCTTGGTGGACAGAAATCTGGAGTGGCGAAGGACGGGGCCGAACTTGAAGAAATTGTAAAGGGCGCGCTGGCGGTTTCTCCACAAGTGCTAATTGAAAAATACCTTCATCACTTCAAGGAAGTGGAATACGAAGTGGTGCGCGACCGATTCGGCAATGCCGTTACTGTGTGCAATATGGAAAATCTCGATCCTTTGGGAATTCATACCGGGGACTCTATCGTCGTGGCGCCAAGCCAAACCCTTTCCAATCACGAATATCATGGTCTTCGAGAAGCCAGCATCAAAATTGTCGAGAGTTTGAAAATTGTCGGAGAATGTAATGTGCAGTTTGCGTTAAACCCACGACCACCTCACCCTTCGCCCTCTCCTGATCAGGAGAGGGGTGGGGAGAGGTTAGATTACTTTGTGATTGAAGTAAATGCTCGTCTCTCTCGCTCTAGCGCCCTGGCCTCCAAGGCGACTGGCTATCCACTTGCTTATGTGGCGGCCAAGCTCGCCTTAGGGAAAAGTTTGCTTGAAATAGAGAACAAAATAACCAGGGTGACCCAGAGTTTTTTTGAGCCGGCACTCGACTACGTGGTGGTGAAAATGCCAAGGTGGGACTTAATAAAATTCTCCGGTGCGGTGGAGCATATCGGTAGTGCCATGAAGTCAGTGGGGGAGGTAATGGCCATCGGCCGGAGTTTCGAAGAAACGCTAGAGAAAGCGGTGCGCATGCAGTCCGGCAACATCGAGAGTGTAACCGAGAATGGATTTTCCGCCAAAGGCGGATCCGCCTCGGGCGGAAAAGATGAATTAAAATATTTTCTGCACACGCCGACGCCGAGGCGAATATTTGCAGTGGCTAAAAGTTTGATGAATGGGGTAAGCGTAGAATCCATTTATAAAATTACCGGCATTGACCCGTGGTTTTTATACAGAATACAAAATATTGTGAATTTGGAGACCCGCTTTCACTTAAACTACGGACGGGCAAGGAAAAATTTAGACAAAAAATTTTTACTAGAGTTAAAGCAAGCCGGTTTTTCAGATAAAAAAATCGGCACATTGTGCGGTAAAACCGAATTTCAAATTCGAAAAATGCGCAAGAATTTGAAAATCATGCCTTCGGTGTTCGCTATCGATACTTTAGCCGGGGAGGTGCCGGCCAAGACAAATTATTTGTATTTAACTTATCACGGGGCGCATCACGATGTGGCTCCGCTTGGCACTCAGGCGGCGGTGGTGCTTGGCGGTGGCCCGTACCACATTGGTTCCTCGGTAGAATTTGACTGGTCCTGCGTCAATGCGTCCCTAGCGCTTGCTCGTCACCAGAAACAGTCAATTATTATAAATTGCAATCCGGAAACAGTCTCCACCGACTATGACATGTCCGAACGGCTTTACTTTGAAAATTTATCCTTTGAAACTGTAGCGGACATATTTGAATTTGAGCGAGCGCACAGCTTGATTATTTCCGTCGGCGGACAGCGGCCGAACAATTTGGCCAAGAAACTTGCCCGGGAAGGCTTCCCGATCTTGGGCACCAGCGCCGCAAATATTCATCGAGCCGAAGATCGCAATCTCTTCTCGGCGCTCTTGGATAAGTTGGAGATTCTCCAGCCCAAGTGGACGAGTTTTACCACAATGCCCGAGGCGGATAAATTTACAGGGAAAGTTGGTTTTCCTGTTTTGGTAAGGCCATCTTACGTTCTCTCCGGCGCGGCCATGCGTGTTTGTTACAATAAAGAGCAGTTGGATAATTTTGTCAGTGAAGCGGCCGTGCTAACGCCGGAATATCCGGTCACGATTTCCCGATATATCGAGAATGCCAAGGAGCTTGAATTCGACGCGGTGGCGCAAGACGGCGAGCTCATGGTTTACGGTATTTCCGAACATGTAGAAAATGCGGGGGTACATTCCGGCGATGCCACTATCGTCTACCCGACACAACGCGTTTATGCCTCAACCGAGTTTCAATTGCGCGAAATCTCGAAAAAAATCGCCCAAGAGCTTTCTATCACCGGACCGTTCAACATTCAATTTTTGGTCAAAGACAATATTCCTTATGTGATTGAAGTCAACTTGCGCGCCAGCCGGACTTTTCCGCTGCTCTCCAAGGCCATGGATGCAAATTTCCCAGCCATTTCTGTTGATTCCTTTTTTGGCAAGGCCAAGGTTCATGATTTTGAATATCCAGGAGGTGTCGTCGTCAAATCGCCCCAATTCTCTTTTACCCGGCTCTTGGGGGCGGACCCGATACTGCGTGTGGAGATGTCTTCTACTGGCGAGGCCGCGTGTTTCGGAGATGATTATGATGAAGCGCTACTTAAGGCCATTTTGAGCACTAATCGGTTCGATTTTGACAATAGGGCAGTGCTTCTTTCTCTGGGGGGAAATATCAATAAAGCTAAATTTTTGGAAACTGCTCGAATTTTGACAACGCTTGGTTATAAAATTTTTGCCACTGACACCACCGCTGAATTCTTAAGCCGGCAGCAGGTTTTATGCGAAAATGTCCGCAAGGCCTATCAAGAATCACCCAATGTCATTAATATCATTGAGAGCAAAAAGGTCGGTTTTGTGGTAAATTTAAGCAAGGATGAAAGTGAAAGAAGTGGGGCGGGGGAAGTAGCCAAGCAAGTCGTTACCGATGGTTTCCGTATCCGCCGGGCCACCGTGGATAACCAAATTCCGCTCTTCACCGACCTACATCTCGCTCGGGCTTTCATTAAGGCCCTCGGACGCAAGACCCTGAAAGATTTAGAAATTAAATCATACAAAGAGTATCTAAATTAATATGCAACATATTTTAAACGGAAAACAATTTGCCGACCAAAAACTTCTCCAGAAGATTTTTTCACGCGCGCACGAGTTAGAGGAGGCGGATAAAATAGGCAAAACACCCAAACTTCTCACAGGGAAGATCGTGGCCACTGTTTTTTATGAGACTAGTACGCGCACCCGTCTTTCTTTTGAATCCGCAACGGAAAAACTTGGAGCCGGAGTTATCTCTATGGCCGATGCCAAGACATCTTCGGCGGTAAAAGGGGAGAGTTTAGAAGACACCATTAAAATTATCTCGGGTTATGCGGATGTCATCATTTTAAGACATCCGGAAAATGGCGCCGCGGAGAGAGCCGCTAGCGTTTCCGACATTCCGGTAATTAATGCAGGGGATGGATATAATGAACATCCGACGCAGGCACTACTGGATTTGTATTGCATGCAAAAAGAGCTCGGCAGAATCGACGGGCTCAAAATCGCTTTCCTGGCTGATCTCCGCTATCAACGCAACGTACATTCCCTTACTCCCATTTTCTGCCAGTTTCCAAATTTAGAACTTTATTTTATCGGCCCCAAGGAACTTGCTCTGCCGCAAATTTACAAAGATCAGCTGACCTCGGCCGGCATCAAATTTAAAGAATTAGAAAAAATTGACTCGGTTTTGGGAGAAATTGATGTTCTCTATGTGGCCCGGGTTTTCAAGGAGCGCTTCCAAGACGAGAGTGAATACGAACGACTAAAGAAATCATTTTTTGTGGACAAAAATACGCTAGCGAAAATGAAAAAGGACTCCATTGTCCTCCATGTCATGCCGCGTATCTATGAAATTGACAGAGAAGTTGACAAAGACCCTCGCGCCGCCTATTTCCGTCAAGCCAAAGGCGGCCTTTACGTCCGCATGGCTCTCCTCCTTTACGCTTTAGGACTCTAGAATTACTGACTCTCTAAAAACTGAAAAATACGCTCGTTGAGGAGCACGTTTTCGGCATGCATTTGAGCGCGTTCCGGGTCGGCATCTTTGTAGTGCTCGAGGATGACCGCGACTTCTTTAGCTATCTGCTCCGGATCGGCGACGAGTTTTTCGGCTTTGGAGATTTCGTTTAAGACGAGTGAGAGTTTGGCCTTCTTTTCGCCATCCTTGCGGAACTCTTTACGTAAATCTTCTTTGGTTTTATTTAAATGTTTCAAATAATCCTCAAATTTGAGTCCCATAACAGAGATGTCGGACTCCATGCGGTATAAAATTTTTGAAACCTCGGACTCGGTTAAAACTTCCGGAATCTCCACCGCGGTTTCCGCCATAACACCCTCGATAATTTTAAGCCGGGTCTTCTCTTTTTCCTGATTCTGTTTCTCGAGCTTTATATTTTCACGCAATTTGTTTTTAAAATCCTCGATATTTTCAAACGGGCCAAGCCCCTTCACAAATTCTTCAGTAAATTCAGGAAGTTCACCCGCTGCATCGTGCGCATGTTCTTCACCTTCTTTATGCACGTGATCTTTCATTTGCATTTTCGGCGCTCGCGACTTCCGGATGTCCATGATGGTGTCCTCGAGCTCTTTTTCGGAGACTTCCAGCGGTTTCTCTTCTTTGTTAATTTGGGTGAGGACTTTTTTTGCGATTTTTTTGTAGTCCGGCAGTTTAATCTCCGGCAACACGGCTGTTTTTATTTTAAATCCCAGCGGATTTTTGCGGGCGAGCTTAGTGATGGAAATTTCCGGCCGTCCCACGGCATCGATTTTTTGATCCTCCAGAATTTTCGGGTAATGTTCGGATAAAGCGAGTTCCGCCATTTCTTCTAAAACTCGCATTTCTCCTATTTTTGAAATTATCACCGCTTCTGGCGCCTTGCCTTTACGAAAACCGGGCAACTCCAAACCCTCGCCGATTTTCTTGAGCGCTTTCCCGTAATAATTTTCAAAAATTTCACTCTCAAGCTCACCCTCAATCTCCACTTCGCTTTTCGGAAGTTTTTTGGTCGTTATTTTCATCAGCCAAAAGTTAAATTTCCTGATCCAGTCCTTCCAAATCAATATTATTCGCTTCCGCCTCAAGATTAGCCGTGCCATCTGCGGTTCCCAGATTATTCGTCTCCGGCAGGGTATTTTCTTTTAAGCTTGCTTTCCAAAGATAAATTCCTCCGATAATCAAGATAATTATAATGATAATCGAACCGAGCAGAGCGCCGTTTGTTTTTTGTTCTGGTTCCATAGTTTGTAAAATTTATTTGTAAACTAAAATCATCGACTCGATTTTAGTAAAACAATTTATTCTTCGTCATCATCATTTTCCGTGTCATCACCTTCGTCGTTTTCTTCACCCAGTCCCTTCACTTCCTTGATGGCTTGCACTAGCGTATGCCGCGATTCTTTAAGAAGATCCTTTGCTTCGCGCGCCAGCGACTTTATTTGTTCAAAGATTTCAACAGTTATTTTCTCGCCGCTCTCCGGCAGAAGCTCCTTGATATCCACCAATTTATCTTTTGCCGTTTCGAGTTTTTCTTTCGAGAGAGCGAGCAATGCTTCGGCGTCAGTCGTATCTTCATCATCCAGTCCATCAATTATCTCTCCGACCCTGGTTTGGATCCTCTCTAGATTTCTAATTGCCATCTCAAAACTCGTTCCGATCATCGTAAGCGCCCGGCCTCGCCATTCATTCTTGGCTTCCAGTGTCTTGTTTTTGAATTCTTCTTTTTTGGCTTTAAGTTCCGCGAGGAAGGTCTCACGATCTGATTTTAATTTTGCCACGAAGGCCTCTCTCTCCGCTTTCATTGTTGCCTTAAATTCCTCACGATCATCTCGAAAGGTTTGTATCAAGGCCTTACGTTCGTCTCGAAAACCAGCCCCTCCGGGACCGCGATTCCCGTCCTCCGCTCGCGCTACCGGAGAGAGAACTACTGCTCCCACCAGCGTCAAAAATATTGCTATGTTTAAGTATTTTTTCATAGTTTTTGTATTAAACTTGTAATCCTATCTTCTAATTATATCAAGAAAGCCACCAAGAGCAAAGCCACTATATTGAGCACTTTGATCATCGGGTTGATGGCTGGGCCGGCGGTGTCTTTGTAGGGATCGCCGACGGTGTCACCGGTAATAGCGGCCTTGTGGGCATCACTTCCCTTGCCTCCATAATTACCTGCCTCAATGTATTTTTTTGCATTATCCCAAGCCCCGCCACCAGAGGTCATGGAGATAGCAACGAAAAGTCCGGTAACAATCGAGCCAACCAACATTCCGCCCAGGGCGACCGGTCCCAAAATAAATCCGACCAGAATAGGTGCGATGATCGGTATTAAGGCCGGCGCAATCATTTGCTTAATGGCGCTTCCGGTAACGATATCTACACACTTGCCATATTCCGGCTTGCCACTACCGTCCATGATGCCTTTTATCTCTCTGAATTGCCGACGAACTTCTTCCACCACTTTCCCGGCGGTCTTGCCGACCGCTTCCATACAGAGTGCCCCGAAATAATAGGGAAGTAGTCCGCCCAAGAAAAGTCCGGCAATTAGCAACGGATCCTCTAGAGTGAAATTGAGGCGGACTCCAGCGCTTGCGAATTCCTGCGTGAAAGAAGAAAACAAAACCAAGGCGGCGAGTCCGGCCGAACCGATAGCATAACCTTTAGTGACGGCCTTGGTAGTATTGCCGACGGCGTCCAGCGCATCAGTGATAGTCCGCACTTCTTTTGGAAGGTCAGCAGTTTCAGCGATGCCTCCGGCATTGTCCGTAATTGGTCCGTAAGCGTCGATAGCAATAATAATGCCAGCCATGGAAAGCATCGACATCGCGGCGATCGCAATGCCGTAAAGTCCCGCAAAATGAAACGAAAGAAGAATTCCGAAGGTAATAACAATGACCGGCCAGGCGGTTGATTTCATGGAAATCGCCAGTCCTTGAATTATGTTAGTGCCGTGTCCCGAGGTAGAAGCATTGGCAATGGACTTAACCGGGGCAAATTTTGCAGAAGTAAAGTAGTCGGTGATAACCACCAAGAGTCCGGTCACGACGAGCCCAACTAACGATGCGAAAAAAAGATTAGCAACACTGTAAAGCCCGTTGTCTCCCATCAGCATCTTGGTAATCGGATAAAAGGCCACTCCGGAAATTATTCCGGTAGCAACCAAGCCTTTGTATAGCGCATTCATTATATTCTCTGATTTTCCCAGGCGCACAAAAAAAGTTCCTACAATCGATGCCAGAGCGGCAATGCCGCCGAGAGCCAGAGGAAAGAGCAGAGCATTTAAGGAATCAGGAAAAATAAGTGAGCCCAGGAGCATCGCCGCGATAGAGGTGACCGCATATGTTTCAAAAAGGTCCGCTGCCATGCCGGCGCAATCACCGACGTTGTCGCCGACATTGTCCGCAATAAAGGCGGCATTTCTCGGATCATCTTCCGGAATGCCCGCTTCCAGTTTGCCAACCAAATCCGCTCCCACATCGGCTGCTTTAGTAAAAATTCCTCCTCCCAAACGAGCAAAAATTGAAATCAAAGATCCGCCGAAACCGAAACCGATGAGCGTTTTCACGTCGCCGCTAAAAATAAAAGACAAAGTAACTCCTAAAAGGGAAAGCCCGACCACTAAAAGTCCGGTGACCGAGCCGCCGGCGAAAGCCAAGGCCAAAGCTTGCCGGAGGCCTGTTTTGGCCGCTTCCGCAGTTCGCACATTGGCTCGTACCGATACGTTCATGCCGACATATCCCGCGAGGCCGGAGAGAATTGCTCCAAAAATAAATCCAGAAGCCACGGTCCAGCCCAAGGCCGGAATGAAACCCATCAAAAGGAATAAAATAACTGCGATGACGGCAATACTTCGGTATTGCCTATTGAGATACGCCGTGGCGCCTTCTTGGATGGCTCGGGCGATTCCCTGCATTTTTTCATTACCCGCGCTTTTTTTTAATATTCTTTGGGCAACAACGAGACCGTAGACAATCGAGATTACCGAACTAATAATTACAAACAATAAAAAATTATTCATATGTTTGATTTATTAATAATTTATTCTAATTTTTTTTCTTTTCCTTCTTTTTTACCCGCACCTTCGATGGTGCCGTCGCCTTTAATATCGATTCGCCAGCCAGTTAGTTTGGCTGCCAAGCGAACATTTTGTCCGGACTTGCCAATGGCCAGTGACAACTGATCGTCCGCAACTTCCACGGTTGCCTTATGTTCCTTTTCGTCGATTATAATGGAAATAACTTTTGCCGGAGAAAGAGAATTAGCAACAAAAACCTTGGGGTCCTCCGACCACGGAATTATATCAATTTTTTCTCCGCCGAGCTCGCTGGTAATGGTATTAACACGGGTTCCTTTCTGCCCGACGCAGGACCCGACCGGATCGATGTGTTCATCATTTGAAGACACGGCGATTTTTGAACGCGCTCCGGCCTCCCGGGCGATGGCTTTTATTTCCACCACTCCGCTCTCAATTTCCGGTGCCTCAATAGCAAAAAGCTTTTCAATAAATTTCGGGTGCGTGCGGGAGAGACGCAGGTTTATGCCTCGCGGGCTATCCTCCACTTGATATAGGTATGTCCGAATACGCTGGCCACGCTCCAGATATTCTCCTGGTATCTGTTCTTCAGAGGGTAGAATTCCGGTGGCGCGGTTAAAATCAATGTAGGCGTTGCCTCTCTCTATTTTCTGCACAATGCCAGAGACGATTTCTCCTTCCTTCCCGCCGTATTCATCAATAATGGAAGTTCGCTCTGCCTCCCGGATTTTCTGAATGATTACTTGCTTGGCGGTCTGCGCGGCAATGCGACCATAATCGTCTTTGTGTTCCAGTGGAAAAATTATTTCATCGTTTAACTCCGCCCCTTTTTTTATTTTTTTCGCATCCTCGAGCATGATGTGATGCTCTGCGTTAAAACGCACGCGCTCATCAACCTCACCCGGCCCTTGGCCGCCCTCTCCTGGCAGGAGAGGGATTGGGGATGAGGTTTCTTCATCTAGGCGCGCAATACTTTCATCTACTACAATTTTTACTTGGTAAAAATTAGCTTTGCCGGTGTCTAGGTCGAATTTGGCGCGAATGATTTGCCCTTTCTTGCCGTAATCCTTCTTATAAGCGGCGGCCATGGCTTGTTCGATGGCATCCAGTATCTTTTCTTTCGGAATTTTCCTCTCTTCCTCTAACTGCTCGAGTGCACTCTTGAATGTTTTTAGATCTAACATAGTGATTTTATTTAATTTTTTATAAAAAAAAGCCCTGTTCTGACAGGACTCGTACAGAGAGAATGCTATCACAAGAGGGCATCGAATGCAAGTTATCCACACACAATTTGAATGTTCTCTATGTTGCCGTAGTATAATTTGCTTAGTATGGAAACAGACACCGGCCATAAGCTCAATCCTCTCTATGTTTTGATAGTTGTCGTGGTGCTCGGTGGTCTTGCCTACTTACTGATTGTGTTTAAAATTAACACTCCTTACCAGGTTATTACTCCCGACAATTATCCGGAGGGCGCAAAAATTTCCTTGTATCAAGGTCTGCCGCCCGGCTTCCCCTCCGATGTAATTTTGGAGGACAAAGAGCTCGATTATTCCGGTTCAGTAAAGTCCGCGGATGGCAGGACGCGCACTACAGTTTCCTATATTTCGGATTCTACCTTGTCCAATTTGGTGGAAATATATCAGACGTCCTTGAGAGCTAATGGCTGGGAAGTTTCCGTGCTGGCTAGTTCTCCCAAAATGGCAATAATCAAGGTCTTGAAAGGGCAGAAACAGGTTTTGATTTCCCTTGCTCCGCTCCAAGACAAAGTTATGCTTACTTTTCGATACGAAAATTAGTAAATTTTATGCATAAATTTAAATTTCTACAATCTTTCGTTTTAATAATCAGTGTTCTGGCGTCCGGTTTATTGCTCTCTCCCAAAATATCTGACGCGGCCTCTTGCTCGCTTGATGTTGATGTCGATGGTTCCGCGGTCTCTTTTTCCTGGCAAGTTGGTAATTACGGCGGGGAAGAGACCTATATTGTTGAAATAGATGTGCCCGGTTACGGTACGATAACCAATGCTTACGATGACCCCTCTGGCAAATCCGGCACTATCGCTGTCGCTAATTTTCCTGACGGCTCTTGGAATGCAACAGCCAATATAAAAACGCCAGAATGGATTACCGGCGGGTTTGAATGCTCGGCCAGCGCTTCTTTCACTACACCCTATATCCCGCCGCCGCCTCCACCGACGACTTGCCAGGACTCGACGGCAACTAATTTTAATGACTCGCTCCCTTGCCGATATTCTTATCCATCCGATCCCAAGGATCCCGATTGCGGCCGCAGTTCGACCGTCGATTATAGTCCCGAAATGGATGTAGGAGTCAATACGCCTTTTACTATTATTTGGGATGTGACTTGGGAAGAAGAGGAACCGGAGCCCTTTGACGGAGGTGTTAGCTACCTGGTGCGGCTTCTGCGCAATGGGCAGGAAGTGTTTTCGGACACTACTGGCATTACTTCCTATTCATATACTGAAAGCGGAGGCATAAGTTCGCAAACGATATATACAATAGAAGCGACAACTAGTGCCATTTTTACTTGTCCCAACGGTAACACTTTTACCGGAACTATTACTGCCAGTACAGATACTCCGCCCCTGCCTTCCGGAGCGCAATGCAGCATAAATGCTTTTACTGCCGACAGCGTCCCGCTTTATAATTTCGGCACAACCTTGAGATTTTCTTTAAGTGGCAATTTCCCATGGTGGATAGAAGAGGTGGGCGGGTCGTCGCCGCCGATACCGGAATCAGGTTACGGCTCGGATGAAGTATATACCGGCAATCTAATCGGACCGCGTCTTTACCGGCTAAATTGCGGGAATACCTATCTGGACTTACCAGTTGTACCCGCCAGTCAATGCCTAGATGATGCCCTGATTACTGTTACTAGGCCCTTGCCGGCGACCATGACACCGGGCCAGACAGATTATTTTATTTTGAATTCTCTCAATACCGGAAACACTTGGTGGTGGCATGGCACTATATATAGAATTTTTAAAATAGCCGGAAGCTTACCTACTGTCCCGACCGAATATGGTCTACCATATTCTATCCCTCCCGGTGGCAGCACCAATGATTCGTATGAGGCGTATAATTTTTCCGTGACCGCTCCTTCTACGCCGGGTTCTTATTCGGCAAGTTTTCAAATGAGCCATACGGGCACTACCTGGGGAGATTATCAAGATGGCAGTGGAAATATATGCGGTGTCACCGAGGGCGATGGCACCGGCGGTGGCCCTTTTGGCAATGTCTTAACCGTTAGCACGGAAGTAGTTGCGGCCGGAAGTATGTCCGGCACCGTTGGCGCCGGTTATTGCGATGTTCCTGTAGGAGCAAATACTTGTCAAAGCACCATAACTTGGAACGTAACAAATCCTGTTAGTGTTGGTAACTCTGCAGTTACTACCCCAAACCCAACACCTCCTCCTACCAGTATTACGGTTGCAACAGGGGATTCGGGTTCAACGACTTACCCCATCACCCTTAACCCAGCTTCAGGATTAGGGAGTATCCACCTTTTTCTTTATAACAATAGTGTAGAGCTGGACGACGACTGGGGCAATGCGGCTTGCATATCCGGCAGTACTTGGGATGGAGATTCGTGTGAATTACCCGCACCAGTCGACGGCGGCTGGAGCGACTGGGGGGCCTGCAGTGTCTCCTGTGGCGGAGGAACCCAGACACACACTTGTACCAGCCCTCCTCCGTCTGGCGGCGGGGCCAATTGCTCGGGCGCCTCTTCACAAAGCTGCAATACACAGGCATGCACTGCTACTGACGATGAAATCGGACCGGGAGACGACCCGGGCGATAATGAACAATGCATCGATATCGGAAGCGGGGCCCAGACACAGATAACTGCGGGCGAATGTACTGATATCTGCTGGAGATGCTCTGATGGAGCCAGCAAGGCTCTTATAAACGGGGTAGACGCTCCCTCCGCACCCCCCAACTCCCTCACATCCGGAACGATGGAAGTATGCCCCATTGTGGATACTCAATATCATTTATCCTGCCCAGGCGGTAGCGACAGCGACGGCGACGACACGGACGATACGACCGTCAAGGTAAAAAGACAGCCATTCTTTCAGGAAGATTAAAACACTCAACAAAAAAATCCCCAGAATGTCTCTTGGGGATTTTTTTGTTATACTGTATGCATGCAAATCAACGAGGATCAGTTGCAGAAATTTGTTTTGGACTCGGGCCTTATATCCAAATCGGACTTTGACGTTATTACCAAGAAGGCGA
>MFVU01000018.1:18732-24028 GCA_001787125.1 Candidatus Nomurabacteria bacterium RIFCSPLOWO2_12_FULL_44_11
GGCGAAGAGCAAAAATCAAAAGGTAGAGGATGCTCTGCTAGACAGTGGCAAAATATCCGAAAAGGATCTTAAAAGAATGCAGGCCTTTATTCTGGGCATTCCCTACGTGGATTTAAGCGCCCAGAAAATTGATTTTGCCATTCTCTCCATGATTCCCGAGCCGATTGCCCGGAATTACAATATTATTGCCTACAAAAAAAGCGAGACCGGCCTAGAGGTGGCCATGCTCGACGTGGATGACTTACCGGTAATCGATTTTATAAAAAAACGTTCCGGCCTTAAAATTTTACCTCGGCTTACTGATCCGGATTCCATTAAGGCCATGCTCGTTCAATATCGAAAAAGTTTGCAGGTTGAATTCGGCAATATTATCCAGAAGGAATCGACTTCGCTCAAGCCCTCGGTGGATGAGGGAGAAAAATCAGAAAAAGAATTAAAGGAAATGGCGGAGGATCTGCCGGTCATAAAAATAGTGGATTCTCTCATTTTTCACGCTATCTTGCAAAATGCTTCCGATATTCATATTGAGCCCGGTGAAAAAGAACTTGCCATCCGCTATCGAATCGATGGAATACTGCATGATGCCATGATGCTAGATAAAGTTGCCGGCGCGGGCATCACCGCTCGTATTAAAGTTCTAGCCAATTTAAAATTAGATGAAAAGCGTCTGCCCCAAGATGGCCGCTTCAAAATTGATCAAAATGGCGAGAAAATTTCCTTTCGTGTTTCTACATTGCCCACTTTTTTTGGCGAAAAAACAGTTATCCGGCTTCTCAAGGAAAATACCCACGGATTCTCTCTGGAGACCTTGGGTTTTCATGGAGAGGCACTGGAGATAATTCATGAATCACTCCGATTAAAAACAGGCATGGTGCTGGCGACCGGGCCCACCGGGAGTGGTAAGACCACTACCCTCTATACAATGATTGAAATTTTAAATAAACCAGAAGTAAATATTTCCACGGTAGAAGATCCGATTGAGTATCAAATGCCCCGAGTGAACCAAACACAGGTAAAGCCGGAAATTGGCCTGACTTTTGCCAACGGTCTTCGTTCGCTCTTGCGTCAGGATCCGGACATCATCATGGTGGGGGAAATTCGCGACGGTGAAACGGCCGGGCTCGCGATCAATGCGGCGCTTACTGGTCATTTAGTGCTCTCGACCGTCCACACCAACTCCGCGGCGGGAGCCATTCCGCGACTCATGGATATGGGCGTAGAGCCGTTTCTCATCACTTCCACCATCAAGACCATTATTGCTCAACGATTGGTGCGACGGCTCACTGCTACAAAAGAAAAATATTTTTTGTCAGAAGCGGAAACAAAAAATCTGACGAAATTGGTTGACCTGGATCGCATGCTTTCGCTTCTGAAGAAAGAAAAAATAATTGATCCGAAAATTTCTTGGGAGAAAATTCCTTTCTATCGGGCGGTGCGATCGAGCGAATCAGAGGATGGTTATTCCAACCGGATCGGTATCCACGAAGTTCTCAAAGTCACCACCACTCTTCGGGAAATGATGCTCAAGGGCGCCTCCCAAGATGACATCGAGGTCCAAGCGAAAAAAGAAGGAATGATGACCATGCTCGAAGACGGAGTTTTTCAGGCAGTTTTGGGAGTAACCACTTTGGAAGAAGTATTTCGTGTTGTTTCCGAATAGAAAATAAAATCAAAAATGCTCTTTACTTATAAAGCAAAATCAAAAGACGGATCAATTGTGGAGGGACTGATGGATTCTCTGGATCGTTTCTCTCTCGGTCGAGAGCTTCGATCCCGCGGAAATATTCCCGTATCGATTACCGAGAAAAAGACCAACCCATTTAACGTTGTTGCTTTTTTAGAACATCTTCTAGAACGAGTCAAAACGGCAGAGCTAATCATTCTTACAAAAAATTTAAGCGGCATGATCAAAGCCGGGCTTTCTTTATCCAGAGCCCTTTCTGTTTTACAGAAACAGACAAAAAATGTCACTCTCCGCAAAGTTCTGATTTCAATCGATGATGATATTAACTCTGGAGGAACCCTCTCGTCGGCTCTGGCTAAATTTCCCAATGTTTTTTCCAAACTTTTCGTATCCATGACAAGGGCTGGGGAGGAGTCCGGAAATCTAGCTGGCGCCCTTTCAGATATAGGTTTAAATCTAGAAAAATCATACGCTTTGACGAGAAAAGTAAGGGGCGCGCTCATTTACCCTGGCGTAATTTTTTCGGCCATGATTGTGATTGGAGTTTTAATGTTTGCCTTCGTGGTGCCGACTTTGGCCGGAACGTTCAAAGAACTCGGAGTGGAGTTGCCCCTCTCTACCCGCGTGATCATTTGGGCCGGCAATTTTTTCTCTACCCACCTCTTTTTGACCTTTGCGATCATTATTCTTTCAGCTCTTTTCTTGGTCGCGCTTGCTCGAGCAAAGTTTATGGCTAGGTATATTGATTTTGTGATAGTGCGACTGCCACTCATTGGTACTTTAGCCAAAGAACTAAATACTGCCCGGACTGCCCGCACAATGTCGTCCTTACTTCTGGCTGGAGTATCCATCACTCACGCCGTGGAGATAACCGGCGACGTGGTGCAAAATGTTTATTACAAGGAAATTTTAAGTGCCGCAAAAAATGCGGTGGAGAAAGGCGCCCCGTTTTCCTCCAGTTTCAAAGACAATCCCAAGCTCTATCCGATCATGATGTCGGAGATGATCGAAGTGGGGGAGGAGACCGGCAAACTTTCTGATATGCTACTCCAGGTAGCGCTATTCTATGAAGATGAAATTGAGAATAAAACCAGAAATCTTTCCACCATTATTGAGCCGATACTTATGGTCGTCATTGGTTCAGGAGTCGGTTTTTTCGCTATTTCGATGATCTCACCGCTTTATTCGATTTTAGACGACATTAAATAATGAATTCTTTTTATAAAAAAGGCGTCTCCATCATCGAAATTCTCATCGTCCTGGCGGTGATTGGCATCTTGATGGCTGTCGTTCTTCCCCAATTTTCAAAAATGAGAGAAAGCCAAGTTCTAAAAAGCGCTGTGGGCGACATCTCCTCGGCCCTAGGCAAGGCCCGGGGGCAGACGCTGGCCTCGGTTGATTCTTCGGAATATGGAGTGCACTTTGAGTCCGATCGGGTTATAATTTTCAAGGGGAAAGTTTTTTCTGCAGGAGCCCCAGACAATGAAAGAATCGACATCGCTGCTCCGGCTGGTATCACCAATATTAACTTAGGAGCAAGCGGTGGGGTGGTGGATGTTTATTTCAACCGCCTTTCCGGAGCTCCGAGTGCCATCGGCACGGTTACGGTTACCATCGTTTCTTCTTTTCCCATTATTTCAAAAATTATTACCCTATCTTCCACCGGCGTAGTGAGCGTCAACTAGAAAAATGAAAAATCCTTTTACCAATCAAAAAGTAATTACCGTTCCGAAAAATCTAGGATTTTTAATGGTTGAGGTGCTCGTGGTAGTTGCCATTATTACTGGAGCGGTTTTGGTGGCCATGGGGGTCGCGCAAAAATCTATCTACGTTTCCCGCCAGGCCTTGCACACACAGCAAGCCGCATTTTTACTTGAAGAAGGAGCAGAGGGGGTAAGAATAATTCGAGATAATGGCTGGGACAATATTTCCTCACTTACCTTTGATTCGGATTATTATTTAGTGTTTGACGGGGGAACTTGGATTTTGTCTACTACTTCCAACACCGTCGGAATTTTTACTCGCAAAGTCAACGTATCAGCAGTAAATCGTGATAATGTAACCGGTGACATTTCTGGCGAGGGAACAGAAGACGCTGGTAGCAGATTAATTACGATTACTGTATCTTGGCTTGAAGGCGGAACTACGGTGACAAAAACTTTACCCCTTTATATTATGGATATTTTTTCATGACCCTCAATAGCAAAAAAAAATGTGGTTACTCTACGCTCGAACTTCTTTTTTACATTTCACTCTTCGCGCTCCTATCGATAGTGGTTATTGATTCACTGGTCACCATGACGAAGGCCTTCAGGGAAACCTCCCTCAATGCTGATTTGGCCGAGAGCGGTTCTATCGCTGAAAGAATGGTTCGGGAAATTAGGCAGGCCACTGGTGTGAGTTCCATCAGTGGGACGAGCCTGACCTTAAACACCAAAGATGCCAATGGTGCTGACAAAACAGTCCAATTTTTGCTTTCCGGTTCCAATATTCAGTTTTTGGAAAATAATGTTCTAACCGGGAATTTGAATCCGGCCGGTATCTTGGTCATAGGTCTTAATTTCACGCAAATAAATACCCCGATCGGCCTAGCGGTCAAATTTTCTTTTACAATTAGATCCACTCGTGATTCCCAAAACCACACTTATGACTTTTATGACACCGCGGTGCTACGAGGCCATTATGGAACTTAATTTGTATGAAAAAAGATTT
This sequence comes from Candidatus Nomurabacteria bacterium RIFCSPLOWO2_12_FULL_44_11, assembly GCA_001787125.1. Lineage (GTDB taxonomy): Bacteria > Patescibacteriota > Minisyncoccia > Phycocordibacterales > UBA9973 > UBA9973. The sequence goes on from MFVU01000018.1 coordinate 23,129, forward strand.
TAAAAATATAAAGACAAATGGGGGAGCGGCGATGCTTATTGCTATTATTTTCTTCCTCTTTATTTCCTTAGCGATCATTGCTGGCCTGGTTTCTCCCACCATCCGGGAGTTCAAAATAGTTGCAGACACAGTTCGCTCCAAACAAAGTTTCATTCTTTCGGAATCAGGGATCGAAGATGCGTATTATCGATTAAAAAATGCAAAACCGATCGATTCCCCCACTTCTCTCACTTTAAATGATAACACCGCCACTACTGTCATTACCGATTCCGGATACAACGAAAAGACCATCACTTCCCTGGGCGATGTTTCTCTGCGTCAGCGCAAGAGCGAACTCATACTCGGCACGGGGGACGGCTTCTCCTTCAATTATGGAATGCAGATTGGTAATGGCGGATTAGAGATGTCTAATGCTGCGACGATAAATGGTAGTGTCTATGTTAATGGCGATATCATGGGTAACAATAGTCCTAATATTACAGGTAGTGCTATAGCTGCTGATCGCACTACGGAAGTTATTAATCAAATAAATGATACCGGCACACCGACAGATACAATTCAATTTGGCACTACTACTAGCACCCAGGATGCCGCGCAGAGTTTTACCGTGACTACCTCTGATGTTGCGACTCAAGTTGCTGTATATATTAAAAAATCTGGTACTCCGGGTAAGATACACGTTAGGATTACTACGAACGCAAGTGGCAAGCCGGCAATTAGCTCTTTGACCACCGGCACAATCTTAGCTACCAATGTGACGACTTCTTATGGCTGGGCCACAACTGTTTTATCGGGAAGCGTGACTCTTATACCAGGTACCACCTACTGGCTGGTTTTGGATACGGGTGTTAGCAGCTCTTATTATATTTGGGGAGCAAACAATGCAGGCTACGCAAATGG
>MFVU01000019.1 GCA_001787125.1 Candidatus Nomurabacteria bacterium RIFCSPLOWO2_12_FULL_44_11
GACATAGCCGGTTGGGCTGATGCCGTTTGTGCTCTGGAAACTTTTTGCCGCGGCTAAAGTCAGGAGCCCGAAGTATCCCGTCGGTTCTGAATTTAAATATCCTTGAGATTGCAGAAAGTCCTGCAGAGTTGAGACCTCGTCGCCCGTGTTCACGTCCCGCGATTGATAACGCAGATTGTTATTTAAAGAAACACAACTCGAGGCAGTCGGATTCGGATCAATATCCGCCGGCGACTGGGCTAGTAAAGTGGTTGGTAAAAGAACACTAAACGCCAAAACGAAAACAAGTAAGTGTTTTTTCATGCCCATATTATACCCCCCCGCACAGCTTTGTTAAACAAGTTATGCACACAAATTAGTGCTGATAAAATCCGCGGGCTTCGGTGTCGGGAAGCATTATTAAATTCACTCCTTTTGATTTACAAAGTTCTATAATTTTCTCGTCGTTCACTGAACCCGAAGTGGAAAAAATGGTCTTAATTCCACGAGCAATTAATACTTCCGGCGCATCAGGAAACGGAAAAAAACTGTCGCTATAAGCTGTGGTACCTTCTAAATCAGCTTCGCTCGTCCGCCCGGGAACTGAAAAATTCTTGGACATTACTCCATCCTTCGGATGGAACCTTCCGTCTGCAGAATTCTTCAGTTCCCGAGCGGACTCGTCAGCGCGGAAAATTGCGAGCTTGGCAGCGCCCACCCGGTCCTGCTGGCCCACGCCATTGCCCACGAGCCGGCTGTCTTTTACAAGAGTAATGGTGTTACTGTTTGAGGTGCAGCCGATTGCCCAAGCCAGAATCACGTCTCTATTATTAATTTCGGGTACGAAAGTGTAATTCGGTTGCTGTAAAAATCCACCCCGCACGTAACGGAATCTTTGTTCCGTATCAATCGAGTTTAGTCCGGCTTTTTCGATTGCCGGATTAACTAATAATCTGCACTTTCCTTTTTTCCTGGATAAAATTTCTATGGCTTCCGTGGTGAAGGATGGCGCAGCCACTATATCGAGCAAGCGTCTGTCCTCTCCCGCATAACGATGGATTAATTCATCCGCTACTTTTTCATCCACTTCAAAGTTCAACATAACAGAACCACCGAAAATAGCCCGCAGATCGCCTTGGAGCATCTTTTCTATGGCCGAAGCCGCATGGTTTTGTGAAGGAGTGGCTGAGCGAAGCGAGGGACCGAGCGACTGAACAAAATCATCGACTGAGGCAACTCCGGCTCCGCAAGCATTGCCATGCTTTACGCCGATTGCAATTTTTGGTACATTGCTGAAGTTTTTATCAAAGCCCGCGGCAATATGTGTTACCGTCTGGAGCATTCTATCTACGTCACAAATATTATTGTATGAAAGCGGACTGCCTTCTAAAAGTTTCCAGTTAGAGATTCCTAAAACATCGCCATGGCCGTTGGTAAAAAGTCCTGCCGGTTTTTGATAAGCATTTTCGCCATACGCGCATTCTAAAACTTTTTCGCCAAAGATTGCTCTGTATTTATTATCATGATATTCGGCAGAAGTTTCGCAATACTTTGAAATTACATTTTCAGTTTTGGCTCGGAGATTATTTAAAAAATTTTCTTTGTCTGGCTCACCCGCTTTGAGCCATTCTATTACTTCCATCCGATCAGCTTGATCACAAATAGTTATTCGGCCGCCTTTTGCGCTCGAACGAAGAAGGGCTACGCCTCCCATGTCTGTTTTTTCGAGCACTGCTTCTTTTCCTCCCCCTGCGAAGGGGGAGGTGCCAGAGGCGGAGGGGGTATATTTCGCAATTTCCTCCTCTAGTGGATATAAGTCCACGCAGACCAGATCAATCCAAGGAATACCATATTTTTCAAGTTCAGCTAAGTGTTCGGGTTTATCGAGCACCAGCAGACCCCCGTGAATTTTAGGATGTAGCGTAAGGACTCGATGGTCAAGAATCGGCGGCATGCCCGTAATTTCGGCTACGTCTAAAACTTCTATTCCGGCACTTGCTAAATGTTTCGCAGTGCCACCGGAGGATATAATTTTCCAGCCCATTTGCACTAGTTCTTTTGCAAACTCTATTATTCCTTCTTTGTTATATACAGAAATTAATGCTATTTTGTTACGCATAAAATTAAAAGCACCCCCTCGTGGAGTGCTTTTAATATACTATTTTCTAGGTATTATTTCAATTCCACCTTGCCACCAGCTCCCTCTATTTTCTTTTTTACCTCTTCAGCTTCAGCTTTCTTCATTCCGTCCTTAAGAGTTGAAGGCGCGGCGTCAACTAAATCTTTCGCCTCCTTTAAGCCAAGGCCTAGAACTTCCTTCACGATTTTCATCACGGCAATCTTCTGCTCACCCGCGGAAGCAAGCACCACCATGAAGGCATCCTTCTCTTCCTTTGCCTCGCCGGCGCTTCCAGCGGAAGCGGGCGCAGCAACCGCTTGCGCGCTGACTCCGAACTTCTCTTCGATGGCCTTAACCAGCTCGTTTAATTCAAGCACGGATGCGCCTTCTAGATCTTTTAAAAACGAATCAAATTTAGACATAATTTTATTAGTTAACTTTTAATTTTGGCTACCTCTTTCATTGCTATGGCCAAACGCTGCATCGGCGATCTAAGCAGGAACGCAATTTTAGATAAGAGAACTTCCCGTGACGGGATCATGGCAAGTTCCTGCATGTATGCGCCATCGACAAATTTACCTTCAAAGATACCGCCTAAGATATTGAGCAAACCCTGATGGGCTTTCCCAAAATTATAGACCTCGCGTGCCGGGGCAAGAGCGTCTTTGGAATAAGCTAGGGCAACTTCGCCCGGTAACTCCGGCATAGTCCCGCCCGCTTTATCTTTTAACACTCGGCGGAGCAGTGTTTTGCGGAAAACTTTATAGGTAATTCCGCCCTCTCGTAGATTTCTTCGGAGGATAGTTTCCTCGGCCACATTTATGCCGTGGAAATTTACGAAAACCATAGACAAGGCATCTTTGGTTGCCATATCCAGCTCCTTCATCATTTCATCTTTTCTTGATTTTTGTAACATAATTTTATCTATTTTTTCAATCGCCGACCTAAGTCGGCATACAGGAAAATATAGTCGCTAAGCTCCTTATTTTCCAATAAAAAAACGGCAAAGAGCCGTCCATCGACCACTAAATAGGATTTGCGTGCTTGGCACCACCTATTGTCTTTGCGGCTTGCCCCGTACCATCCGACCTAAGTCGGATTAGTTTGGGGTAGGGGAAGTATAACACCCCCCGTCTATTTTGCAACCCCACCGCTCCGGAGCATTTGATAGGCATTGCCACCGTCTTTTTGGTCAAGATAATTAACCAGGGCAACTCCCGCCAGCCCTATGATGATCATAACAGTGAATATAACTAGAGTTTTTAAGAAATGTCCGGTCATCGTCTGGAGTATAACACAAAAAAGAAGGGACCATCACAGAGTTTTCTGTGATGGTCCTGAGCGAACTAGGCAGGTACACCCACATGGGTGATATCGGGCTCGTACCCGAATCCGAAGACACTGGAACATGTCTAGGGGTCTGCCAAACTGGTGCCCGGGAATTAGTGATAAAGTAAGGGCATGGTCTCTTTGTTGAAGGACGCACACGTGTGCGTCCTACGTGTCCATGCCTGCTCTCCTTACCTCCCGGGCAAAAATGTACAATATATTTTCATACTAAAGGAGTCGACAGTTCTCGTCAAGTTTGATATAGAAAGTTCAGTAATGAAAATTACCTATAGCCAGCGAGCCAAAGCCCAATAAGCAAAACGCATAAAACAATCAACAGAATATAAAGCCAATCCCATTCGAGACCCCGTTTGGCCAGAAATTTCTTAGCCCAATTGACCCCCTCCATGAATATAAGATAAGGGAGCACGGCCACCATATACCATACCAATGATAATATTATTTGCATATTTTTCTATTATACCATATATCTATAAAAAATGCAAGCAAGCGACGTTTCCTCGGCTGCCGACGAGCTGGGAAATAGATTTCTAGTCGAAAATCTGCACTAAGTAGGAATCAATGACCCGCTGGTCCATGTCGTAGAAATGTATGTTGTCGGCGTGTAGTTTTTTGGCCAGAGCAACCCCCACAAAGCGCCAGTGCCACGGCTCGAACTTATAGTAAGCGTTCCCAGCCGGGTAGGATAAAATAAATCCGTACTTGTGGGCATTTTCGAGAAGCCACAGATATTCCGGCGTCCTGTCAAAACCCTCCAGCTGGCCGCCGAGACCGCTATTGGTGAAATCAATAGCTGTGCCGAGCTGATGCTCGGAATAGCCCTGGTCGGCGGAGAATTTGTTGGCGCCAGAGCCGTAGGTCACAAGGTAACTTGCCTTAAGTTCGGACTGGGTTCCGAAAGAGCGGTAGGCGGATTGGCCGAGGAGAGCGAGGCCGTCCTCCTTGGCGGCGTCAAACAGGTCTTCCAGAAATAGCGCGACGTCGGCGAGAACCTGGTAGTTGCCGCTAGTTGGCCCCCGGAATTCCGGGTCGATAGCGTCAAGTTCAAGCGGCGAATAGTTTTCGTTCAAAAAATACGTTTTGGAATATTTTTTAAGAAGATCGCGGTCGGTCGTGGCTACCCGGCCCAAAGTGTCCACTGCTTCGGTTATATCATCCAGCTCTCTTTTAAGCGTCCGGTTTTTCTTTTGCTCCGCGGTCAAGGTGCTTTCAAATATCTCCGCCAAGTCCTTTATTTTTGTATCCAAGGAATTCAGGGATTGGTTGACAGAATTTTCCCTTGCTTCCATGTCTTGACTAAGAACTTGATAGTGGTAATTCGTATAAAAAAAGGCGCCGAAAAACCCGAGCCCGAGCAAGATTGCCCCCAAAATAGTCCAGTCAAAATTTTTCGGCAAAAGATCTTTCATCCGAGCATTATAGCAAAAAACCGCTCCGAGTTCATCGAAGAGCGGTTTTTTTGCTGACCTCTCCCCAACCCCTCTCCATAATTTTTACTATGGAGAGGGGCGAAGGGGTGAGGTGAGAGATAGTTACTACAGATTTGCTCTTGCCCTAGAAAGCGGGCCAAGGAGTCCGTCTGGCGTAAGACCGACGGATGCTTGCCAGACCTTGGCTGCAGCAACCGAGAGTGGTCCGCAAATGCCGTCAACGGTCAGAGTTGCGCCGTGAGCATTCAAGAATAGCTGCCAGGCCCTGCAGGCCTCGCCTCTAACTCCTTGTTTGACCAAGGTGCTTACCACAGCACCGAAGTTTGAGAGCTTAGGCCCTGCCGCACCGGGCGTTCCCGGAGCACCGGGAGATGCCGGGGTTGCGGGAGTAGCCGGAGTGGCTGGGGTTGCAGGAGTAGCTGGAATTGCTGCTCCGCAAGGTGCCCCCGTCACAGGACTGAAAGAATATCACGGAAGACACCCTGGCGCAGGAGTAGCCGGTGTGGCCGGCGTCGCAGGAGTAGCGGATGATCCGCCCCCGCCTCCACCTCCACCTCCTCCTCCACCACCACCACCACCACCTGAACTACATGTACCGCCAGGAGTAATAGTAATAGTTTCTCCATCAGGGCCGCCAGTTACAGTAGCAGTCGTTGTCGAGCCCGGACAAGTACTTGAGACAAGTGAGGTAGTATTTCCAGAGAAACTGAAATCCGTAGTAGCAGAAGTAATAGAGAAGACGTCGGTGTTAGCAACCACCACCTGCAAAGTTCCCGTCCCCACGACCAAACTGGTGGCTTTCGAACCAGACTGAATTGTGATATTTACATCCGGAGAAGAAAAATCAATAGTTTGGTCCGCAGTCCAGGTAAGAGCAGCTGCATTTGCTTGCATAGCTACTCCGAATGATAAGAGTAATGCAAGAGCCAACAATCCTAATTTATATTTTTTAATCATTTTGTTTTGAGATTTTTACCCGCACACTTACTTTTAAGATATTGATTACAATGCGCCGACGGCGCGTCTTAAATGTAAGTGTGCGGGTTTAGATCTACAGAACCGACCGGTTAAGAATAATTTTCTGTAGAATTTTTAATCAAGGATTGTTTGGCTTAGTCAGACACAGCGTGAACGGTTTCAAAGTCACCATTCCCTCCATCACAAATCACCAGCGTTCCCGTTCCTGCATTTGTGTCAAAAAACAGAGCGCCATCGTGGTCGGCATCACAAGTACCGGGATCGGTCCCAACACCAGGCCGTAGTTGGCTGCTGGTAGCAACCATGCCATCAGTGCCATTAGAAATCGTCTCGCCGTTTTGCAAGCGAATATCAGTGGTGATGATCTGATCATTATCTAGATAAGCACCCGTGT
>MFVU01000020.1 GCA_001787125.1 Candidatus Nomurabacteria bacterium RIFCSPLOWO2_12_FULL_44_11
TATAAGATCTGGCGCCGCTATTCCCTCATTATTTTTTTAGTGACGATTCTTTTGACGGCTAGTGTTTTTATTCCATCGTTTGGCTGGAGCCACGGCGGGGCGCAGAGATGGCTCTCGATAGGTCCGGTGTCATTTCAACCGGTTGAGTTTCTGAAATTCGGGTTTGTGATTTATCTGGCCGCCTGGCTTTCTTGGGCCAAAGACCGAGTGCGGAGCTTTAAATTCGGCATTCTACCGCTTGCGATCATGCTCGGAGTCATCGCGGTGATACTTTTCAAGCAACCAGATACTAAAAGTTTCATTTTAATAGCGATCACCGGGTTTTCCTTGCTTTTCGTTTCTGGCGTAAAGATCCGCTATCTGTTTTTTTTAGGAGGCGGAGCGGCTGTCTTGCTCTCCATTTTGGTGTTTTTTACCCCCTATCTTCAGGATCGAGTGAAAACCTTTCTTGACCCCGCGCAGGACCCGAGAGGGGCATCATATCAAATCCAGCAATCGACCATCGCCCTCGGTTCCGGACGGACTTTCGGCCGAGGGTTTGGTCAGAGCATCCAAAAATTTAGCTACCTCCCCGAACCGCAAGGGGACTCAATCTTCGCTGTTTTGGGAGAAGAGTTCGGATTTGTTGGAGTGAGTGTTGCCATCTTTCTCTATGCACTTTTTGCGATGCGAGGGTTTCGTATTGCGAATCGCGCCCCGGATTATTTCAGTGGACTTTTGGTCTCCGGAATTGTTATACTAATTATTGTGCAATCCTTTATGCACATCGCATCGGTCACGGGAGTATTTCCGCTCACCGGCGTGCCACTCGTTTTTATGAGTCATGGAGGAACTTCGCTCATGATTTATCTCATAGCCGTAGGAATCGTACTCCAGGTATCAAAATTTAGTAAAAAATAATTAATCATGAAAATAGTTTTTACTGGTGGGGGGACTGGCGGACATTTTTATCCGATTATTGCGGTTGCCCAAAAAGTCAATCAACTAATCGATGAAGAAAATATCCTGGGAGCCAAACTTTATTTTCTCTCCAACGATCCTTACGATAAAGAAGTGCTTTTTGAAAATGGCATCCTTTATGAAGAAATCAAAACCGGGAAAATGCGCACTTATCTCTCGTTCAAAAATTTCCTTGATTTTTTCAAGATACTGTTCGGAACAATCAACGCAGTTTTTAAATTATTTTCAATTTATCCAGATGTCGTCTTCGGCAAAGGCGGTTACGGATCCTTCCCGACAATTTTCGCAGCACGCCTGTTGCGCATCCCCACGATCATTCATGAATCCGATTCCGCCCCCGGCAGGGTGAACAAGTGGGCCGGGCATTTTGCGCTGAAGGTAGCGGTATCCTTTAAGGAAGCGGCGGAATATTTTCCAAAAGCCAAAGTGGCCTGGACGGGCCAGCCCATCAGGACCGAGATTGAAAATCCCGCCCCGCGCTCGGAGGCACTGAAATATTTCAAATTTGAGTCCGATTTGCCGACCATTGTTATTTTGGGTGGTTCACAGGGCGCGGAGCTGATAAACAACACGGTCATCGATGCTTTACCTCGGCTAGTAAAAAATTATCAAATCGTCCACCAAACTGGCGTGCTAAATTTTAAAACGGTTTCGGGGCAGGCGGATGTAACCCTGCACGAGAATCCGAACAAAGTGAGATATTTTCCAATCGCTTTTCTCAATCCTCTGGGGCTCAAGATGGCGGCGGGAGCCGCGACCATTATCATTTCGCGTGCCGGCTCCACCCTTTTTGAAATAGCGTCCTGGGGCATACCATCCATTCTGGTTCCCTTTAAAGAGTCCAATGCCCAGCACGCGATGAAAAACGCCTTTACCTATGCGCACGCTGGCGCATGCAATGTGATCGAGGAGCCGAATATGACGGCCGGAATTTTAATTTCGGAAATTAATAATATGATCGACGACCAGGCAAGATATAAAAAAATGTCCGAGAGTGCCAAACTTTTTGGCAAAAAAAATGCGGCAATGACCATTGCCCGCGCGCTCGTGAATGCCGCTTTGAGCCACGAGAAATAAATGCTAAAATGGCCTAATGGGCCACCAAGATAACGAAAAAGTGGTTACGCGTTTTGCCCCGAGCCCGACGGGTTTGCCTCACTTGGGTACGGCTATGTATGCCTTGCTTAACTATTTGTATGCACACCAGAATAACGGCAAGGTTCTTATGCGTTCAGAGAATACGGACCCCGTCAGATCGAAGCCAGAATATGAAAAAGCAATTATTGAAGGATTGGCCTGGCTTGGGATAAAAGCCGATAAGTTTTACAGACAAACAGATAGGCTAGAAATATATAAAAAATACATCACGAAAATGATTGCAGATGGAACAGCATATATTTCCTTAGATACAAATGAAAAAGGAGAGACCCGCGATGTTGTACGTTTTAAAAACCCTAACAAAGTTATAACATTTCATGATTCGTCCCGCGGTGACATTTCTGTCGATACGACTGATCTTAAAGATTTTATAATTGCTCGAGATATTAATTCTCCACTTTATCATCTTACGGTAGTTGTCGATGATCATGAAACTGGCGTAACCCATATTATTCGCGGAGAAGATGGTCTTGCTAACACCCCCCGCCAGATTCTTATTCAAGAAGCCATCGGGGCAAAAAGGCCAATATACGCACATTACCCCTTTATATTATTACCCAATCACATAAAAATGGGTAAACGCAATGGAGCCAAAAGCATTCAAGAATATCAGCAACTTGGTTATCTGCCGGAAGCAATTGTTAATTTCACAATTCTTCTGGCCTGGCATCCAAAGGACGATCGAGAACTATTTACCATTCCAGATTTATTAAAAGAGTTTGAACTAGAACGCATAGGTAAAAGCGGAGCGATTTTAGACGAAAAGAAACTTAATTGGCTTAATCGGGAGTACATAAAGAAACTTTCTAAAGAAGAAATAGAAAAAAATATTTTAGCTCGGCTACCGAAGAAGATGCAGAATGTAAAGTTGGTGCCGCTTATTTTTGAGCGTATTTCCAAATGGGGCGATGTAAACGAAATGGTAATGGCAGGGGAGTTGGATTTCTTTTTGAAAGTCCCGGTTGTTGATAAGCAAAAGTTAATTTATAAAAAAACTCCACCCGAGAAAATAAAAAACAATTTGGAGTTGACAATCAAGGCCTTAGGAAATCTTGCGGAAAATAATTTTACTACAGAAGACGTTAAGAATACCCTTATGCTGATAGCCAACAACTTAGAGAGTAGGGGAGAGCTCCTGCATCCGGTACGCTATGCGCTTTCTGGCCGGGATCAATCACCCGACCCATTTATTATTGCTTCTATCTTAGGCAAAGATGAAACTATCACTCGATTACAAAAAGCTATTTAGTGTTTTCGCGCTCCTAATCCTGCTCGCTACCCCAGGATTTTTTTCTTTTGCCCAGACAGCGCGGGAGCTCCAAAGCAAAATCGAGGAGAAAAATGATGATATCGCTAAACTGGAGCGGGAAATCAGGCAATATCAAATCGAACTCGACACCCTGGGCAAACAAAAGAGCTCTCTCAACGGCTCTTTGAAACAACTCGATATCACCAGGAAAAAACTTGTCGCCGACATTGCCGTAACCCAAAACAAAATAGATAAAACAAATTATAAAATAGAAGGCCTAAGTAAGGATATTGGCACCAAAGAAAGTTCCATAGAGAACGCCACCGATGCCATAGCGCTCCACATAAAACAAACCAATGAATTTGAACAAAGTAGTTTAGTAGCTACAATGCTTTCGGAAAATAATTTTACTCTAGTTTGGAATGATATAGACAATATGGCCACGGTTCGGGAAAAAATAAGAGAGAACGTCATAGCTCTGCGCCAGATTAAAGGCCAGCTGGAGGATACCAGAGGGGAAACAATCGATGCCAAGAACGAACTGACCGCGCTCCGCTCCGAACTTGCAGACCAAAAGAAAATTGTTGAGCAGAACGTCAAAGAAAAAAATCAGCTCTTGGCGCAGACGAAGAATAGCGAAACCAATTATCAGAAGCTTCTCGCAAGCCAGTTAGCCAAAAAAAACGCTTTTGAAAAAGAGTTACGCGATTATGAATCTCAACTCCAATATATTCTGGATCCATCGTCCTTGCCCAAGGGCGGGGTTTTGAGCTGGCCGCTTGACTATATTCTCATCACCCAGCAATTTGGCAAAACCGAATCCGGCAAACGTCTCTATGCCAACGGCACGCACAATGGCGTCGATTTTCGGGCTGCGGTCGGCACACCGGTGAGGGCAATGGCCGACGGAGTGGTGGCCGGGACCGGTAACACTGATATCCAGTGCGCCGGGGTATCTTTTGGAAAATTTATTTTAATAAAATATAATAACGGATTGGCAGGCACCTATGGTCACCTATCGCTCGTAAAGGCGACAACCGGCACTCAAGTCAGAAGGGGAGAAATCGTAGGATACAGCGGCAACACCGGGTATTCTACCGGTCCGCATTTGCATGTGTCTCTCTATGCTAAGGGCGCCGTGGATGTGCAAACCGTGCCGAGTAAATCCTGCCCGGGCCGGGTCCTAACTCAGCCTATTTCACCGATAAATGCCTATCTTGACCCGCTATTTTATCTTCCGCCAACGGTGGCCAGCATGTTCAAATAAATGTTGTCATACGGCCCTATTGTGTGTTAAAATAAACATATGGAAGGGGAGAAGGAAATGAAAAATAAAGAGGGCGGATTCCTGCAGCTGATCGTCCTAATCATCGCGCTCATTTTACTTATGAAATATTTTGATGTCTCCTTTGCCGACATGAATAACTGGCTGAAAATGTTTTTTTCCTGGGTCAAAAATTTTTTGTCATAGCTTCCTCAAAATTTCAAAATGATAAACATAAACAGATACTTTGGAGGGATCAGCATACTCGGAGTGTTACTTTTGGGTGTAATCATTATTTTGGTTATCAGTTATTTTAAGATCAGCATTCAAGCCGTCGTCGAGAGCCCCGAGAGCCAGGGAAACTTCAGCTACGTAGCTGATTCCAGTCGGAGCGTCTGGAATGACTACCTGAAGCGCCCGGCGTCTTACCTTTGGAACGATATTTTCATTGATATTTTCTGGCAGGGTTTTATCAACAACATGAAACGAATTCGTGACGGCATGCCCACGGATTTTGATAACGCTGCACCTACGGTGAATTTTCAATAACCCCCAACATATATTGTGCGACGTGCCCCTATATTACCTAACATGAGCTAGAAAGCTCATACCCTGCCCTTTCTGCATCCGTTTTGGTTGAAAAATAGACCCGGTTTTCTTGCTTGATACTCTTCCCCCCGGCGCAACCGACTGGATAGTATTTACTCCCTCGAGATGAGGCAAAAAAGGCCTTTTGGGCGTTATTTGGTACAACTTGGGTCTTAGCATATTCAAAGGCAGAAATGCCGCTAGCGGCCTGATTTTGGGCTTGCTCCCCTTCAGGATATTCCACTTTTAGGCCGCCCGAATTAACTCCTTTGGAGAGCCGGCCGAGCTCAAATGAGCCCAAACCAACCAAAATAACGATCAAAATTACCAAAATATCCTTCCCTGTCTCGCTCTCGATCCAGTTAGTAATTTTTGGCTTGATTTTCTGCATGAAATAATTTATACTGGCATGATAGCATAATTTTAATTTATGCACATATGGCACATAGAAAAGCCGGCGGCACAGCCAAAAATTTAAGGGACTCACAGCCAAAGTATCTAGGAACGAAGTTGGCTGACGGCGAGCGGGCAAATCCGGGCTCAGTTATCGTGCGCCAGCGCGGCACAGTAATCATGGCCGGCACGAATGTAGGCGTCGGCCGGGATCATACCCTCTTTGCCCTCAAACCCGGCACCGTAAAATTCGGCTCCAAACGCAAAACTTCTTTCCACGGCAAGACAATGGTGAAGAAAGTTGTAAGTGTAATTTAAATTCTCTCCACAACGAGTTT
>MFVU01000021.1 GCA_001787125.1 Candidatus Nomurabacteria bacterium RIFCSPLOWO2_12_FULL_44_11
TTGTTCTTTTTTATTTTAATATTCCGGGGTAGCTCAGCGGTAGAGCGGTCGCCTGTTAAGCGATTTGTCGTAGGTTCGATCCCTACCCCCGGAGCCAGTTAGCGGTTTTGTTTTTATTGTTGTATAATGATTTATAGTTAGAAAATATGTCAATCAAAAAATCATCTTTGGAACAAAAATGGTATTATAGGGTGGCGAAGGTATTTTTTCTATTACTTCCATTCTTTGTTGTCGCTATTATTTTTTATAAGGGTTATCTAAATATTGATATATCACAAAAAAATGTTGGCGATATATTACAGAAAAATGGTATTTATATTATTTATATGGTGGGAGGATTAGTCCTGTATTTTTTAATTTTAAAAGGAGTTTGGAGAGGTTTTCTCTATATTGCATTCGGCGGATTGGAAGATGATACGCGAAAGAAAATTGTCGCAGCGGCACAATCTGCCAACTCAACTATCCAACCAGCACCTGTTAAGAATAACGGTCTGGGAATAGCTATTTTTTTAATATTTTTGATAATCTTTATAATATATATAACCACTTTTACTGATACAGCTCCCTCCTATACTGGAGATAGTAGTGGGGGCGGTGGAAACAAAAATAGTCAGTGTATCCCTACGGGATGTGGTTCCTTGTACCGCTGTTCTGGGGACTACTATTTGTCAGGAGTGCGAACCGGAGTAACCGGATGCTTCCCTTTGGGCTCGCGTCCCAGCGATATCTACTCTGGCTGGTCAGGGACATGCAGACAATGCCCCTAATTTTCAATTCAGAAAATAGCTTTTTTATTGATTCTGAGTTTTTATATATTTCGCCCAAAGTTTTTTGAAATCTTTTGACTTTTCTTTTAATTGTTCAAGATTTCCTCTCGCAACAATTTTGCCATCTTTGAAAAAGAAAATATCATCAAAAAGTGAAAGTAAATGCAACCTGTGGATAGAGGAAATAATAGTTTTGTCTGGCAAGCTTGAAAAAATATTTTCATAAATCTTAAGTTCATTATGAAAATCTACGCTACTTGTTGGCTCGTCTAAAAGAATAATATCTTTGTCTTTGGAGGCTAAAAGCCCACGCGCGAGCGCTAAGCGCTGTTTTTCGCCTCCGCTTAAATTCACTCCTTTTTCCACGATACTGGATTCCAAACCTTTAGGTAGTCGGGAAATTACTTCCGTGAATGAAGCCATGTCCGTAAATTTTCTTATCTCCCTATCTTCATAATCCACACCCAGTGTAATATTTTCCCTAATAGTAGTAGAGAAAATCTCTGGGTCTTGTGGTATTAAAGAAATGGAATCACTTATTATATTTAAATCATCTCCGCACTCTTTATCGTTAATACAGAGAATTATGCTCTTTGGTAAATAAAGTCCACGAAATATTTTTAGGAAAGTCGTCTTGCCACCGCCACTTTCGCCAATCACCGCAATTTTTTCTCCTCTCTTAAAATCAATATTTACATCATCCAAGTGTAAGTCAGCATCTGTCTCGTTGTGATATGAGAAGGATAAATCTTTAATTTCAATCAAGGACCAGTTTTTAGGTAAGTATCTATTTTCCAGCAGTGTAGTGTTTAGAAAGTCCGCTGATATTTCTTCGGCGTTTGATATATTGGAACGCCATTTTACGGCGTCATTGTAGAGTTGGGCAAAACTAAAAAATGTTTCCCTGACTTTTGATGCATAACTATATAAAATATAGACAAAACCAATCAAAATGATATTTCCTTTACTCACGTTGGAAAAAAGATAAATGCCTATGGTTAAAATAACCGAGAGTTGCCCGAGAGTTGCCGCCCAAAACCACTTCATTTCATTATTTATGATATTTTTCTTAAACTGCAAAAATGGAGTATCAATGGACTTACTGATAGCTTTAAAAACAAGGTGTTCTATGCGTAGTATAATGACTGTCGTGATGTTGCTTATCACATCATAAACTTTAGCGGATATTTTATTTTCTAATTGATTAACAACTCTGTATCCAGGTATTAATTTTTTATCGTAAATGAACATTATGAAGAAAATAAAGGCGGATATGATTATTACCATAAAGGAAGCGTATAGATCTAAATATATTAGAGCGCCGAGAGAAATAACCAACCGAACAAATGCTTGGATAAACATAAAAGTCTCTTCCGAGAAAGAAAATATTGCGCTGGTGCCTTTTTCTATTTTATCTATTGTGTTCCCTGAATGATGGTCGGTGTGCCAAGATAAAGGCAAGGCCATAGTTCCGCGAAGTAAATATTCCTTGTAATTTTTTTTGGTTATAAAAGCGGTTTTTTGTTCGATAATTCTAGCAGGTGCCCAGAATGTCCAGAAAATAACCTCGGATGCAAGGAAAAGAAGTAGTATAAAAAATAAGTTGATAAGATTTTCTTTTGTTATTCCATTTTTTTGAATGTAATTTAGAAAATATCCAAAAATAAGCGGCTGCGCCGCATCAGCGATATTCGCAACAATAAACATCGTAGTCGCTGCTATGATATTTTTACGCCTATCTTGAGCATAAAAATACATTTTTCGCCAAAGATATACGACTGGATTATTTGAGATACTTTTCATAAACAAGTTTTATTATAACATGGAAAGAATGGTATAATGGCTACAATGGTTTCTTTTATGTCAGTATTTATGTCATGACATATATAAGGATATGGCTAAAAAATTTTCAAAAAGAAATATTCGCAAAATTACCCGGAGCGGCAACAGCTTAAGTGTTTCTTTGCCAGTGGAGTTTTTAGCCAAACTTGGCTGCCCGCCCGCCTCGCCTGAGCGAGCATGATATGTTTTATACTTATGTATTAATGAGTAAAATAGATAATAAATTGTATGTGGGTTACGCTACAGACTTAAAAAAGAGAGAAAGTGAATATAACGATGGTAAAGTTATTTCAACAAGAAATCGTCGCCCATTTAAGTTAATTTATTACGAAGCATGTGAAAATAAAATGGATGCTATAATGAGGGAAAAATATTTTAAAACAGGTTTTGGCAGACGATTTCTTGAAAATAGGTTAGAAAATGCTCTTCAGGCTCGCGATGGCGGGCGTGGGCACGAAAAACAAAAAGTAGTCATCAAAAAAATCCGCGGAGGATTACAGATCAAGGATTGGAAGAAATAATTATCAAGGGTTACCCTTGTTTAGCTATTAAAATGATTTCAGAAAAACTTAAAAACATATTTCTACTATCTGTTATTGTTTTCATTGCTCACGGCTTAGAGGAAATTATTAGGGGATTTTCTAACATTGACCCCCATTTAGATTTTATGTTTGGGAAATTGGCTACATTACCTACAATGCAAGCACTATTTATCCTTTTTCAAGTTATGCTTTGGTTTTTACTTATAATTGGCTACTTTATGCTAAAAGGAGAAAAGTGGCGTCTATGGCTGATGTTCATTCCAGGACTTATTTTTATTTACGAGTTGCATCACTTTTATAAAGCATTTGAGGTTGGCGGTTATTATCCTGGATTATATACCGCATTAGTTTTTCCGATAATAGGTTACTTTTATTGGCAAGAATTGATTAGGATAGTTGCGAA
The DNA here is from genome assembly GCA_001787125.1 of Candidatus Nomurabacteria bacterium RIFCSPLOWO2_12_FULL_44_11. Classification (GTDB taxonomy): domain Bacteria; phylum Patescibacteriota; class Minisyncoccia; order Phycocordibacterales; family UBA9973; genus UBA9973. The sequence continues at coordinate 3,555 of MFVU01000021.1, forward strand.
AAAAAATACATCCCTGGATTAATTACTGCACCATTCCACATACTTAATTCTGCTATATATTTCCTTATATGAATAAAATCAAATTGTTGGGCTTTGGAATCTTAATATTGTTCGGTGCATTTTTCTTTGTTTATGGTGAATTTGATGACAGCCCAGGCGGGCAGCTGATGGGCCTACTAGCAGTCATTATAGGTATCGTAGGTATAATAAAGAGAAGGAAGAAAACTCCCTAGCGATGTGTGCACCCGGCCCAGCAGCAGGGACGGCGCTTGCCTTCTGTAAGTTCAGTGTGAACCCGCCGGATATGTTGAATCCTAGTTTCCTTTTTCTTTACCGACACTACCCAGCAAATCCATTCATTGCGCGCGAGTGGAGTAATGTCTTCCCATGCCGCTAGGGCTCGCGGGCTAGAAAAAAGCGCCCTTCGCAAATCCGCCGGCACTGTATGCACTACGCCTCCCGCAATTTCAATTCTCTTCATAAAACTATTTTATCAAATCCTCGCCTTGACATACAAATGAGCGTTCGTGTATAATATATGTATCATTATGAAAAAGACCCTTATGCAGATTCGTCTGCATCGGGGGCTTTTTCTTTTTAAATCTTAATTGAGAATTTATGATAAAGTTCGTTCAAAAATGTAATCTCTAGATTTTTATTTCTAATTAAGATAGAACATTTGTTTTCATCTGGGGCGATAACCCTGCTAATAACGTTATTATCTTTGAGAAACTCCACGAGACATCCAAAATCCCCGTCACCAGTTATAAGAATACAGGAATCAAAAGATTTGGTGTAAAAATCAGAGACGGTTTTTAATACAAGTTCTGCATCACAATTTCCTTTTATTTTTTCTCCCACAGAAACTGTTTGTTTGAAAACTAATATATAACCACAACTCTGTAAATGTTCATAAAATTTTACTCTTTCGGGTACTAGTCCAATAAACAAATAAACACTGGCCGCCTCATATTTCTGTCCAAGCCACCCTCTAAGTTTCTTATAATTAATTTCAAACCCAAGCTCTTTAGCTGACCTGTATAGATTATTCCCGTCAATGTATATGTTGATCTTTACCATTGTCCCATTTTAACACATTTAATTTTATGCTATAATGTGCCAAAGGTCGGCGGTTGTAAATTAAAATTAGACAAGTAACTTCTAAAATAATATGGCAGATCAAACAATTTATGAAAAGTTAAAAGCGACTTGCCCCTGCGGATCCGGTAAGTCCTATGTGGAGTGCTGCGGCAAGGGTGAGATGTGCCCATGCGGAAGCGGGAAAAAAGCGATTGATTGCTGTTTCAAGAGTCCGGAAACGCACAAGATGTAAACGGTGTGAAATTTTGATGAACCCAAACCAAAAACCGCTCCTTAGTTTATTTTGGGTGGTTTTTGGTTTGGGCTGTCTTTTGGAACTAACTTCTAGTAAAATATGGGTATGAAGAGTATTTTTATCACCAGGCAAATACCAGAAAACGGCATCAAAATACTTAAGGAAAAAGGATACGATGTGACGGTTGGTAAATACAAGACACCCCCGACCCAGCCAGAACTAATCGAAGAATTAAAAAAGAAAAATTATGATGTCGTCGTTCCCCTCCTGACCGATAAGATAGACAGTGCCGTATTCGATGCCGTCCCTACGGTAAAAATTTTTGCGAATTACTCCGTCGGTTTTGACAATATTGATTTGGAAGAGGCCACAAAAAGAAATATCGCCGTCACCAATACACCGGGTGATTACGTAGATGGCGTGGCTGAGCACGCAGTGGCACTTCTCCTCGCCATAATGGCTCGGCTGGCCGAAGCTGATCAGTTCGTCCGAGCTGGCAAGTATCAGGGCTGGGACCCGATGCTTTTCATGGGAGACAAACTAAATGGCAAAACCGTAGCGGTGATCGGCACTGGCCGCATCGGCGAGCGATTTGCACGCAAGCTTTCTTCTGGCTTCGGCGTAAAAATAATTTATTACGATGTAGTACGTAACGAAAGAATTGAAAAAGAATGTGGTGCGCAATTTGTAAGCTCGGTGAATGAGGCCTTGGCACTCGCCGATGCCGTGAGCATTCATGTTCCCCTACTCCCGACCACCCATCACTTGATCAACAAAAACAACCTGGCAAAAATGAAACCAACTGCCTATTTGATTAACACTTCCCGCGGACCGGTCGTAGATGAAGAGGCCTTGGTGAAAGCATTACAAAATGGAAGGATCCGGGGTGCGGGACTAGATGTTTTTGAGTTTGAACCGAAACTTACCAAGGGACTCGTGAAGCTGTCCAATACGGTCTTGTCCCCGCATATTGCCTCTTCCCAACTCGAATCGCGTGAAGAAATGGCGGAGATAGTGGCGAATAACATTATTGATTTTTTTGAGGGACGGGTCCCGAGAAATAAAGTGAATAAATAAAAAAAATGGGAGAAAAAATGGGCAAACTTATTTTAGCGCGACATCATGCATCCGAATGGAACGAGCTCGGGATATGGACCGGGATTCGGGATATTCATCTTTCGGGTTACGGATTTGAAAAGTCCGAAGACATGGGGCTTCTAATCAAGGACGTGACCATCGATTATGCGTTCACTTCGATGCAGGTTCGGGCCATTGAAACAATGTCTTGCATGCTCGATATTTGCAAGCGCCACAGTGTGCCGACCGAGCATTCCGCCGCCTTAAACGAGCGCGATTACGGAGAATATACCGGCAAAAACAAGTGGGAAATGGAGAAAATTTTAGGCGCGGAGGAATTTAAAAAATTACGCCGGGGGTGGGATTATCCAATACCTAACGGGGAGTCGCTTAAGACGGTCTATGATCGCACGGTGCCTTTCTTTTTTGAAAAAATCCTGCCCCTGGTTTTGGAGGGCAAAAATGTTTTGGTGGTAGCCCATGGAAATTCCTTGCGCTCGCTTCTTAAATATATTGAAAATATTTCAGATCAGGATATTGCGGACACAGAGTTCCCCTTCGGAGCCGTGATGATTTATACGCTGGATGAGAACGGACATAAATTGGGAAAGGAAGTGCAGGATATCATTCGTAACCTTCCTAAAGAGAGGACGTCTCGCGCGCAAATTATCGCCACTATTGGTCCGGCGTCAGCTAAAAAAGAAGTTCTCAAACAAATGATTGAGAACGGCATGAGTGCGGCTCGGCTTAATTTCGCCTGGGCGGACAAGGAAGAAAAAGGTCCTCACATTACTTTGATTAGAGAGCTGGCGGCAGAACTATCCGTGCGTATCCCGATAATTGAGGACCTACCCGGACCCCGGGTGAGCGGAGCGCACGGACATACCTATGACAAAACGAAATTTGGTTTTACCGAGCGGGACCGAGAACTTGCCCAATTCGGCATTGAGCGCAAAGTGGACTACCTGGCTCTCTCTTTCGTAAGAAGTGCTAAAGAAATCGAAGCGTGCCGGGCAGCGATCCAAGAGTTTTCCGGAACCCAAAAAATTATCGCGAAAATTGAGTGCCAGGACGCCCTGAATTCCATTGATGAAATCATCGCAGTGGCAGATGCCGTTATGCTTGCCCGCGGCGACCTGGGCAATGAAGTCCCGTTAGAGAAAATTCCCTTCGTGCAGGATATGATTATCAAGAAATGCAAGGCCGCCGGCAAACCGGTCATAACCGCGACCCAGATGCTAATTTCCATGACGGAAAATCCTGTGCCAACCCGGGCGGAAGTGACCGATGTAGCCAATGCAATTCTGGAAAAATCCGACGCAGTAATGCTCTCGGAAGAGACAGCCATCGGCAAATACCCGGTGGAAGCCGTGGCCATGATGAAGAAAATTATAATCGAAGCGGAGGAGCACATGGGCCGCAGCACTCATATAAATCTTCTATAAAAATGCCTAAAATATCGTCAATAAAAGCGGAGGAAACTACTGACTCGCGCGGAAACTCTACCCTATTGGCCACTTGTCTGCTTGCAAGCGGTGCTCTGGGTAGTGCTTCTGTTCCGTCCGGCACGAGCACGGGGAGACACGAGGCCTGCGAGCTCCGAGATCCGGATGGCAAGGGAGTGCAAAAGGCAATAAAAAATGTTAATGAGGAAATTGTAAAAGCGGTGATGGGAAAAGAAGTGGATCAGACAGCATTGGATGAATTACTAATAAAATTAGACGGCACGAAAAATAAATCCCGCTTGGGGGCGAATGCTATATTGGGGGTTTCCCTTGCATTCGCTCGCGCAACCGCGAAGGAAAGGAACTTGGAGCTCTACGAACATTTGGCAAATTTATATTTTAGAGATGAAAACGCACGAAAATACAAAATACCCGAACCGGCTTTCAATGTCTTAAACGGCGGCAAGCATGCTAAAAATGGCCTTGCCTTTCAAGAATTTTTATTAATTCCAATTGGATTTAATACCATAATGGAAAAAGTCGAAGTGACTCAAAAAATAATTGTGTCTCTGAAGGATTTGCTTTTACAAAACGGACAATCAATAGAGCTCGGTGATGAAGGCGGCTTTGCGCCGAAGCTCAAGTCGAATGAAGAAGCTCTGGAGTATTTGGGAAAAGCAATTTCTGCCGCCGGATACGATACCCAAAAAGTTAAACTAGGGATTGACGTCGCCGCATCCAGTTTTTGGAAAAATGAACATTATGCGATTGAGGGAAAAATGCTTAATGCAGGAGAAATGATTTCAATGTATGAAAAATTATGCGGGAAGCATGAAATTATTTCTATCGAGGACGGGCTCAACGAGGAGGATTTTGCAGGATTTGCACAGATGAATAAAAAACTGGGCGGAAAAATAAATATCGTGGGTGACGATCTGACCGTCACCAATGTGGAATTAATCAAAAAAGCTATAGAAAATAAATCCATCAATACACTTTTAATTAAACCTAATCAAATAGGCACCTTGTCGGAAACCTTGGCAGCGATAAAATTAGCGAGGGAAAATAATATTAAAATTTTTGTCTCGCATCGTTCCGGAGAAACAGTGGATAGTTTTATTGCCGACCTCTCGGTGGCTGTCGGAGCAGAATTCATCAAAGCCGGAGCGCCTACCCGCCCAGAGCGGATGGCTAAATATAATCGTTTGATAGAAATCGAGAAAGAAATATCTAGATCAAAAATTTAATGGTATTTTTTTCCAGGTCTTTCCAGGCCATTCTTGAAATCCACGTCCTTTAAAAGTATGGAGGGTCTCCTCTCCTTTTGATACACTTCCCTCATATTCAACTATTTGTTCAGAAACGAAAACTTCAGGTAGGAGTGGGTGGACTTTGATTCCTGGGCTATCTGCTGTAACAAGCTTAGTAGAAAAGTTTATTTCATACTCCGCATTTTTTGAAGAAAAAATAGTATGGTATGGAATTTCCACTCCGACAGTTATATCTTCTTTCCACTCCAAATGCTCAATTTTTCCCAACGCATTAGCCCGCTGTGGATATCGGAAAATGAATCGATTGAAGGGCTATGTTGTTTGTAATTTAAATTCCACGAAACGTCGTCGGCCTTACAATTAATTTCATAATGATATGTATCTTTCTCGATGATTCTGGCATTATCCATTCGCAACGACGCAGAAATGTCGTCAACTTCTATTTTATCCATATCAATTTTCTTCACCATGCCATACAACACACCGTCCTTCAATATCCTCACTACCAAGCGCCCGCCCCCGAGTTTTGTTTTCTTTTCAGGGTCAAGCATATAGTAAATAATATAACCGGCTAAGTCTTTTTGAATGAAATTAAAATATTTCCATTCCACATAGCTTTCGGTATGCAGCTCGTCTCGATAATTCAAATAGTGCCAATTATCATCATGTGGCTCAACGGGAGTAATGCGTTTTTGTAACATATCAATATCTTAACAAAAATAAGCGTATTTCACAAAACAAAACCCGCCTTGCGGCGGGTTTTGCGGCACATACATTGTTACGATAAAAGTGTGAGTTTAACCTCACGCTCACAGGGGGAGTATAGCATAGTTTTAATTAAAAAGCAACTTGAATAGAAAAACCCTCTCTTGCGAGAGGGTTTTTCGTGTTTGGTTCTGTATCTATAAGCCGAATTCTGTTTCCCGCCAAGGGCGGGATGATGCAATTTATCTAGGTCCGAAATTGCTCCCGGACTCAAGCGATTCTTCCCTCACCAATTTGTAAAAATTGGTGAGGGACACGATCTTGCACACGCGTAAGGATTTTGCTCCGACGCCTCAAGAAAACTTAAGGGTCGGAGGGCACGACTTTACGTCGGCCCCGTTTCACTCCCACTGAAGGGTTTCGTCACTGTTCGCACCTCGCGACTTGCGCCGGACGGGCGTTACCCACTACGTTTAATTCCGACCGAAGCCGGAGCTGTGTGTTCGGACTTTCCTCCCCTCCGACCAAAGCCAGAAGAGTAGCATCCAATACAGGACTAGCATTATTATACTACAACCTTGTTAAAAATCCAACTGCACTTCGTCCCCTACTTTTAAGTAATGCAAATCGGCAAAGCCGGCATTAACTTCCAGGACATATTTCGAGTCGGCATTCGGGCCGAAAGAATTCGGGAAACTGGCGGGGCTTGCATTTTTTTCGATATATATAACTTTCTGGTTTTCATCTATCCAAATTATATCAATCGCAAAGTTCATATCCCGCATCCAAAAAAAGTGCCTGCCTAGCGCCGGAAAGACAAAAAGCATGCCTTCATTTTCACCCAAGGATACCCGCCCGCTGAGTCCCCTTGCCTGCTCCTCCGGCGTCAGGGCGAGGTCGACTTTTACTTTGACATCGCCCAAGGTTACATACTGAATTTCTTGGATTTTAAGTTCCGGCGCTGGTCCATAACGCAGAAGAAAAAATCCAGCCACAAAAAAAATAATTAGGATAAAAATTGGAGATATTTTTTTCACTTTTGACTTTATGAACTTTATAACCCTGCCTGCGGCAGGCAGGTTTCAACTACTTGTGGTCGCCGTTGGTCCAGCCGAAAAGCTTGCCGATCTGGTCCGGGCTCTCGCGCCGGCGAGCAATTTTGACAGTGCCATCCTTGGCGATTATCTTCATCGGCAAAGCGAGCAAGCAATGATGCGAAGAAAGAGCATCCTGGTAAGCGCCAGTATCTAAAACCGCTACCAGCTGATCTCCGTCCTCGCGTAACTTCGGCAGGAGAATGTAATTTCCACCTTCGGTATATTTATCATCCGAATCACAGGTGCTGCCAGCGAGCCAGGTACGCTTGAGGGGCGTATGCATATTATTCGCCGGAATAACGTGCCATTTCTGGTGAATTGCCCAGGTATCTTTGAGATCGTTCATGAAACTGCCATCGACGATATACCAGGCAACTGCGTTGGCTTTTGGAATGCCCTTTTCGGAGAGCACCTTGTATAAAGTAACTTGGGCCGGGGCCACAATGTATTGTCCCCATTCTATGGCCAAATTTGGGTGCCTGATACCGGCCTTGTCCGAGAGACTTTTCAAGGTCTTGATTATTTTACTGGAAACAATTTTAGCGGTATAAAACTTTTTCTTCTCATACGGCACCCCGAACCCTCCGCCGATGTCCAGTGTATCCAAACTTGGATGCGTTTTTTGAAGCTCGCGGTAAATACCAAAGCCGTGCTTCACCGCGTCCAGGATGCTTTTTTGGGTCTTGATTTGCGAACCCATATGATAGTGCATCACCTTCAAATTCTTGATCTTGCTTAGATTAAGGGCATCTCGCTCGGAAAGACCAAAGCGGTCAAACTTTTTATCCCAATGCGTATCGGCTTTGAAGTTGAGATCCACCCGGACACCGATATCCCCTTTAAGCTTGGACACTCTCTCAATTTCTTCGTTGGATTCAATAATCGGCACGATATTCATGCCTTTGCCGCGTAGTTCTTCTATGAGATCAAGATATTGGTGGGTCTTTGGACCATTACAAAACACTCGAATTTTTGTATTGAACCTTTCACCTTCCCAAAGTTTTTTCACTATCCATAGTTCGTTGGCCGAAGTTACTTCCAAGTTCGCCCCTTCCGAAAGAAGCGGCAAGATAAATTCCTTGTTTTGGTTCACTTTCATCGGGTAGTGATAAAAGAACTTTCCCCGGTAACCATAAATTTTCATGTAGGCCTGAAAATAGCCGATGAGGTCTTTCAACCGATCCTCGATAATGAACGGGAAAAGAATCTGGAGCGGAGTGCCATATTTTTGCGCCAAATCGTTTAGATTGTAGATATGGTGGCCCTCGGTGGCGGTGAGATCGCCGTCCTTGTTCACGCCGAAAATTTCGGTGTTGAATTCATCGATACCAAGTTTCCAAAATTTTCTCCAATTTTTTGCCGGTCTCCTCGGTTTGCGTTTCTTTCGCAGTTTTCTTTTTGCCATAAAAGTTTAAATCAGTATACCACTATAAATAAAAAAGTAAATGGGTTTAAGCGCCGTTAACTAAAAAATTAAGCAGCGCTTTGATAGTATGCAAGCGATTCTCCGCCTGTTCGAAGACCAAAGACCTTTTTGATTCAAAAATATCTTCCGTAACTTCTTCATTTGGGTGCTTCGGAAGACAGTGCATGAAAACGGTGCCGCGATTGGCCAATTTAAACATCTGCTCGGTAACTTTATAGGGAGCAAAAATTCTCCGTCGCGTATCCGCTTCTTTTTCCTGCCCCATCGAAACCCAAGTATCGGTGTAAATAACATCTGCTCCCCGCACTGCATTTTCAATATTATTGGTTACAAGCAGTGTCCCTTTGCTTTTTTTGTTTAAATTCTGGGCCTCCTTTATTACTTTAGGGTTGGCTTCATAACCCTTCGGCGTGGCAATACGGAAATGTAGACCCAAACTGGCGCAAGTGAGCATTAATGAATTGGCTACATTGTTGCCATCGCCCACGAAGGCCAGTTTGAGTCCCCGAAGAGAGCCAAAATGCTCCTCTAGAGTAAGCATATCCGCCAGCACTTGACAGGGATGATACAAGTCGGAGAGCGCATTGACTACCGGCACCTTCGAATAATTTTTAAGTTCCTCGAGGGTGCTGTGGGCATACACTCGAGCGACAATTATATCCGTCCATCTCTCCAAATTTCGGGCAATGTCGCCAATGGGCTCCCGGTCCGGAATCCGACCGTCATTTAAGACCGAGTAGCCGCCCATTTCGGCCACGCCGATTTGCAAAGTGAATTTGGTTCGGAGGGAGGCCTTTTCGAAAAGGAGCGCCACTGTTTTGTTTTTGAGCCGGGAAGCAAAACGCGCGGGGTACTTTTTTACCTCTGCGCTCAAGGCGAGAACTTGTTTGATTTGGGCCGGAGTTAAATCGGTATCTTTCAGATAATGCATGTAATTAGAATTCTAGCACACTTATTTATATTTTTGGAGAAAATTTTGTTTAAACTCAAAAAAATTCTCGTCTAAGATGGACTGCCTGATTTTTTTAACTAAATTAATAATGAAATATAAATTGTGAATTGAGGCAAGCGTGCCAGCTTGCATTTCCTTGCCGCGGAAGAGATGACATAAGTATGCGCGGGAGTAATTTTTACATGTATAGCATCCGCAATTTTTTTCGATTGGACTAAAATCTTCCCGAAATTCGGCGTTGGTGATATTTATTTTTCCCCCACTGGTATAGAGCGTGCCGTTGCGGGCATTACGCGTCGGCGCCACACAATCAAAAAGATCCACTCCGTTCTCAATTCCCGGAAATAAATCTTCCGGTTCGCCAATGCCGAGCAAATGCCTGGGCTTCCCTTCCGGCAGGATTTCATTCACCCAACGTACGGCAGTATGAATATCTTCTTTGGCAAATGAGCCGCCAATGCCAAATCCATCAAACCCGCCTCGACTTCCGTCGGTTCGGGCAAGCTCTAATTTAGCCATAAATTCAGCTGATTTTTTGCGCAGGTTTTCATCCCGACCACCTTGCACGATACCAAAAATGGCAGGAGAAAAATGGGAATCACGCAGACGGAAGGTTCCGCCCGAAGGGTGGAGTAATGTTAAGTGATTTCCATTTTTCTCCGTTTGCGACTGAGCAAAAGCATCGGGCGAGGTGGAAAGCTTTTGGTGCTCAGTTAAACTCCGCTTTGCCCAATTATGCGTGCGGACTAGGGCTTCTTCCTGGTAACGTAAATCCTCAGCCGGGCTGGTACATTCATCGAAAGCAAATATTATGTCGGCACCCAGGTTATGCTGTATTTGGATCGATTTCTCCGGAGTAATGTAGTGAATTGAGCCGTCGAGATGTGATTTAAAAGAAACTCCGTCCTCCCCTATTTTTGCCAGCCGCGGCGCAAGTGAATCGTCAAACCGCTCCGGAATCATTAAGCTCGGATCCGTAATTTTAACTACTTTACTTAGCTCTTTGCCGAACGCAGCGCCCAATGAGAAAACTTGGAACCCGCCGGAGTCCGTCATCGTAGGTCCCCACTTCGCTAAAGCTTCGCGGGGCGAGCCCCGCCAGTTCATAAATTTCGCAAGCCCTCCCGCTTTGGCTACCAGTTCATCTCCCGGCTGTAAATATAAATGATAAGTATTGCCAAGTACCACTTCCGCCCCCAAGTCAGCTACTTGTTCGGGCGTAAGCGCCTTCACCGATGCCTTGGTTGCCACCGGCACAAAAGCCGGGGTATGTATTTCCCCATGGGCGGTCGTGATCACCCCGGCGCGAGCCAGATTTTTTCTTCCGCCAGAGGCGGATCCGCCTTGGGCGGACAATTTTTTTATTATCTCAAATTTCATGTTGTTACGTAATCGATTACTTACATTAATATACTTCCTGCTGATAACATTTCTCACAGTAAATTATCTCTGGCCGCTCGGGTGCATAGCTTGTCTCAAACTCCACTTCACACTTCCCAGCATGATGCGCATGTGTCTTATCGCACATGCAAGTTCGGTGCCAGAATTTCGGAGAGTTAGTTTGACTTACTCTATTTGCGTGGCGACAGTTAAAGCATAACTTAGGTGGAGGCAGGTCGTGTTTTTTATAAAATTGCAATTCAGACGGAATAAATCGAAAAGCTAGAGAGCAGTTATGCATACATTTTCCTTCGTGTTCACAAGCTTTTGTTTCTTCATTTATAGCGTAGCTGCGTTCATCGGGCTCTCGCCAAACATATCCCCTTTCGAATACCTGCTCTTTGGTTAGGGGAAAGTAGATATGCGCGGTCTCGTTGTAGCCGAAAGGACTTGCTTCCATTGGAAAAAATTCTCCGTATTTATAAATTCTCCCTTTTTCATCAATATATGGCATATCTTGCATATGTTTAATAATTTTTTCCCGAAGTTCTTCATATCTTTCTTTTGAATATTTCTTGTTTAGAATGCAGTACTGTTTTTTCTTTACACCCACACAGCCAAAAAGATTTTTATTGTCTAGACACCACATGCTGTACTCAATATCCTGGCCAGAAATAGTTACAAACCAGCTAAATTTTAATCGGGAAGACCACCCAGACATTAGTGATTCATACAATAATTCGGAATTAACTCCAAAATGTGTGAAATCATAACAATGGGAACTTCTTGATTCTTCGGGCGTAATTAACATGCAGTATCGTGAATCATCCAGTTTCCCGCAAAAATAAGAATCCTTGACGTTCTTACAATTAAAAATGTAATCCCCAGAAACATCTTTGTTTTTTATTCCGTGCATATATTTTTGAGGGTACTTTATCCAAACCTCCTGCGCTCTTTTCCAAGCTATTTTGATTTTTTCGTGAGTAGAAGGATATAGTTCTTTGAGTTTTTCTTCATACTCTTCTTTGGTGTATGGCTCGTTAAAAATATGGTATTTTTTATTTACAAGATTAACACACCCAAAACAATCACTGCACCCTGTACAATTTTTACAAAATAAAAGATTGTAGCAGTGCATACAATCTACTGAAAACATTGTATTGTAACTTTTGTGCGTATTTGTTATCTCGTAGCAATTTTCGCTCTTATGAACAAAATAAGTGTCAATACAATCTTTTGAATTTGTAAGGTTGCTACCATAAGCGCAATCTTCATTGTAGTCACTATGAGTAACTAAATAGCAGTTCTTGAGATAACCAACCATATTTGTGTACTCTGAATTCACTAAACTTGTATATAAACCAAAACGGCTTACGGCTGGTACTTTATGCATTAAATCAAAAAGTTGTTCCAAAAACGGCCGCGATTCGTCAAAGTCAACACCATAATCCATTGCGTCCCATTTATCGCTCCACCAGCATTCATTGCAATAAACTACGATTGGCGATTGTTCGGAATAAACAGCTATCGTGCTATTGCCACAAAGTGCACATTTACGTTTATGGAGAGAACGTTCATTCCGCCAAGCAAGGCGCCTAATTAAGCGGCACTCCGGGCAAAAAGTCGGCGGGGGAACTTTGATTTTTTCATAAAACCCAAAATCATCCGGTTCGATGGTAAAATCTGCTTTACAATTCTGACACACCACATTTTTAGGTTCATAGCTCATAGTTTTACAATTTCCTGCCCCGTACCAAGCTCTGCTTTGGTTCGGGGTGGCATATTCGGTTTTCGGCTTGATATTCCTGGTTCATTTTGATTATGTTTTTTCTGTTGACAAATACTAACTGGTTGGTATATAATAAAAGGACAAATGGCTTCGGCCCGACCCTGCTTCGGCAGGGGTATAAACATAAAGAAAAACTCAAGGAATAAGCGCCTTGAGTTTTTCTTTTACTAACTTAAAATCTTTACTAGGTATCTTCGCGATAATGTGGCTAAATCTTTTCGCATCCATCAATCTAATTTGAGATAGTATAACTGCGCTTGGTTTATTCAAAACAGTTATCTGAGCATAGAAAATATTGTTCTTCTTGGTATGCGTTAAGGGCAAAACCCAGCAAATATCTTGATTAAATTTCCTAATAATCAAAACTGGGCGTAAGTAGTCGTCGCCTTTACCGTCTTGTTCATAACCAATATTCAGCCCTAAATGAGTATACCAAACCTCACCTTCATGAAAATAAGGACGATTTTCTATCTGGTCGATTTTTGATTTCCTTTTATGCCAATTAGTAAAATCTTTCATGGTCTGGTTAATTAAATTATAACATTAATATACTTCTTGCTGATAACATTTCTCGCAGTAAATAATCTCCGGTCGGTCGGGAGCGTAACTTGTTTCAAATTCCTCACGGCAAGGTTTAACCTTGCTGTGAAAGTGGTTTTCTTTACCGCACATGCAGGTCCTGTGCCAGAGTTTGAAGGGATTTTCTAATTTTAACCTTACGGAATTTCGGCAATAAAAACACTTTCTGGGAATGGGAATTGAGTGCTTTTTGTAAAAATTGAGCTCGTTTTGAACGATTTTATAATTTCTGCGACATTCTATGCATGCCAATACTTCGTTTAGAATAGAATCAGAAACGTCAACGATTGAATCCGGAATTTGCTCGGATCGTAGTGTCTCCTTCCCTTCGGTTTTTTGCAATTTACCCCACCATTTATATCCTTGCTTTTTCGCTTCTTCTTCTGTCAGAGGAAAATAATCTTGAGCCATTGTTTCGTCATACCCAAAATGAGACATCGCACTCGGAAAAAATTCACCATACTCCCCCGTTTTCTTCATATGTTCAATTAGTTTGTCGCGCAATTTAAAATATTCTTCCTTAGTGTATTCTTTATTTAAAATGGAGTATTGTCCATGCTTAATTCCCGAACAGCCAAAAAGATGCTTGGAGGAATGGCAATTTTCGGTATAAGTAATTTCCTGACTTTTTAAGGAGTAAATAGCAAACAGGACCTGAAAATCATGATCAGCGGTAAGGGCTTCATAACATTCTGAGCTTTTCCCGGCTGGCGCGAGGTCGTAGCTATCTTTAATTTCATTTCCGCGCCAAAGAAAATGCATGTCTTCACAATTTAGTGCCATGAAGGCATTTTTAGTATTTTTACAATTATATAATCCGTCACCGGTCGAGTTAACGCAGTTTCTAATGTTGGCAAATCTTCTTATTTGCTTTGAAAGAAATTCAGTGAAATCTTTTTTTGCCTGTTCTTGACCCGAATAAGTATCTAGTTTGTAGCTTTTTATTATTTTATTGTATTCTTCTTTTGTATATTGTTTGTTAAAAATGCAGTATTTTTTTTCACGCAAATTTACACACATAAAGCAATTCGAGCATCCTTTGCAGTCATAACAAAAAAGGCAATCTGTAAGCCCAGTGGAATAATAACAACTGCGGCAGTTATAGCAGTGTTCTAAAAATATACCGTCATATATAATTTGCGAATAATTATAAAGATCCAGGGAGTCGCAAATATCACGAGTTTCTGGACCGGCAACTGAATAAGAATACATGCAGTCCTCACTATACCAAGACATAGAAGTCATATAGCAATTCCTGGCGAAAGTTACATTTTGGGTATACTCACAATTTAAACTCCCCACTCCATCATCATTAATGAGGGAAAGTAATGGGACTTTATCTTGAAGTTCCCGGAATTGTTCAAAAAATGGTCTGGAGAAATCAATATTCTTCCCGTATTTTTTCGGGTCCCATTTATCGCTCCACCAGCATTTATTGCAATACACGGTAAGCGGCTTTTCACTATGGTAAAGAGAAATAATATTTTTACCGCACAAATCGCAGGTTCTATTATAAAAACTTAAGTCGTTACGCCAGGCCAAACGCCTCTGCAGCCGGCACTCCGGACAAAAGGTCGGCGGCGGGACGGAAATCTTTTCATAAAACCCAAAATCATCTGGCTCGATAGTGAAATCCTTTTTACAGTTAACGCATATTCGATTTTGTGATTTGTACTCCATAAATTCACTTTATTCTCTACCCCTACCCTTCCTCCCCCTACATAGGGGGAGGTGCTGAAAGCGGAGAGGGTAGGGTGGGTTATTTTTCCACCTCCACAAATTTCAGCTCAAAAATATTCACCGGGCTTGTGAGCAAGGCCTTTGTGAAGGCATCTCGGGGGTCGGAAATTATTGTTTGCACCACGCCTACTACATACGGCGTAATGCCCGGCAGGACCACAGTAGCTCCACGCTCGAGAGTGAAATCCCGCGACACAATCATTTCAAAGTTTCCCCCGCCCCGCCCAGTGATCGTGGTGAAGACATCGCGGCCTTCAATTACCACTTCGGTCTTCTCCCCGGGGTTCGAGAATAAAATTACTTTGGCAGAACTTGGGCCAACTTCACTCACTCTGCCAATGGGGATATTGCCGAGCGCAAAAACCAAATCCCCGGCACTCGCACCTTGATTATTCCCTGCATCAATAATTAAAGTGTCGTAAGGGCTCTGATTAGGTTTGGCTAATATTGCGGAAACAATAAAGTCCGCTTTAGCATTCTTCCTCCCCAAAACATCTTTCAATTTATTATTCTCATCTAACAAGGCATTATAATTTGCCATTTTGGCATCTTTTTCACTTAATTTTAACTTTAAATCCTCATTTTCTTTTGTTAAGGAATTTTTGGAGGCAAAGTAGGCAGAGATGTTACTAAATGTATTGCCCACGTTATTGCCTGCCACTAAAACGGGCCTGAAGATGGCCCCGGAAATATATGAGAGCCCCTTGAAAATTCCTGCTCGAAAATAAAACAAAACAAATAATAATACAACCACAATCGTTATATTTATTATTTTTTTATTTTTTACTTTTCTATCTTGGAGGTAGCTCATCTTGGTTTCGGATCAAAACATCCCGATATGCAGGCAGGTCATCTAAAATTATTCCCGCGCCGCGCGCCACGGAAGAAAGCGGGTCATCCACCACATAGACCGGAATTTTGAGAACCCTCTGCAGGAGCTGGTCCAGCCCCGGCAGAAGCGCTCCGCCCCCGGTGAGGGTTATGCCACGGTGCATAATGTCGGAGAGTATTTCCGGCGGAGTGGTCTCTAACATGTCTTTTACTCCATCTACCAGCTCTCGGATGGACAATGTTATTGCTTCTCGGACATCTGAATCAGTTACTACCACCTGACGCGGCAAACCGGTCAACAGATCGCGCCCGTGAACCTCTGTTTCCATATACTCCCCCGGCAGAACCGAGCCGATTGCGATCTTTACCATTTCCGCCGTGCGCTCGCCGATTAAAATTTTAAATTCATCGCGCATATAAGAGATGATGTCATTGTTGAGTCGATCTCCCGCAATTTTCAAATTTTTTGATTTGACGATCCCGCCCAAAGAGATAACCGCGATATCGGTGGTCCCGCCGCCGATGTCAATGATCATCGAACCCACTGGCTCCCGAATCGGAAGCCGAATGCCGATGGCGGCCGCCATTGGCTCCTCTACCAAAAAAACTTCTCGCGCCCCGGCGGAGCGAGCTGCATCATAGACCGCTCGCGTTTCCACATTGGTTGTGCCGGACGGCACACCCACTACTACCCGCGGTTTGCCAAATTTTTTTGAAATTTTATCCGCCTTGCCAATAAGATACGAGAGCATTTCCTCTGTCACTTCAAAGTCGGAGATAACTCCATCCACTAAGGGCCGGATAGCCCTAATGTGCCCCGGGGTGCGGCCGAGCATTTCTTTCGCCTGCATCCCGACGGCTAGTACTTGGTTGGTTTTGATATTTACTGCCACTACGGACGGCTCGTTGATGACAATGCCGTGCCCTTTCAAATAAACCAGGGTATTGGAAGTACCCAGGTCGATGCCGATATCATTGGAAATTAATTTGTAGAATCTTTCAAACATGTTTTTATTAATTCTTCGAGAGTTATTATTTTCCCTTTTTCTTCAGTGCGTTTTTTTATTTCTATGCCGCCTTCTTTTAAACTTCTGGATGAAACTACGGCCCTCTGTGGAATGCCAAGCAAGTCGGAATCGGCAAACTTTTCGCCGGCGGAAACTTCAGCCCTGTCGTCGAATAAAACTTCAATACCGTGTTTGATTAAAGTTTCATAAATTTTATCCGCCTCTTTGGCAATTTCCGCTTCCTCGCCTAGAGCCAGAAGGTGCACGGCAAAAGGAGCAATGGAATCGGGCCAAATTATGCCCTTCTCGTCCGCTAGGGCCTCCACCACGGCGCCCATTAGCCGCCCTAGGCCAATTCCATAGCAACCCATTAAAACCACGTGTTTTGCGCCTTTTTGGTCGGTAAAGGAGAGATCAAATGGTTTGGAATATTTTGTTTTAAGGTCAAAAATATTGCCTACTTCAATGGCCCTTTTTTCAACCAATTTTTCTTTTTTTAAATGGAGTTGCGCCAAAACCTCGTCGGTCAAAACCTCCTTGTTGAGCGCGACATTGCTCGCTTCATCGACGTAAATAGTATCCTCGCCGGTAGGAGCAAGGGTCTGGAATTCATGCGAATACTTCGAGAAAGTTCCGCCGGAAGCAAAGGTGAGGTAAGTAATGTGTCCGATGCCTGTGCGAGTGAAGATAGTTTTGTAGACATCTTTCATCTTTTCGTAAAACTTCTCAAAATCATCTTCGGAGGTATGGAAGGAATACATGTCCTTCATCATAAATTCTCGCCCGCGCAAAATTCCGGACCGCGGACGAAGTTCCATGCGAAATTTGTTTTGGATTTGATAGACGGCTGCGGGCAGGTCTTTGTAGGAACTTATATAGTTCTTCAAAATGGGAACAACTATTTCCTCATGCGTGGGGCCGAGAGCGGACTCGCGACCAGAGGCATCCGTAACTTTATATAAAACGTCCAGGTCATTCCAGCGACCGGTTTTCTCCCAATTTTCCTTCGGTTGCAGAGTGGACATAAAAATCTCTTGCCCGCCGACTTGGTTCATCTCTTCCCGGATAATATTTTCAATTTTTTTAAGTACCCGGAGACCTAGCGGCAAATAACTGTAAACCCCAGCCATTTCCTTGTGAATATAGCCGCCACGCACTAAAAATTCGGCATTTTTAGAGACCTCGTCGGTGGGAGCTTCCTTCTTGGTTTTGGTGAAAAGATGTGATTGTTTCATCAGTCCATCTTACCCGAAAAAACCCTTTTGGTCAAAAGAGATAAGGGGCCTGCCTACCGGCAGGCAGGTTGCTAAGAGTCGAAGTTTCTGCTAACATAGTTCCATGCAGAAAATGAAAAATGACGCAAAAGGGGCCGACACCCGCCTGAATGAAATTCATTTCGGGCAGGCCCTGATAGAAGAAATGTTCAGAGCCGGAGTGCATTATGGCTATTCGAAAACACGAAGACATCCCTCGGTCTCTTCTTTTATTTACGCCACCAAAAACAAAGGGGACATTATCGATCTCGAGAAAACATCGCAGATGCTGGGTGGAGCGATGGAATTTGTAAAAGGTCTGGGCGCCAAAGGAAAAACTATTCTTTTGGTTGGCACCAAGCCGGAGGCGCAAGCCGCCATCAAGAGCGGAGCAGAGACCTTGGGCATGCCCCATGTCACCGAACGCTGGATTGGCGGAACTATTTCTAATTTCGGAGAAATTAAAAGCCGGATCAACGAGCTTGAAAATTACCGTAAAGAATCCCGCGAAGGAGGCCTGGAGAAATATACTAAAAAAGAGAGAGTGGTTATGGCAAAAAAAATGGAGAAACTGGTGAAATATTATGGTGGCCTGGTCGGTTTGAAGAAAATCCCCGACGCCCTCTATATTGTAGATGCGCGCAGTGAACATATTGCCCTGACCGAGGCAATTGGGGGCGGTGTTCCGGTGGTAGCCCTAGTTAATTCGGATTCGAACATAAAGGATATCGCCTACCCGATACTGGGAAATGATGCGTCGGTGCCATCAATCAATTTGTTTACTGCTTTAATTGTTGGAGCATACAAAGAGGGCTTAGCCACACTAGCAGTCCCAAACCCCACTTCAGAGAAGAAAGAAGCATAGACCAAAGAAATGTCGCCCAACATTACAACCGAACAAGTGAAGGAGCTTAGAGATGCGACCGGCATCTCGGTAATGCAGTGCCGGCGCGCGCTTGAAGAAGCCGGGGGTAACAGAGAGAAGGCGCTCGCGATACTGAAGAAGACAAGCGCCGAAATTGCCCAAAAGAAGGCCAGCCGCGAGCTTGGTGCCGGTTATATCGAGGCCTACACGCATGGCGAAGGCAGGATCGGGGCAATGATTGAACTTATGTGCGAGACCGATTTTGTGGCAAAAAATGAAGTTTTTAGAGCTCTAGCGAAAGAAATTGCTATGCAAGTAGCCGCTACTTCCCCGGAGAACGAACAGACGCTTCTCGAGAGCCCTTTCATTAAAAATCCGGAGCAGACAGTAGCCGGACTGATTGAAGAAGCCGTGCAAAAAATCGGCGAGAGGATAAAAATAGGAAACTTTACTCGGTTTGAAATCCCGCAAAAATAATTTATGCTTATCTTTTATATTTTATTTTTTCTCTCGCTTGTATCTATCATCTTTATGGTCAGCCGCAAGCTCTCTTTAGTGAAAGAAGGGCAGGTTCTCCCGCAGAACGAGACGCATCCCTTTATACCGGATTTGCTGAAAATAAAGGAAGGGGCCATGGCCAAAGTAAAGAAACTCGAACACTTAATATTAGTAGCGATTGTTCGGTTTTATGTGCGATCTCTCAATTTCTGCAAAAACAAATATCTCGCTTTTCGAAGAAAACTAACCGAAACAAAAAACAAAAATGGCAATGGCGGGGAAACACCGCCGGGAGAAGTGTCTAAATTCTTAAAAATGATTTCGGACTACAAGCAAAAAATACGAGAAATCAAGCATCGGATCCACGAGGAGGAAAACAAGTAATAAATGTGCTAGTGTGAAGTATCGCCCCGATCGCCTGCTCGTTTCACTCGCAACGGCGATTCCTGCTTTACAGGACTGGGGCAAAAGCAAAGCAGTTTACTTTTGCCGGCATAGCTCAGTTGGTAGAGCGCCACTTTTGTAAAGTGGATGTCCGGGGTTCGAACCCTCGTGCCGGCTCTTTTTGAAAAAACTCAAAGGAAACAGAATATAGAACTAATTTTTTTCCTGAAGCTTAAAGGATTCTTTAACCCGGGCCTCGAGATCTTCTACACTATAAAAGCCGGTCAGCACATCGTCATCGATGACGAGTGCCGGGAGCAGAGTGTCCTTGATTTTATATATCTGAAGCATGGCTCGGACGGCGGAAAGATCGATGCTGTAATCAAAAGAATATACTCGCAGTTCCGGATATTTATCGCGCAGGGCGGAGAGCACTATCCCCTGTTTCTCGCACAAAGAACAATTCTCCGCTGTCGTATAGAAGTAGAGAATAAAAGCGGATTTTACTTTGCATTGAGCAGAAATTTTCTTCATTAACAGATAATCCTTGATCTGCAGAAGAGAATAATATTTTTTAAGATACGTGACCTCCGTCGTGACGCCTAGGTTTTTTTCCCCCCATTCTAGTTTGTCACCGAGTTCGTCGAGCTCGTCAGAGAGAACTGACCCGGATACATTTTTGCAGGAACTTTCCTGTAGTAGTGCAAATTGCGTCTCGGAAGAGAGTATACTGATCGCGATATTGTCCTGAATAGATTTTATTTGATCAATTTTCTGATCGCCAAAATAATTACTGATGAAGCCCGCGGTAAAAAATAAGCTGACAGTAATCAGAAAGACGAGCAAGTATTTTTTCCAGTCAATCATTTTCTTTATAACTTTACAAACTTTATAACTTTCAACTTCGCTCTAGCGCCAGGAAGGCCGGCGGGAAATAATCGTATCATAAATTGCCGAGAGCAGCCAAAACGGAGCAATGATGCTGAAAACGGGAAAGAAATAAAGAACACTCAGGGAAAAAGTCCACTTGCCTTCTGCCATTTTTCTGCCGAAGGTAATGGAAAAAATTATCAGCAAATATACCAAGAGCACGAGAAAGGTAAAGGACTGGGCGTTGATGAAGAAGGGGTCAAAATTGGAAGATATCGCAGGGAAATTCCACCCGACCGTGTTTATGACAAGAATTTTCGTGGAGAGGAAATGGAAAAGATTATAGACAATTCTCCCGAAAAGATAATTAACCGAAAAAATTGAAATTATCCCGGTTGGCAAGGTGAAAAGAGCAAAGTTTCCGTATTTTTTTCTGAACAACACGCCACGATAATCCAGGGTATTGTTAATAAAACCGTAAATCCAACGTAGCCGTTGCCGGTAAAGTTTTCCGATGGAAGAAGGCGTAGCAGTGTAAACATAAGCATCGTTACAGTGCTCTATCCTGTAGCGGTTTTTCTGCATGCGATAAGCAATTTCCATATCCTCGGTGTTGTGACCGTGTCGGTAAGGGCCTAAATCCTCAAAAACCTTCCTGCGAAAAATTGTTAGCGGTCCGGGGGTCACGTTGATCGCCCCCAAGAACCCGAGCATTTTCTTAAAATAAACTCCCATGAAATATTCGACTTTTTGCGCATTTTGCAGAAAATTTTTGGGGTTATAAACCGTAACCGAGGGGGCTATCGCCATCACCGTCGGATCCCCTTCAAAGTAGCTCATGATGCGCGATAAGGACTCCGGATCCACTAAAGTGTCGGCGTCCAGACAGCCGAAAAATTCCGTCTCCAAATGCGCTAGCCCTAAGTTGAGTGCAGTATATTTACCACCGTTTTCTTTACGAAAAATTTGAATATTCGGGTATTTGGCAAATTTATTGAGGATTGCCCAAGTACTATCAGTAGAACCATCGTCGATAAGAAAAATTTGAAGCTTATCTTGCGGGTAATTTAAATTGAGGAGCGACTGCACTGTTCGATAGACCGTTCTCTCCTCATTCCAGCACGGCACTACGACAGTAACAGCCGGATAGTTTGCAAGTTT
>MFVU01000022.1 GCA_001787125.1 Candidatus Nomurabacteria bacterium RIFCSPLOWO2_12_FULL_44_11
ATGTGGATAACCCACAGCCCAAATAATCGCATATTTACAGTGGAAATGCAAATCTTGGGCTTATAGCTACTGACGTGTTAGCTACCCCAATATTGCAAGTGGTCAGCCACTGGGGCCAAAGGAGAATGCGTATCCTTTATGCTAAAAAGTATCTACTCCACCTTTTTTCACCCGTCTTCTTAAGGACATTGTCCTTGACCATGGAAACCAGTTCTCGTTGCAATGTCTTTTCTCCACAAGACAAAAGAGGCCCTTTGGCTTTCACCTTTATGTCCGTGATAGTAGCACCAGTAATCCCAGAAGCGCTAGTATCATTTGTCTTGATAATTGAAATAATCTCTTCCCTCCTTTCTTTTTTAAAATTACCAAGGACATTTACCTTATCGGACAAGTTGGTCGTCTTATCGGACACTTCGACTCCTCTCAGTGCCTTCATCAAAGTGCTGCCCTTTTGGACACCTATCCTCGTCGACTGAATATGTCCGATAGATCTATTGTTACTCCCCTTTTGGAGTATCACTGCAGACGCCGGATCTTCTTTTAAAAATTCCTCTAGCCATATCGGATTATCCTGTGGGATAACAAATGAATTTTTAAGCTTAGTAAATTCATTGGCAAGAATATTTTTATTCATTTCTGAAATCATATTCATGGTGAACGCAATATCTAAAAAAGACAAAATGGCTTGTATGTTTCTGGCAAGATTTAACTTTGTCCCAGAAGTAGTGTCTGATAGAATCTCTACCCCTAATGTCCTTAATTTATTTCGGATGGGCTCCTGGTTGTCAATTATGTCCGTTACCATATAAAGAGCCATAACAAGCTTGTCTGTTTTGCCATATGGAAGTGCCCGTAATAAACTTGTCTGATAGGAGGCATTGATGTCCTTTGGCAAGTCCGTTAGATTTTTTTCGGCATCTGACATCTGTCCATTATATATAGGACACAAAAAAAGGCAACCCCGTAGTAGATTTTGAAAAAACAACGAAGTTGCGCGCTTTGCGCATTTTCAAAATTCACTACAGGGTGTTAAAATACTCCCATGGCGAAAAATGGAAACGGCAAGAAAAAAGACAAAGCCAGAGAAAACTCTCCAAAACTTAAAACAGAAACAAAGCATGGGATCAAGGCGGTTGTTTTTTTTGTCTTCGCTCTATTTTTTTTGATGTCCGCTTTTGATGCGGCCGGTGTAGCTGGAAGATTTGTCTATGATAAACTGCACTACCTGCTCGGTGTGGGCTATATTCTTCTCCCGGCTCTTTTTATTTTACTCGGGTCTTCATTTCTCAAATCCAAGGAGCCAAACATCGGTTGGGCGCGTACCATAAGCGGAATTGTGTTTTTGTTATCCAGCTTGAGTATAATCGATGTGACCTTGGGAAAAAATTCCGGTGGGCTTCTGGGAAGAATCTTGGCAAAACCTTTTGTCTCGCTCTTTGATATATATGCCAGCTTGATTTTCCTGGGCGCGATTTTGATAATTTCAATCTTAGTAATGTTTGATACCAAATTGGCATTACTGTCATTTTTTAAAAAAATATGGGAACTAATTACTGGCAAAAGAGTGTTGGCCCCGGAGGAGACAGCGGACTCGACTCCTATTGAAGATGAGGATATTGAGGAGGAAGAAACCCCGACGCCTGAAAGGATCGGGGTCCCGACCTCTCCGATGTTTCGGTCGGAGAGCGTCGGGAAAGAGGAAGAAGAAATTCCGATAAAAAAAAGAAGGGGTGGATTAATTTCTACTTATACTCCTCCCCCGCTATCGCTCCTTGAAGAAGACAAGGGAAAGCCAAATACGGGCGACGTCAAAGCAAATTCGAATATTATAAGGCGGACGTTACAGAATTTTGGCATTGAAGTGGAGATGGATGAAATAACTATCGGCCCTACCGTTACTCGCTACGCACTCAAGCCAGCTGAAGGGGTCAAACTCTCCCGGATTGTCGGATTACAGAATGACTTGGCTCTCGCTTTAGCTGCCCACCCTATCAGAATCGAGGCGCCGATTCCAGGCAAGTCGCTAGTCGGGATAGAAATTCCGAATAAATCGAAATCGATTGTCGGTTTGGCTACTCTCCTCTCGGACGAAAAGTTCCAAAATTCTGCCAAACCGCTCACCATTGCCCTCGGCCGAGGTATTTCCGGCAGGGCCGTCTTCGGAAACCTAGCTAGAATGCCGCATTGTCTGGTAGCAGGGACGACTGGCTCCGGTAAATCCGTGACTATTCACTCAATGATTGCATCACTGTTATATCGTAACGGACCGGATGATCTTAAATTTATCATGATTGATCCGAAACGGGTTGAGCTTACTTTATACAATAATATCCCCCATTTACTGACTCCGGTCATCACAGATGCGAAGAAAACCATTCTGGCTCTTAAATGGGCAGCCAAAGAAATGGACCGCCGCTATGACATTTTGGAAGCGGAATCGGTGCGGGATATAGAGTCCTATCACCAAAACGTTTGGGGGAAAACCTCTCCCGGGGGAAAGAGGCAGGAGAGATTGGACCGCCTGCCCTATATTGTCATTATTATTGATGAATTGGCGGATATCATGAGCTCATATCCGAGAGAACTGGAGGCGGCGATAGTTCGGTTGGCGCAAATGTCGCGAGCAGTGGGAATTCATCTGCTCCTCTCCACCCAGAGACCGGAAGTCAATATTATTACGGGACTGATCAAGGCCAATATTCCGACTAGGGTTGCCCTAAAAGTATCCTCGCAAGTCGATTCGCGCACCATTTTAGACACCGGCGGCGCAGAGAAATTATTGGGTGCGGGAGACATGCTTTATTCTTCGGGTGATGCCCAACCGGAACGCTTACAGTCCGCTTTTATCTCCGAATCGGAAGTAAAAAAAGTAGTGAAATACTTAGCGGATACATATAAGGATGAGGTGTCGGAAGAAATCGCCCTCACTTCAGGGTCCATTTCGGCAGATAAAAGTATATTCGAAGCTTCATTAGAAGACGATGATGGTGGAGACGATGACGAAATGTATGAAGAGGCACGACAATGTGTGATAGAGGCAGGTAAAGCATCAACGTCGTATTTACAAAGAAAATTAAAATTAGGATACGCCCGTGCGGCACGACTGATGGATCACCTGGAGGAACGCGGGGTAATCGGGCCGGGTGATGGGGCTAAGCCGCGGGATGTTCTACAGAAAATAACTCGCGACGAAGCGGGCAACAATGCAATATAAATAATTGATGACTCAGAATTTCAAAAAAATACTTAAAATATCGGCGGTGTTATTTTTTTTTATTTTTATTTTTGGGTATAGTTTTTTTCGCTCCTATGATTTAATATTCGGAGTGAAAATAAAAAATGTGAATTTGGTCGACGACGCTAAGACGGAAAGTAGTGTTCTTACGATAAGCGGCAACGCCAAGAACGCCACCAAACTCGTCTTAAACGGGCGAGAAATTTCCATAGACATGGCAGGTGATTTCGAGGAAACCGTGGCCTTGCTTTTGGGACATAATGTAATTAATATAAGAGCAGAAGATAAATTTGGCCACACAGATGAGAAAAATTATCAATTAATATATTAAAAATATGCTAAAAAAGAAAGACAAAGAAAAAAAAGAGGAAAAGACCATGGGGGGAACAATGTTGGAAGATACCTTGAAATCCATTCAGACCAAGTTCGGCGAGGGCTCCATCATGAAGTTCGGCGATGCGCCCAAAGTGGATATTAATGTCATTCCCACCGGCTCGATAGGCCTGGACATGGCTTTGGGTGTTGGCGGCATACCGCGCGGCAGAATTATTGAAATATTCGGGCCTGAATCTTCCGGAAAAACCACACTCTCACTTCACATCGTAGCGGAAGCCCAGAAGAAGGGCGGTATTTGCGCCTATGTGGACGCGGAACACGCGATGGACCCGGAATATACGAAAAAACTTGGTGTGAATATTAATGACCTTTTGATTTCCCAGCCCGACAATGGCGAGCAGGCGCTCGAAATTGTGGAGTCCTTGGTGCGCACCGGGAAAATCGATGTTATCGTGGTAGATTCGGTGGCGGCACTGACGCCCAAAGATGAAATTGAAGGTGACATGGGTGCATACCATGTGGG
The DNA here is from genome assembly GCA_001787125.1 of Candidatus Nomurabacteria bacterium RIFCSPLOWO2_12_FULL_44_11. GTDB lineage: Bacteria > Patescibacteriota > Minisyncoccia > Phycocordibacterales > UBA9973 > UBA9973. Next base: position 4,095 of record MFVU01000022.1, read on the forward strand.
CAAGCAGGCCCGGCTTATGTCCCAGGCGCTCCGCAAGCTCACCGCCATAGTTGCCAAATCAAAAACGGTTGTCATTTTCATCAATCAGATCCGCATGCAGATCGGTGTGATGTTCGGCAATCCGGAAACCACTCCGGGCGGCAAGGCGCTTAAGTTTTACACTTCCGTGCGCCTGGATATCCGTAAAATTGCCCAAATCAAAAAGGGGGATGAAGTAGTGGGCTCGCGCACTCGCGTGAAAGTGGTAAAAAATAAAGTTTCTGCGCCTTTCAAACAGACAGAATTCGATATTATTTACAACGAGGGCATTTCCAAGGAGGGAGAGATCATGGCGCTCGGTGAGAAATTTAAAGTTATCGAAAAAACTGGCAATTCTTATTTCTATCTACCAGCCGGAGAAAAAGCTGAAAAAATAAAGCTTGGTGTCGGCTATGATTCTACCCGCACTTTTCTCAAAGAAAATAAAAAAGTGGCCGGCGATATCCTGAAAGAAATTAGAGCGAAATTCAAAGAAGAGGCCTAAAATGCTCCAATACAGTGAAATTCGGGAGAAAAAAATAATAATCTATGATGGCGAACCCGCGGAAGTCGTCGAGAGCCACGTGGCTCGCACTCAACAGAGGAAACCTCAAAACCAGGTGAAACTTAAAAGTTTAATTTCTGGCAAAACTATTGCTGCCACTTTTCACGTTTCGGAGAGCGCAGAGGAGGCAGATATTGAGAAAAAGGACGTAACATTCCTATACATTAACCGCGGCGAATACTGGTTCTGCGATCTAAATAATAAAGCTAACAGATTCAAATTAGACGAAGCGCTGATGGGCACTGCAGCTAAATTTCTAAAAGCTAATTCAAATGTCACCGCGCTGGTTTGGACTAATGAAAATGAAGAGGAAAAAATAATAAAGATCACCCTGCCTATAAAAATGAATTTCAAAGTTAAAGAAGCTCCGCCGGCTATCCGTGGCGACACTTCCAAAGGTGGCAATAAAGTTATTACGCTCGAAAATGGTACTACCCTTAACGCCCCAATGTTCATTAATGAAGGCGATACTATAAGTGTAAACACCGAAACCGGAGAATACGTAGAAAGAGTTTAACTATTTCGCCACAAAAGGAAGGAGGCCGAGGAAGCGGGCGTGTTTGACGGCGAGAGCTAGTGCGCGCTGATTTTTAGAGGTTACCCCTGAGCGCCGGTGGCCTACAATCTTGCCATTCGGATTGAGAAATTTCTTTAAGATTTCAATATCCTTGTAGTCAATGAATTTTATATTGTTGGCTGAAAAATAATCTTGCCTCATATTTAAAATGGTATGTCTTCGGGATTAATGTCCTCTTCCGGATATTCTATCGTGTCTACTTCTTCCTTGTTTGATTTACTTCCCCCCTCGACTTTGCTTGGGGTAGATCCGGCTCCGCCGGCGCTGTTTCCCTTGGGTCCGAATTGGGTGCGATCAGCTACTATCTCCGTGCGATATTTTTTCTCTCCGGAATTTTTATCCTCCCAGCTCCTCGTTTGCATCCGGCCTTCAATTAAAATCGAGCTTCCCTTTTTCATGTATTGCCCAACTGTCTCAGCTTGGCGGCCGAAGACCACAATATTGTGATAATCGGTGGACTCTTGTCGAGCGCCGGCTTTATCCTTCCAGACACGATTGGTGGCGACGGAGAATGAACATACTTTTGTGCCATTCGGAAGCGAACGGATTTCCGGATCGCGAGTAAGATTTCCAATAATGATTGCTTTATTTAAATACATGTATGAGTTATAAAGTTAAAAGTTATAAAGTTCATAAAGCTTAGACGGCGACCATTGCG
>MFVU01000023.1 GCA_001787125.1 Candidatus Nomurabacteria bacterium RIFCSPLOWO2_12_FULL_44_11
GGAACCGGCTTTGTGAATTTTTATTTATCGCAGAAGTTTTTCAGCGGAAAAGTTGAAGAGATTCTAAACAGTAAGAATCTGGGTGCCAATAAACTTTTCGCCGGCAAGAAAATAATGATCGAATATACCTACCCGAATCCCTTCAAGCCGTTCCATATCGGCCACCTGATGACCAATGCCATCGGGGAATCAATTGCGAGAATCTTGGAGGTCTCGGGCGCGGCGGTCTCCCGCGCAAACTATCAAGGTGATGTAGGGTTACATGTAGCCAAGGCCATCTGGAGGTTACTGCAGGACAAAAAATTACAGGACCAGTCGCTCTCCATCGCCGAGCAGTCCAAAAATATCGGGCAGGCCTATGCGCTGGGCGCAGAGGCATATGAGGGGGAAGAAAAAATCAAAATAGAGATAGATGAAATCAATAAAGAAGTTTACGACCGAAGCAATGCAAAAATTAATGTCCTCTATGATTGGGGATTCAAGGTCACGATGGAGGCCTTCGAGGATTTATATAAAATGCTCGGCACAAAATTTGATTATTATTTTCTAGAGAGCGAGATGGCGCCCATCGGGGAAGGGGTAGTCCAAGCGAATCTTGACAAGATTTTTGAAAAATCCAACGGCGCTGTGGTGTTTAAGGCAGAGAAGCACGACCCGAAACTTCACACCAGAGTTTTTATCACCTCCGCAGGGCTGCCTACCTATGAGACCAAAGAACTCGGATTAACTGCTGAAAAATTTCGTACCCGGCCAGACACCGACCTTTCGATTGTCATCACCGCGAAGGAACAGATGGATTACATGCGGGTTGTCGATAAGGCGCTCTCCTTAATTCATCCGGAATATGAAGGGAAAATGCTTCACATCACGCATGGGATGATGCGTTTTGCAAATGGGAAGATGAGTTCTCGAAAAGGGAATGTAATCACTGGGGAATCGCTCGTTAGGGAGACCCAGGTCCTCGTGGCGGAAAAAACCAGGGACAGAAGTTTCGGAGAAAGTGCTAAAGAGAAAATTATTTCCGACGTGGCGATCGCCGCTATAAAATATTCAATCCTAAAACAGTCCACCGGCGGAGACATTGTCTATGATTTTGAAAATTCTATTTCCTTTGAAGGGGACTCGGGGCCATACCTTCAATATTCTTTCGCTCGGGCGAATTCGGTCCTGGAAAAAGCAAAAGCAGAAAATATTTTGCCGGATTTTGAAATTCTTCCCAAAGAAATTTCAGAAGTGGAAAAATTATTATACCGATTTCCGGAAGTCGTTTATCGCGCCGCCTCCGAATACGAGCCGCACTACATTGCGAACTTTTTGATAGAACTTGCCCGCTCTTTTAATAGCTTCTACGGTAACACGATGATAGTAAGCAAAGATGACAAAACTTCTCCTTATAAAATTGCTCTTACCTTTGCCTTCACATTTGTAATGAAAAAAGGCCTTCATCTCCTCGGCATCGAGGCCCCAGAGAAGATGTAAATTGATTTTTACTGTGGTATACTGAAAATACAAGCGTTGAAGGGGTGATCACCCTGGAGCTGCGGGAGGAAATAGTAGTAGAACCTGACGGGTAAGCCCGTAATAGCTGTAAATTAAGGCCCGCCTTCGTTCTATGAACTACGGCGTGGCGAAGCAAGGTGGTACCACGCGTTGTCTCGACGGAGCTTTATGCGAAGTCGACGGAAACTCGTCCTTGAATTATAACTTCGGTTGTAATTTGAGGACGAGTTTTTTATTTACACTATGAGCGAAGAAATTAAAAAAAGTGACGCAGCACTAAGGGAAGAAAAAATTCTGGAATTTTGGCGTGCGAATAGAATTTTCGAAAAGTCGCTGGAACAAACAAAAAAAGGTAAGGAATTTATTTTCTACGAAGGTCCGCCGACGGCTAATGCCAAGCCAGCAATCCATCACTTGGAGGCGCGGGCATTCAAGGACGCAATTCCACGTTACAAGACGATGCAGGGCTTCCATGTGCGCCGGAAAGCCGGCTGGGACACACATGGGCTTCCGGTAGAACTCCAGGTAGAGAAAAAATTAGGATTAAATTCGAAAAAAGCGATTGAAAAATACGGGGTGGCGAAATTTAATCAAGAGTGCCGGAAAAGCGTCTGGGAATACGTGGATGTCTGGAACAAATTTACCGAGCGGATGGGCTACTGGTTGGATCAGGAGAATGCCTACGCCACCTATAACAACGATTATATTGAATCGGTTTGGAATGTCGTGGCTGAAGCTGACAAACAAAAACTTTTATACAAGGATTATAAAGTGGTGCCATGGTGTCCCCGATGTGGAACAGTGCTCTCCTCGCACGAGCTGGCGCAGGGCTATGAAGATATTAAAGACCTTTCAATTACAGCAAAATTCAAAGTAAAAGGTCAAGAAAATACTTATTTTCTTGCGTGGACCACAACCCCATGGACTTTACCGGGGAATGTTGCGTTAGCAATAGGAAGTAAAATAAGATATGTAAAGTTTAAACCCACAGACACAAAGGAAACTTATATTTTAGCAAAAGACTTTTTAGTCAAATTATTTCCTAATTTTAATGGTGCTGAATTAGGATTTTTAAGTAGTTCTGACTTAGTCGGTTTAGAATACGAACCCCTTTTCCCATTTCTTAAAGAACAACTGGAGAAAAAAGGGGAGAGTACCGAAAAAGCATTCAAAGTATATGCGGCGGATTTTGTAAATACAGAAGATGGCACCGGCATTGTGCATACCGCCGTTATGTATGGTCAGGACGACTTTGAACTAGGGACCAAGGTGGGATTACCGAAACATCACCTAGTTGACCCGGAAGGCAAATTCATTAAAGGCACGGGATTTTTGGAAGGCCGATTTGTCCGAGAAGAGCGGGACGGCAAGCCCACCATGGCCATAGATATAATTAAGGACTTACAAGAGCGGAATTTATTTTTCAAAAAAGAATATTATACACACTCCTACCCGCATTGCTGGCGCTGCAAGACCGCTCTCATTTATTACGCGCGGGATTCCTGGTATATCGAGGTTTCTGACCCAAAAATTAAAAAACATCTCATCAGTGAAAATAAAAAAATAAATTGGGAACCGAAATACATTCGCGAGGGACGCTTCGGCGAGTGGTTAAGAGAGATCAAGGATTGGGCGATCTCGCGCGAGCGCTATTGGGGCACGCCGCTGCCGGTCTGGATATGCGAGAAATGTGGGGAGAGACGAGTAATAGGTAGTATTCAAGAATTAGAAAAGAATGCTTATGGCCAGGACAAGACATTTCCGAAAAACGAAAAGGGCGAGCTTGACCTCCACCGACCGTATATCGATGAAATGACACTTAAATGCAATTGCGGTGGCGAGATGCGACGCACGAAAGAAGTGATGGACGTGTGGCTGGACTCCGGCTCCATGCCTTTTGCTCAGGATCATTATCCATTTAGTGTCAAAGAAATAAATTACCCTGCCGATTTTATTTGTGAGGCCATAGACCAAACTAGAGGGTGGTTCTATACGCTGCATGCGATAGGAATATTAATGGGCAAAGGCAAGGCGTATAAAAATGTCATCTGTCTGGGCCATTTGCTGGATGCCACGGGGAAAAAAATGTCCAAGTCGCTCGGCAACATTGTGGACCCTTGGGAAGCGATGGATAAATATGGCGCGGATACCTTGCGCCTCTGGATGTATTCCGTAAATCAGCCCGGGGAATCAAAGAATTTTGACGAGAAAACTGTTGCGCTTTTGAACCAGCAAATTTTTGGTCTTTTATACAATGTATTGGCATTCTATGAACTATACAGAGATAAAAAAATAGAAACAAATGAAAAACCAAATTCTAAAAATATTCTTGACCAGTGGATCCTGGCAAGGTTGAATGAATTAATAAAATTAACAACAGAAAATCTCAACAATTACAAATTACTCGAGCCGACACGCGCCCTCCGGGATTTTGTTGGCGACCTCTCCACTTGGTATCTAAGGCGCTCGCGCGAACGTATCAAAGATGGTGATAAAGAAGCCAAACAAACTTTATATTTTTTATTGAAAACTCTAGCTCAAGTTATGGCGCCCTTCGCTCCATTCGCCGCGGAGAATATTTGGTTGCGACTAAAAACTAAGGAAGATGAAGAGAGCGTGCATTTAACAGAATGGCCCCACTTCGCTAAAGTCTCGCGGGGCGCAGCCGAAGTTTTGAAAAATATGGAGGAAGTTAGGACAATAGTTTCTCTTGGCTTGGAAGCAAGGCAGAGAGCTAAAATTCAAGTAAGACAGCCGCTGGGTGAGTTGAAAGTTGAAAGTTTAAAGTTATCAAGTGAGTATATAGAATTGATCAAAGACGAATTGAATGTAAAACAAGTGGTGGTCGGTAACGAGTTTAAATTAAGTACTGACTTAAGTCATGACTTAAAACAAGAAGGCAGTTATCGCGGGCTTCTGCGGGCGATACAAGATTTGCGCAAGAAAATGAATTTAACGCCGCGAGATATTATTTCGTTAGTCATAGAAACAAACGATGAAGGGAAAAAACTAATTCAAAAATTCGAACAGGACATGAAGAAGGTTGTTTTAGCTTCAAAAATCGAGCTCAAAAACACTGATGGAGAAGAAATAAAAATTGGAGAGTTAGTGTTCAAAATAAAAATTGCTAAATAGCATGCACCATATACATCACACGGAAGGAATAATACTCGGGAGCAGGAATTTTGGCGAAGCGGGCAAGTGCTACTATATTCTTACTCGCGACTTGGGAATGATCTATGCCTCGGCGCAGGGCGTGCGCAAGATGTCCTCCAAACTCCGCTACATTTTGCACGATTTTGCTTATGTGAAAATTGACCTTGTGCAAGGGAAGGATTTCTGGAGGATCACGACCGGGAGCAAAACGAGTGAACTTGAGGATTTGACCCAAAAACTCGAGATCTTAGCGATTTTTGCAAAAATCGCGGGTCTTCTCCGGCGCCTACTTACCGGAGTAGAAAAAAACGAGCCGCTTTTTACGGGACTGCTCGACGGATTATCCCTTCTCCAGGGCGCGAAATCCAGCAATGAACTGAAAAGTATTGAGACGAATATTGTTCTTTTAATTTTGGATAAATTGGGCTATGTCGAGAGCACTCGCATAAAGGACCGAGCCGAAGCTATCAATATAATCAATCAGGCCTTAAAACAAAGCCATTTATAATGTGATATAATATTGGAATGGCGCTTGGTGACGGAGATAAACTAAACAGAATAGAAGAACTCAAGAGAAAGCTTTTTAGTAAAAATTATCAGACCAAGATGGAGCATCGAGATAATTTTACTCATCTGGATTTTAAAGACGTGCCGGAATCGTGGGCAGAGAGAGGCGTGATTGCCCGAGATTTAGGTAAAAAATTTTTCCTCAGAACCTCTTTTTTTAAAAAATTCTTCCTCTTTTCGGTAATTTTTTTTGTTTTAGCGCTCGGGTATGCTTCCTATATGTTTTTTATCGAGGGCAACACTGTCTCCAAAGAGAATATTGATATTTCCATACTAGGTAGCGCGTTTACAGCCGGGGGAGAAGAGTTGCCACTACAGATTAGCATAACCAACAAAAACACTTCGGCCCTAGAGCTGGTGGACTTGGTAGTAGAATATCCGAAGAGTTCGCAAATGGGCCTCAATACCGAGACAGAAAGGATTCGGGAATCGCTAGGGACTATTCCCGCGGGCGGGATCAGAAATGAAAATGTGAAGATAGTCCTTTTTGGCGAACAAGGATCAGTGCGGCCAATAAAAGTTTCCATCGAATATCGCGTCGAGGGATCCA
>MFVU01000024.1:0-7901 GCA_001787125.1 Candidatus Nomurabacteria bacterium RIFCSPLOWO2_12_FULL_44_11
TGCTATACTAAGCAAGCAATGAAAAGATCAACATTATCAATGTCATATTGGTTTAGCGGCAAGAACCCTCTTGTGCGCTATTTAGTTGATTTCTCTTAAACTCAAAACAACAGGAATCCACCAACGAGCGCACATAGAGTGCGTTCTTTTAGTTCTTTGGAGGTTATCGTGGGTTCAGGAAAATCGTTACCGACTGCACAGCCGCAACCTACTAAGCCGCAGCCAAATCATCCTGGCGAACGGCAAGTACCAACCAATCCGCCGAGAGAGTCTCGGCCGCTTGGCTGGAACTGATCGAGTTTGGGGGCGTCGCGTGTTAACCACACACGCGGCGCTACCAAATATTATTAAACAAGTGTCTACGATAAACAGTATATACTATTTTTAGTATACAAAGTGATTTATGAAAAAATTAGGAATAATTGGAGGATTAGGACCGGAGACAACTTCTGAATTCTACTTGGAAGTAATTTTCGGCTGCCAAAAAATAAATCCATTAAATAGGCCAGAAATACTTATTGAGAGCGTGCCTATGGATTTAGAAATGGAAAAACAAGCAATTGTCGAAGGGATAGGTGAGGAAAAATACTTGCCCATACTCACTGGTGCTGCCCGGAAATTAGAGCTCTCGGGAGCAGGGTTTTTGGTGATGCCTTGCAACTCCTTACATGCTTTTATTGAGGAAATCCGCGGGTCAGTAAAAATTCCGGTATTGAGTATTGTTGAGGAAACCACAAAATTTCTGCAAGTTCGCAAGATAGAATCCGTTGGATTGATTTCTACTGTAATTACCAAACGTCGCAGATTATACGAAAATGCCTTCAAAATAGCTGGAATAAAAACAATTTTGCCAAACGAGTTAGAGCAAGCAAAAATAGGAAAAATAATTCATAACCTTGTAATTAACCGGCAAGGCAACAAAGAGCGCGAGGAGCTAGTGAAAATAATAGAAAAATTTAAGTTACACGACATTCACGATGTAGTGCTAGCCTGCACAGATCTACAATTATTAATTCCTGAACATAATGAAGTTAAAATTCACGACACCATGAAAATTCTAGCTAATGCGACAATTGAGAAGATTTTAGAAAAATAAATATGAATACTCAAAATAAATTTAATAAATTCTGGTATTACACGAAATGTGCCGCTTTTGCGCTGCTTTGTTGATTTCTTCTCAAAATGCAAGGAATCCATAAAGGGGCGCAAGTGCGCCTCTTTTAGTTCTTTACAACCAACAAATACGCCACTTGGAGGGTTTATGCGGAAACCTCTCGGTGCTTTAGCTTTTACTGGCGTATTTGACTTAAGTATTCGATAGGTTTCCCCACGAGCCCTCCAATTCCGGAGGGCTCGCTCGTAGGGGGTGTAATATGAAAGCGTTAATTTTCCACGCGGATCGTTTCGGCTTTACGATTGACGAAAATATAGTCAATGAAACCGGAGAAGGTCCGCCAAGAGGACTTCCGGGCGCTACGGTAGAGGAGTGTCTAGTTGTTCTTTTCCATGTTGAAGAGAATGACGGTCCCAAGCAAGCCCGACAGCTCTGCAAGGATATTCGTCGGGTTGCAAACAAAGTGGGCACAAACCGACTCATGGTGACTGCTTTTGGTCATCTCTCAAACAGTTACGCTCCGTGGGGTGTAGCTGAAGGAACTGCTCGGCTCGTTGTGGAAACCTGTCGGGAATGGGAGAGCTATGAAGTTTTTTCCACGCCCTTCGGAGTGGACGGCAAAACTCTGGTATTGCATGCCAAGAGTCACAAAGATGCGGTCAAGTTTAGAAGTTACTCTTGAACCGCAATCGCGTTTGGGGGCGGCGGGTGTTGAACCACTCGTCGCCTACCAAACTTTTTAATTTATGCTAGAATACTCTTATCATGCCTTCCGGAAACCACGTTAACTTAAACCCTTACCCCTTAAAGCTTTACGGTAGTCCGAGCGGGAATAATCAGGATCTCGCGCTCAAGGTTGCCAAATTGTTGAAAAATAAACTTGCCCCCAGTGTCTTTAAAGTTTTCAAAGATGGCAGTTTTTTGGTGCATCATACGGAATCTGTTCGGGACCGAGATGTCTATATTATTATTCAACCGCGCTTTGGCAGCAAAGAAAACCTCTCCTTCGATTTAGATGAATGTGAGTCGCTCATTTTGGCTCTGCGTCAGGGGGAACCATCGCGGGTGACGGTGGTCATGCCGTGCCTGCCATATGCCAGACAAGATAAATCATCTAACCATCGCGAGCCGGTACTTTCGCAAAAAGTTCCGATGCGGCTCCAGATGGCCGGAGCGCATCGGCTGGTTGTTCTTAAACTGCACAATCCATCGAGTTACAACGCGCATCCGCTGACCATACCGATGGTGGATGTAAATACTGACACATTATTACTGAATCATATTCGCTCCAAAAAATTTGACTTGAGTAAATTTAAAGTTGTAGCACCGGATCTGGGTGCGGCGCCTTCCGTCCGAAAATTATCTCAGCAATTGGGTATTCCGGAGAATATCGTGATGATAAACAAGTTCCGTGACCCAAAAAATACAAACCAAAGCGAAGTCATGGAAGTCATCGGTGACATTAAGGGCTATAACGCAATCATGCCGGATGACATCGCGGACACGTGCGGTACGGCGATCAAAGCCCTGCAAACTTTGAAGGAAAACGGCGCAAAGGATGTATATTTTGCCGCCACCCATGCCGTTCTCTCCGATGACGCGGTGGAGAATTTAAATAAGGCGGACTTTACTGGAATTTGGTTCACCGATTCTTGTTTATCAAATGAGAACCGCAAAAAAATTAAGAAGTTAGATGTTATTTCAACGTCAAAATTAATTGCCCAAGTTGTCGATAATCTCCACAACGGCAAATCGGTCACCCAACTCTGGCACAACGGACAATAATTTATTGTATGAAGAATAGAGTTTATATTAAGGATCTCAAAGATCATGTAGGCCAAGAGGCAATTATCGCCGGGTGGGTGGATGTGCGGCGGGACCAGGGCAAGATGGTCTTTTTCGATATGCGCGATATGACCGGTAAGGTCCAATGCGTAGTTTTACCTAAGTCCACGGCGATGGAAATTGCCGGGAAAATTCGTCCAGAATGGGTTCTAAAAATAACGGGCAATGTGAACAAGCGTCCGGATAAAAATATCAACGCCGGGGTTTTAAATGGCGACATTGAGCTTGAAGTAACGGGGATTGAAATTTTGAATAAGGCAGAGACACCACCGTTTGAGATAAACGAAAATACCATTGCGGTGAATGAAGATGTGCGGATGAAATATAAATATTTGGATCTGCGAACGGAAAGAATGCAGAAAAATATCCGCATGCGACACAAAGCTATTAAACTTATACGGGATTTTTTGGATAAAGAGGGATTTATAGAAGTGGAAACTCCGATTCTTACCAAATCCACGCCTGAAGGTGCCCGTGATTACGTGGTGCCTTCTCGTATCTGGCAGGGAATGTTTTATGCTCTACCGCAAGCCCCCCAGCAATATAAACAGCTCTTAATGACCGGTGGAGTGGAAAAATATTTCCAAATTGCCAAATGCATGCGGGATGAAGACACGCGAGGAGATAGGCAGCCGGAATTCACCCAGCTTGATCTTGAAATGAGCTTTGTAAAACGAGAAGACGTAATGGAGTTAAATGAACGTCTCTTGGTGGAAATTGTGAAAACTCTCTACCCGGAAAAAAAAATACAGGAGCTTCCGTTCCCGCGTCTGTCATACGAAGAAGCAGTGAAAAAATACGACACCGACCGACCGGATTTACGGAAAGGCAAAAAAAATAACGACCTATTGGCATTCTGCTGGGTGGTGGACTTTCCTTTTTTTGAAAAAACCAATAAGTCCGATAATCCGCAAGCGGAGGGGGAGTGGACTTTTACCCATAATCCATTTTCCAGGCCACAAGAGAAAAATATAGCCGATCTTCTTGCAAAGAAAAATGTTGCCAATATTCTCACTGATCAATATGATGTTGTCCTGAATGGCTCCGAGATTGGCGGTGGAAGCATCCGCAATCACGAACCTGAGGCCCTAAGAAAAGTTTTCGAAATCTTAGGCCACAAAACAGAGGATATCGAAAAAAATTTCGGCCACATGTTGCACGCCTTCAGGTCTGGCACGCCACCGCATGGAGGGATTGCCTGGGGGCTCGACAGAATTTTAATGATTTTACAGGACGAACCCTCTATCCGCGAAGTTATCGCGTTCCCTAAAACAGGCGAAGGCCGCGACCTCATGATGGGTGCCCCGACCGAAATTTCTGACAAACAACTGAAGGAATTGGGTATTAAACTTAGCAAGTAAATAATTATCCGCCAAAGGACGGACGGGCGTAATGAATTATATAACTGGCACAGTAGTGAAAGGGGACGGATATGGGAGAAAGTTGGGATTCCCTACGGTTAATGTAATTGCGGAGGAAACTCCTCCGTATGGAGTGTATGCAGGTACAGCTACTTTGGAAAATAAGATTTACCGCGCCGGGATTTTAATAAATCCCAAAATAAGAGATAAGTGTAAAGTGGAAGCACACTTGATTGGCTATAATGGCGATGCCTATGGTAAAATGGTTACGCTGGAGTTAAAGAAATTTCTGCGGGAATATAAAAAATTTGATACCGAGAGAGAATTGATTATTCAAATTAAAAAAGATTTAGAACAATGCTAAGAAATTATACCGGACCAATTTTTATTATCATTGCCGCGACGCTCTGGGCTTTTGACGGGCTCATTCGTCAGCATCTCTACACACTGCCGCCGCTTATAATTATTTTTCTCGAACACTTGATTGGTCTCGCAATACTTACGCCGTTCGTTTGGAAAAATCTTCGCGGCAATAATTTTACGAAAAAGGATTATGGGCTTTTAATTCTGATTGCGATTCTCTCCGGCCTCTTGGGCACGCTCTGGTTCACTGCAGCGCTAGGAAAAGTCCACTTCATCACCCTCTCCGTGGTATTTCTGCTTCAAAAACTCCAGCCGATTTTTGCGATAACCTCGGCCACGATATTCTTAAAAGAGCGCTTTGAAAGGGGCTACATAATCTGGGCCATACTCGCTTTAATCTCCGCATATTTTGTTACTTTCAAAAACGGCGTTGTGAATTTAGAAACAGGCGAGGGCACGGCCATAGCGGCCCTCTATGCCCTCGGCGCCGCATTCGCCTGGGGCACATCCACTACCTTCTCCAAAATGCTTTTAGGCCGAGTTTCAGCCAAAGTAAGTACCTTCTATCGCTTTTTATTCACCGTCATCATTGCGCTTCCGGTAGTATTTCTGTTCGGCTATGGCCCGAGCCTTACAGCGCCTACGGGCACACAGTTCGCCTGGCTCGCGTTAATCGCTGTCTCCACCGGCATGGTAGCCCTCCTTATTTACTATAAAGGCCTAGCCCGTACTCCAGTTCACATTTCCACAATTCTTGAGCTCACGTTCCCATTTATTGCAATCATCCTAGACATGCTGGTAAATGACGTTACACTCTCCGTCACTCAATGGCTCGCGGCACTACTACTTGTGTTTAGTATTTACAGAATATCTAGGCTACGCGAGGGCTCGTTGTAAACTCTTTCTTGGCATGCTTTTTATAAAGCAATCTATCTCCGCATGCTTGCGGAGCGAACCTGCTCGACCCGTCGGCCTGCGCAAGACTTTCTAAAAAGTACGCCTGCGACGAGTTTTTGGTATAATAGAGCTATGAACGACTTATTAAAGAAAAAGTGCGTGCCGTGCGAAGGGGGAGCGATGCCTCTAACGAAAGAAGAGGCCTTCAAATATCTGGCCGATGTGCCGGGCTGGAACATAACCGATGACTTCAAAATGATTTTCAAGCAATATAAATTCAAGGATTTCATAGGCGCGATAAACTTTGTAGAGCGGGTGGCCGACGTTGCTAATATGGAAGACCATCATCCCGATATTCATATCAATTACAATAAAGTAACTTTAGAACTCTGGACTCACGCCATTGGCGGCCTCTCGGAAAACGACTTCATCGTCGCCGCGAAAGTGGATGCGATGAAATAAATTTTATCGTATACGATAACTACGTAGTTTAGTATGTAATTTACTATAACTCTCTTTACTTTATCCAAGTAAAGTACTTTAGTTTAATAAAGTGACAAGGAATTAGAGTTGGTCTTAGGTAAAAATTAAGAGGCGGGGAGTTCTTTCGAACCCGCACCGCCTCTCTACACCTCCTTTGTTGTGCGTTGGCCAGACGCGATGCTTAGATGTCGCCGATCGGATCGCACATGTTGCATTTTTGGCATCCGAAAAGCGCAGCCAAGCCATTTTTCTGATGGCACATCTTGGCATACTGCAAAACTTGCGCGAACTCCTCGTAGTCCGGGTTAGGTCCGTCTTGGAAGGACGGAATGTCGTCGTAATACCTCCGTGCTATTGGAGAAACGATGACACCTCTCGAAGTGATTTCCTGCACCCCTTGGAGTGTCGTCTCCAAAGGTTCGGTACCGAAAACCATACACGAGGAAACATTGCCTTTACCAAGCAAAGCAATGCTCGCCTCAAATGCGCGATAGTAATCGTCTAGGGCATAGAACAAGTGCTTCCCTGGAATAATTACTTTGCGCATCGTCGGATCCCAGGTTTCCATGTTCATCGTCAGCGACGACACGCCGACGTCCGCCAACCGCTTTATCCACGTCAAGTCTTTCGGTGGTGTGGACTCAACGGTAATCGGAAGATTAGGAAACTTTGCGCGGACGACATCAACGATCGGCACGTAGTTTTTGATGCCTCCGGACTGGTCGAACATCATCCCTCCGTTTAGGATGAGGCCATGGTAGGAGTTTCCGGGCAGCGCGAGTTCGAGAGCGCCCACGATGAGCTCCGGTTTTTTCAGCAACAAATCAGAACTTTGCAGCGACTGATTCATAGAGCAAAACACACATGCTGTTTTCGTCGAGAACAGCACGCATTGCTCATATACTGAAGTGACCAGGAACTTGCCGTGAGCATTCAACACTTGCGAGATCGGATAGTTTCCGACTTTTGTATCATACCAACCCGGTGTCGGCATAATATCGGCGTGGCATACCATCTTGCCATCTATCCACACTTCGTCGTTCTGAAGTTTGGCTGGCGTGATTCTGGAGGTGTAGCGTGGCACTTTGACGTTGATGCGAGACTGTCCAGCCATGAGGACAAGCTCGATGCCCGTGCTTGGTCCGGCTCTCCGCATGCCGGCGTGTTGCCAGTTGTCCACCCTCATGCCGTTGCACAAGAGGAACAACTTGATCCAGTAGAGTTTTTGAGCGTCGCTCAAAAACTTCGCGACCTTTTCAGTGATTCGCATTATCACTTCCTTCACATAAGCCTTGGCGGAAAATAGTATCTGCTGGTGACATCCTCTCTTGAGGCGCCACAGTAAATACAGCCTTTCGAGTCTTCCCATTCGTGCTGCCTCGTCGGCGACTTGTAGCAGTCGGTGAGCAACCACTGAATGAACTTGCCTAGTTTTTTGAACATTCGCTTACCTTTCTTGTCGAAGAACAATTCCCATGCGTTGGCCAGACGCGATATTCGGCCTTCTAGTGCCCGTCTTTGGGCCAGTCGCCGTAAGGTCCCAGCTGTTTTCTTTGTTGCTCCAGGCGAATCCGTCTGATCCTTTCTGTCCGGAGCATCTGTGAAGCAATTGCGCTCCAGCAATGGCCGTGATCTCTGATTGGTTCCAGTATCTCCGCGATTTCACGGCGCGAGAGAAAATAATCCTGATGGTCCTCGTCGTGCATGTACCCCTCTCAAAGAACAAATAAGTTGTGCGTCCCATACGCAAAACCCCTTCCCGTCAGGGAAGGGGTTAGCTTCGAAAAAAATTACGTACGCGAAGACAACCCTTTCCCAAACGAGGAAGGGGCATGATG
>MFVU01000024.1:7927-15944 GCA_001787125.1 Candidatus Nomurabacteria bacterium RIFCSPLOWO2_12_FULL_44_11
AGCCGCCGAGAGAACCGCCAAGCCACTTGGCAATGCGGGCGATTGTTTTTGAAGAAAGTCCGGTGCGTTCCGTAATGAAATTGTATTGCATATCCGAAGAAAGCAGGGAAGCGGCCTCCAGACGGTTGGCGAATTCTTTGATTTCGGCCGGGGTCATCAAGTCACGAAGAAATCTCTTAGCTTCATCCTCGTCCTTGAGCGCCAAAATGCCGGCGACAAGTTGCTTGTTTGCCTTTGAATCCCAGACAATATCAGATCCAATGTTTTGGACCAATTCAACCATTCTTATTTCAGTTTTATCATTCGCACCTCTCATATTGGTCACTTTACCAAAGTAAAGTACTTTAGTCAAGTAAAGTAGAAAGGAAGGTGTGGATAACCCCGAAGCAATCCGACCGGGGTCGGATGGTACGGGGCAGGGTTTTTTTTTTAATCTAAATCTGTCAGGAATTTCTCAATTATTTTTTTATCTCGTTTCAGCCACAAAATGTTGCCCTCCAGGCGCTCGAGGACTTGCGCGATGGCGCGCGAGGCACCAGGGGCAGGATGGGTTTTGAAAAATTTCTTGAACTGGCGAAAATGTTTTTCTTCCGCGCTTCCACTTATCGCTTTCACCAGGCGTGCCAACATGTGCCCGCCGTCGCCGTAGCGAGCTACCAGCATTTTCCAATTGTTTTTTATAAATTGAAGCCAAATATCCCGTCCGGCCGGATTCCCGCCTACCGAAGAAATGATTCCGCCCAAATCTTGCGGCCGCACTTCTTTACTCACTGCAAATCGACAGGCCCGCGCAAGAATTTTCGGATCCTTGAAATATCCCAAGGCGCCACCTATCCGATTTTTCTCCTCATGCAATGTTTCTTTTTTGTACTTTTTTATCATAATTCCATATTCTTTTGCTCCGCCAGAAGCCGTAACTAGGGCATAAATACTAGAACGAATGTCAGGGGATATATGCTTGCCTAGAAGTGATGCCTTCCATTTATTTTTGGCTTCTTTTATTATTTCTTGATTTCCAGCAAGTTCGGCACGGGTAATGACGAGAGGGCGCAGGAGTGTATTTGCATGCGCCTCTCCGACTTTCTTATTCCAACCTAGATCCTTTGCAATGGGAGAGAAAATTTCACGTATGAATTTTTGCAAATATTCATTCTTAGGCAGGAGCTGTTCCAGTCGGGCTAGGCCGGAGGCAAGTTCGACCCAGACGGTATAGTCGGTTTCATCTTTGTAAGCCGACAAAAACTCCAAGGCATCGGTTGTTGGGATTATGCCGGCTTCCGCCAGCGCAAAAAGGTCGCGAATGATTCCTAGCCGATCGCTTGTCCCTAACGTTTTATCTTGAACCGGCCGGTAAAGTTTTTCCAGTAGCTCCTTAGAATACGCAGTCCGGAAAAATCCGGTCTCGCCGAAATTTACTTTATTTTTTTTAAAATTTATCGGGACATCCCATTTAGTTTTATCTTTTTCTTTTTTTGCCGACACTGGGCTTGCAAAAAATCTTTTTTGAGAAAAGTTTATTTTTCCGCCGATTTTTCTAGCGCTGATTACCGGATAACCGGGTTTAGAGGTCCAATTTTGCATCATTTTGCTCACCGGCTTGCCGGAAACCTTCTCAAATGCCTGCCAGAGATGGATCGTTTCGGTATTTTTGTAACTGTGTTTTTTAAGATAATATCGGAGACCTTCCCGGAAATCCCGCTCTCCTAAATAACCTGCCAGCATGCGAATAATCGAAGCGCCTTTAGAATACGAAACTTCATCAAAAATTTCTCCAATTTCACTCGGATGATGGACTTCCACTTCAATCGGATGCGTGCTTCGCAGAGAATCCAGGCGAAGCGCAATGCCCAAGTCATTGTTAGCAAATTGCGTCCAGATATCCCACTTCGGAAACATTTTATCCACGGCTAAATATTCAATATAGGAGGCGAAACCCTCGTTTAACCACAAATGCGTCCACCATTCCATAGTCACTAAATTACCGAACCACTGATGCGCTATTTCGTGCGCGATAACTAGCGCTACCCACTGCCTGTTTTGCATCGAAGAGTGTTTTGGGTCAACCAAAAGTGCACTTTCGCGATAAGTAATGGCGCCCCAATTCTCCATCGCCCCAGACTGAAAGTCCGGTATGGCCACCATGTCGAGCGTATTGAGCGGATATGGAATATCAAAGTACTTTTCGTAGAATTCGAGCGTTTGCACGGCGCACCAGAGAGCAAATTCTGCCTGGTGCACTTTTCCGGGCGTAGTATAAACCCGCACCAGGACACCGTTTCGCGTTTTCTTTTCTAAAAACTCGAAATCACCAATGATAAAAGCGAGGAGATATGTTGACATCTTCGGCGTAGGAGAGAATTTAATAACCTCAAATCCCGCCTCGTGCTTGGCAATGTAGACAGGCAAAGTATTAGAGATTACGGTTTTACCTTTAGATGCAATAATCGATACATGAAAAATTGCCTTATGAGCTGGCTCGTCGAAACATGGAAAGGCGCGCCGTGCATCCGTCGCTTCGAACTGGGTGGTGGCTATATGATGCGCCTTGCCTTCGAAGATATAGGAACTCTTGTAAAAGCCGCGCATTTTATCGTTGATTACCCCTTTGAAAACCAAAGTAAGTCGATTTTTTCCTGCCGGAATGAATTCTGGAAATGTAAATATGGCGGTTTCTTGTTTTTTATTATAAGACACTCGGCCGAACACTTTGCCTACGCGAACTGTTCCTATATCCAGCTCTTTCGCGTGCAAAGTAATAATTTTAGTCCGCCGAGAGAGATTAAGAGTAATGGTTTCGATTCCTTCGAAAGTAAAATTCTCCAAGTCGGGACGAAGTTCCATTTTGTACTCAAGGGGTATTATATCCTTGCTTAACCTTACTTTTTTCATAAAGTCATGTTAGCATATAGCCATGGAAACCCAAAATTTACAGAGTTATACGATTAAAACCAGTGCCTTCGAGGGACCCTTCGGAGTCCTTTTGGACTTGATAGAAAAGCGAAAACTTTTTATCAATGATTTATCGCTCGCCCAGGTGACAGAGGACTATCTGCAATATGTGACGGAACTGCAAAAATCCAGCAAATCCGAGGCGTCCAATTTTATCGTGGTAGCGGCTACTCTTATTTTGATTAAATCAAAATCGTTATTGCCGGACCTTTCCCTAACCGATGAAGAGGAAGGGGATATAAAGAGTTTGGAGGAGCGTCTGCGACTCTATGAACTTTTCACCAAACTTGGCATCAATATAAAGAGCAAGTTTGGAAAGAAAATGATTTTTCCCGAAGGCGAAAGAAAAAATAGCGTATTGGTGTTTTTGCCGGACGAGCAAATTACCAAGGAATCTATGATGACTTTCGCCGAAAATGTCTTGGGCCGAATACCGAGAAAAACTCTGCTACCCGAAGTAGAAGTCAAGAAGGTAGTCAGTGTCGAAGAAATGATCGATAAATTAACCGAGAGAATTCAGGGGGCTATTAGGATGAGCTTTCGAGATTTTTCAGGTAAAGCGAGCAATCGTGAAGAAAAGATAAATGTTATCGTGGCTTTTCTTGCAATGCTTGAGCTTGTGCGGCAAGGAATATTAAATGCAATGCAGAATGAAAATAATGGAGAAATAATGATGGAAAAAAATCAATGAATCTAGAATCAAAAATTGAAGCCATACTGTTTTGGCGCGGCGAGCCGATGTCCCGGAAAAAACTCGCGGAAATTTTGTCCGCCCAAGGCGGATCCGCCTCCGGAGGAAAAGTGGGACAAACGGAAATAAATGAGGCGATAGAGAAATTAAAAGAAAATTTAAAAGAAAGGGGCATAGTATTGGTTGAAAAGAATAACGACATTACATTAGGCACGGCGCCAGAACTCTCTTCTCTCATTGAAAATCTGCAAAAAGAGGAACTGAATAAAGAACTTTCCAAGGCCTCCCTCGAAACTCTTTCTATCGTGCTATACCGTAACGGTGCCAGCCGAGCGGAGATTGATTATATTCGCGGAGTGAACTCGAGCTTTACTCTTCGTGCTTTGTCGGTGCGCGGATTGGTTGAGAGAATTCCTGACCCCAAAGACCAGAGACGCTTTATTTATAGACCGAGCTTTGACCTCCTATCATTTTTGGGGATTAAATCGGTGGAGGAGTTACCGGAATATATATCGGTGAGCGATTCTATCAAAGTAGCGGCGGAGAATATGAATGATGATGCCGGAGCAAATTAACAATCGACTGCTCCTTTTTATGCTTTTTATTTTTGCCGCAGTAGCAATTTTTTTCTCTGTGGAGAATTTTAAATTATTGGAGCGAGAAAAGTTAGAACAACAACGGATAGAAAATATAAAAACCAAAATAGATAATGCAGCAATCCTGGCAAAAGCGGTGGCAGTGTATGATATCAGTCATAATAAGAAAATTTACGGAAAGAATGACGATGTGGTTATGCCGATTGCCTCGCTTGCCAAGATATTGACGGTGGCTGTCGCGTTAAATAATTATCCTAAAGATGCAGTCATTTCTATACCTTCGGAAGCGATAAATCAATCCGGCGACTTCGGACTTTTAGCGGAAGAGAGATGGAAAGTAGGGGATTTAGCAAAACTCACCTTGCTGACATCCGCCAATGACGGAATATATACTTTAGCTACCGGGGCGGATTTTTTGGAGAAAGTAAATACTAAGGCGCACAAAATTGGCGCGCAAAACGCTGTTTTTTTAAATTCTACTGGGCTGGATATTGACTTAGAGCATGCAGGAGCTTTCGTTTCAGCTTCGGACATTAATACTATAGCTATGTATGCGACTAAATTGTATCCGGAAATTTTCGAAGCAACACGAACACCTGAATTAAACCTGCAATCTGAATCAGGATTTGTGCATAATTTCAAAAATACAAATGTTATCGTGAATAAAATCCCAAATTTAATTTTTTCCAAGACCGGTTTCACGGAATTGGCTGGAGGTAATTTGGTTATCATTTTCAAAAATCAGAGAGGGGAGGAGATTGCGGTAACCATTCTCGGTTCAACTTTCGAGGGCAGATTTGAAGACATGGAAAAGATCGTGAATATGTTGTATAGTTTGTAAGTGTTAACCCCAGATAGCGCCTTAGGCGCTATCTGGGAGTGATAGAGGAAACATGAAGGAAGAAACCAAACAATGTCAAAATTGTAAAAAGGATTTCACTATTGAACCCAATGATTTTGGGTTTTATGAAAAAATCAAGGTTTCGTCACCGACGTTTT
Organism: Candidatus Nomurabacteria bacterium RIFCSPLOWO2_12_FULL_44_11; assembly: GCA_001787125.1. Taxonomy (GTDB): domain Bacteria; phylum Patescibacteriota; class Minisyncoccia; order Phycocordibacterales; family UBA9973; genus UBA9973. The sequence goes on from MFVU01000024.1 coordinate 13,163, forward strand.
GCCCGGATTGCCGGAGGCAGAGGCGCTGGGCGTGGAGAAATAATATGTCACTCTATAATCGTAAATGCGACTTGTGCCAAAAGTCAGTTATTTCGATTTACTCGCTGGACTCCGAGCTCACAGTTTACTGCAATAAGTGCTGGTGGAGCGACAAGTGGGACCCGAAAAGTTATGGAGTTGACTACGATTTCTCCAAACCATTTTTCACACAATATATAGAGCTAGTAAAAAAAATTCCCCACATGGCCATTGTCAATGATGACGGCATAGCCAGCGTGAACTGTGAATATACCCACGACTGGTGGTTCTCGAAGGATTGCTATATGTGCTTTTCGGGATGGTATGTGCAAAACATTATGTATAGTTTTTTCATATTAGCTGGAAAGAATATCATGGATAGTTTTGTCATGAGATCTGCCAGCGAATGGATTTATGAATGCATTCTATGTAGCAAATCATATCAAACAAAGTATTCCGAATTCTGCCTTGCTTGCATCGATTCTTTCTTTCTTTATGATTGTCGTGATTGCTCTAATTGTTTTATGTGTACTGGGCTTCGTGGTAAAAAATTTAATTATAGAAATATGCAACACACAAAGGAGGAATATGAAAAAATATTGAAGGATTATAAATTGGATACATTCTCGGGTATGGAAAAAGCACAAAAGGAATTCAATTCTTTTCTAGAAAAATATCCTAGGCGGTATGCGCAAAATTTTCAGAGTTTAAATTGCAATGGCGACATAGTGTCGACGTCAAAAAATTGTAAATATTGTTTTATCACAAAAGGGTCAGAAAATTGCAGATATAGTGACTTTGCTGGGGATGCTAAAAATCCAGATAAAGATTGCTATGACCTTACCATGTCCGGTGGAGTATCTGAAAGTTATGAATGTGTAGTAGGTGACCATTCTCAACTAAACTTTTTTGCTCTTTTTTCAGTTAAAAGCCAAGATATAAGATATACCCAGCATTGTCATAACTGCAAGCATTGCTTTGGCTGCGCGGGGCTACGTAATGCGAATTATTGTATTTTCAACAAGCAATATACAAAAGAAGAATACAAAAACTTAATACCTAAAATAATTAAACAGATGAACGAAATTCCTTACAAAGATAAAAAAGGTAATATTTACAAATATGGAGAATATTTTCCAATAGAACTTTCTTATTTTGGATACAATGAATCCTGTGCGATGGAACAGTGGTTTCTTACTGAGAAACAAGTTAAACATGAAGGATATAATTGGCAAGAAAATATTCAACGCACTACTGGCAAAGAAACATTATTACCTGAAAATATCCCTGACAATATTAATGATATTAACGACGATATTTTGCATGAAGTGTTGGCCTGTACTAAGTGTAAAAGAAATTACAAAATTGTTTCGAATGAACTTCTTTTTTACCAGAAAATGAAAATTCCAATTCCTAGAAAATGTTTTCATTGTCGTCATGCCGCGCGATTGGCACGCACTAATCCATTCAAACTCTGGCATCGGAATTGCATGTGCGATAAACTCGATCATTCACACGGGAAAGGGAAGTGCGAGGTGGAATTCGAGACAAGTTATGCTCCCGAACGGCCGGAGATAGTGTATTGTGAAAAGTGCTACCAAGGCGAAGTATATTAATGCTATAATTCACAAATGCTGATAAATCTGCTTAAAATTTCTATTCCCACGGCCTTGGCCTTTTTTTTGGGCCTTTTAATTACCCCAGTTGCCACCCATTTTTTCTATAAATACAAAATGTGGAAGAGACATTCTCGCAATGGTAACGGCGTTTCCGAGGCCTTCCAGAAAATACACAACGAGCAGGGGGAGCTCAATACTCCGCGCGTGGGTGGAATTATTATCTGGGTCTCGGTTCTGGTCACTACCGGACTTTTTTATGCCGCAGCCCTTTTCTTACCTGCGCCGAACACGGAGAAAATGAATTTTCTCTCTCGCAATCAAACCCTGATACCGTTTTTCACGCTTTTGATCGGTTCCTTGGTAGGACTCTGGGATGACCTGATTCAAATTTACGGCCACGGCAAATTTTCTCGAGACAGCCACTCTTGGCGGATCTGGAAAGTGACCCTGGTTGCCATTTTATCCTTTTTGATTGGCGCCTGGTTTTTTCTAAAACTCGGCATGGTTGCGATCCACATCCCATTCGGCGGGGAAATATTTCTCGGTGCCGTAATCGTCCCATTTTTTATGCTAGTCGCTCTGGCGATTTTCTCCGGCGGAGTGATTGACGGCATTGACGGGCTCTCCGGCGGAGTTCTGGCTTCCATTTTTGCCGCTTATTCAGTCATCGCTTATTCCTACAATCAAATAGATATTGCCGCTTTTTCTGGAGTCATCGCCGGAGCCCTATTTGCATTTCTTTGGTTCAACATTCCACCCGCGCGCTTCTATATGGGGGAGACGGGTATCATGGGTCTCACTCTTACCTTAGCCGCCATCGCCTTTTTAACCGATTCGGTGTTAATCCTGCCAGTCGTTGCACTGCCTTTGGTTCTAACGTCTGGTTCGGTAATTTTGCAGACCCTCTCGAAAAAATACAGAAAGGGGAAAAGAATTTTTTTACTTGCCCCCTTGCATCACCACCTTGAAGCATCCGGCTGGTCGTCCTATAAAGTAACGATGCGATTCTGGATTCTCTCCGTAATATTTGCCATTGTCGGCATCATTCTGGCGGTTATCAGCAGGTAAAAATGGAAAATGCGCGAGAAGAAAATCGATAAATTTTTCCTGACAATTGTAATACTTTTGGTTTCGGCCGGAGTGGC
>MFVU01000025.1 GCA_001787125.1 Candidatus Nomurabacteria bacterium RIFCSPLOWO2_12_FULL_44_11
CAAAAAATGTCAAAACTGTCGTAGAGATTTCACTATCGAGCCGGACGATTTTTCTTTTTACGAGAAAATGAAAGTACCAGCACCGACTTTTTGCCCGGATTGCAGATTTCAAAGAAGATTACTTTTTCGAAACAACCGAGTTTTTTACAAACGTGAGTGTGTACTGTGTAAAAAATCAGTAATAAGTATTTATCACCAAGAACGTCCATACACAGTGTACTGTTATGATTGTTGGTTTTCGGATAAGTGGGACGTGATGAGTTATGGTCGCGACTACGATTTTTCTACACCATTTTTCAAGCAATTTATAGAACTTCAGAAAGCTGTTCCTAGGGCAAGTCTTTACAGAGAAAATTTTATTTCAAGCGATTATTGTAATTACGGTCGTGATTTTAAGGAATGCTATTTGTTGTTTGGCGGTGCTAATAATGAAAGAGTTTATTTCGGTAATCAGATTTTTGATTCCCGTGATTCTTTAGATATAGCTTTTTCTGAAAAACTTGAGTTTAGTTATGAAAATTTTGAATGCTCGAGAACTAATAAATTATTCTTTAGTCATCATTGCCAAGATTGTGTAGAGAATTCATATCTAATAGATTGCCGAAACTGCATGAATTGCTTTGGTTGTATTGGATTAGTCAATAAACAGTATCATATTTGGAATGTTTCGCACACAAAAGAAGAATACAATAATTTTCTTAAAGAAAGAGAGGGAAGTTATGCAAAACACCTTGAATCCTTAAAGAAACTGCACGAATTAGATCTTACTTTGCCTCATCGTTATGCTCGGATTTATAAATCCATAAATTCAGATGGAGACGATTTGTCGGAAGCTAGAAATACACATTATTCATATAGTTCACGACAAACAGAGGACTCCAAATATCTATTTTTTATTCGGAATAACGTAAAGGATTGTTACAACAATACATTCCAGGGTTTTAATAGCGAGCTTTGCTACGAAACGGCTCATAGTTTCGGAGGGAATAATACTGCTTTTGGGGTTAGAAATTTTGACAACCGAGATGCATTCTATAATGAAGAGTGTCATAACTGTTCAGACATTTTTGGCTGTGAGGGTTTGCGCAAAAAATCATATTGTATTTTAAATAAACAATATTCTAAAGAAGAATACGAAGAATTAAAAGAACAAATCATTCAGAATATGAAAAACACAGACGAGTGGGGATTGTTCTTCCCAAAAGAATTAAGCCCTTTTTGTTATAACGAAGCAATAGTTAATGAATATATGCCATTAACCAAAGAAGAAGCTTTGGCGCAAGGTTTTCGCTGGAAAGATAATATTCCTGGTACGAAAGGGCAAGGGACCATTGAGTATCCTAAATTACCTAAAATCCCTGAAGATTATAATGACAATTTAATAAAAGAAGTGTTAACATGTGAGAGTTGTGAAAAGAATTACAAATTAATCAATAGAGAAATAAATTTTTACAAAAAGAATAAACTCTCACTTCCGAGCAAATGTTTTAACTGTAGACATGCATTAAGAATGGGAAAGCGAAATGTGCGTGACCTCTGGAATGGCAAATGCGCAAAATGCAAAACAGAAATAAGAACCTCATACAAACCTGAAGATCAGTTGAAATATCAAATTTTCTGTGAAAAATGCTACCAACAGGAGATTTACTAACCCTGTCACTCGCGAACGACGGGGCTAGATATCTCCTTTGCGAATAGTAGAGGCGAGATACACCCCGTAGAGCATTATTCCGCCTAAGATGATATAAATATAATTAAAGTTCGGAATGAGAGAAAAAATCAGAAAGGCGGCGAGGGGAGCGAGCACGTAGGCCACCGGCATGGTGTTGCGATACAGCCCGATAAATTCGTCATTCTCGGGATCAATATGTTTGAAAAAATAGACATCGCTCATCACCTCGATCGTCGCTGCTCCGATTCGAGAAGTAAAAAGGAGAAGCGCCCAGAGCCAGACAGCGTGCAGTTTGATAAAGAAAATTGAGAAGGTTGCAAGTGACGCGATGGCGAAACCAAACATCAGCATTTTCCGCTCGCCGATTTTGTCGGCGTACTTTCCCAGCGGAATTGGCATAAAGACAAAAGGCGTGAGCATTATCGTGAAAATCATCGCTATTTCTTTCCAAGTGAAGCCGAGATGGCTGCTTAAATAAATCGGCGTATAGATCACCATCCAGGCATAGAAAAACTGCAGAAGAAAATTTATTTTGTACGACCGGGCCAAGTTTTTATTTTTAAAGAATTTTTTTACAAATCCCAAAATTCTCGCGCGGTCATACTTTGGGTCCGGTATCTTCCGCAAGAAAAAGAAGGCAAAAATAAGAAGAAAGGTCATTATTTCAAAGGAGATAAAATATACGACCCGAAAAGAGAAATTACCCAATATTTTCCCCAAAATTATCTGGGCGACGACCCAGGCTGAGGAAGCGATGGCAAGATAAAGACCGCGTATTTTTCCCACTCTAGAATTTTTGGAAAATATTTCCACCAGTTCATCCAAAGAAAAGATTATTATATTATTGAAAGTTATGTAAAGCACGAATGCCGGGACAATCACCCAGGCACTCTTCTCGATGGAGAGCAAAAATAATAAAATCGCGGAAGATGCGACTGCCCCCAGCAGGAATTTGTAGCCACCGAGCCGGCGCAGGGCTCTTGGGATGAGTAAAAAGGCGATAATAGCAGCAATTGAACCGAATGTAAATAAAAGGCCGACGGTTTTTTCACTGAAATATTCGGAGAGAAAACTCGAATTCACGTAAGCCGTCAGAGCCAAATGCAAAGACATTAAAAATCCGGTAAAAAAGATGCTTTTCAATTTTGGTGGCTCTTGGAACATTACTCTCTTACGTGCTCAAGATCACGGGTATAATAAGTGGCCGCTTGGCGGTTTTCTGATACAGAAACTTGGAAATGCTCTCTCCCAATGCGGCTTTTATCTGATCAAAATCAATTTGTTGTCCGGCTCTTGCCGTTGCATCTTCCACCCCCTTTTTAATTATAATCCTGACTTGACGCAAGAGTTCCTGGTTTTCTTTCAGATAAACGAACCCGCGGGAAATGAGGTCGGGCGACTTTTTTAGTTTTCCGGTTTTCTGATCAATGAGCGCGATGATGACGAACATGCCGTCCTGGGCGAGCATCATGCGGTCGCGGATAACTACATCCTGGGCGTCGCCGATAGAGGTGCCATCCACCATCATGAGCCCCGAAGGCGCCTTCTCCTTGCGCTTGGTTATTCTTTGTCCGTCAGCGGAAATTTCAATAATTGAACCGTTATCCGGAACGATGATGTTTTCTTCCGACAGGCCGAGCTCCATCGCGAGCTCTTTATGGAGGACCAGTCGGTAGTGATTACCATGTATTGGAATAAAGAATTTTGCATGTATTTTCCGGTGCAGCCATTTTACATCCTCTTTGTTGCCGTGTCCGGTCGCGTGCACAAAGTCCTCGCCAGCCGTGCGATAGCTGATAACGCGCACACCCTGTCGCGCCAGTCCGTCCTTCATTTTTTCCACCGCTCTTTCATTTCCGGGCACAATCGAAGCCGAGAGAATGATAGTGTCCCCCTTTTGCAGGGAGAATTTCGTGTGGGATTTGTTAGCAGCGCGATTAAGCGCGGCGAATTCTTCACCCTGCGCGCCAGTCATCAGTATAACCACTTTGTTCGGCGGGTAATCCTTCACTTCCTCGATCGGGATAATGGTGCCTTTTTTGGGCCTGAAGAATCCCGCCTCGATGGCCACCTCGATATTTGTCTTCATCGAGCGCCCGTCCGTGGCTATTTTTTTACCCAGAGCTTCCGCTACCCGGACCACGTGCGCTAGCCGGGTAATGTGCGAAGCAAAAGCGGCAATAATGATGCGGCCATTTATTTTTTTTATCAAATTCTCCAGTCCTTGGTGAACCTTGATTTCCGGCAAAGAAAATCCCTCGTTCTCTATGTTCGTCGAGTCCGTCATCAAAAGAAGCACCTTCGCGCGGTCAAAAATAGCATATTCTCTTTCTTCCTCCTCGGATACTTTGCCGTCTATCTGGTCCAGCTTGTAATCTCCCGGAGTCACTATCCACCCGTGCGGCGTCTCAATAATTACGCCCATCGAGTCGGGAATCGTATGAGTCACGCCGAAGAAGCGAATTTTTATCTTGCCGCAGGTAATCACGGAATCCTTCTCGACTATTTGCTCGTTCATTTTCGGCAGATGCGGGAATTCTGCCTGGCGCTTTCGCATCATGAGGATCGAAAGATTTCGGGAATACACTGGGGGATTTCCGATGCGGGAAAGCACCAGGGGCGCTCCGCCGATGTGGTCTAGGTGGGCGTGCGTGACGATGAGCGCGCGTATTTTTTCTTTGCGTTCCTCAAGATAAGTAGTATTGGGTATCACATAGTCCACCCCGGGCGTTTCTTCATTGGAGAAATGCATTCCTGCGTCAATTACAATAATATCATTGCCAATTTCTACAGCAGTCATATTCTTGCCGATCTCTTCCACGCCGCCTAAGGGCACGATTCTAATCACTCCTTCTTCAAGATCCGGTATTTTGACAGCGTTAATATTTTTATTGAATTGACTTTTTGCATCATAAGGGCGTTTGCTCCCTCGTCCGTCACCAAATCTCTTCTTGGTATACTGAAAAGTAGAGCCCCCCATTTTTTTCCGGCCTCCGATGAATTGGCGAGTCGGCCTGCCGGCAACATTATGGATAATATTTCGGGCAGGCGTTCTCGGTTCAGGATTTGGGTCCTTACTTACGGAGCTAAAAGACAATCTTGTTTTTTTTAACATAGTTTAATTGAATATTTTCCAGATATTATCTGTCTCAGTGTACCATAAATACACGCCAGAAAAGCGATCTGAAGGCAGAGTGGCGTGATCCATTGCCAGGCCTTTTAAGTTCTTCGCTACGACATATAAAAATTTTGGACTGTAGAGAAACACAGCTGGCATATCTTTTTTGATCTCATCTTCAAACTGCGCATATTTCTTGATTCGGGTTTGCTCGTCCACTGTAACGAATGCATCTTCTAAGATTTTATCTACCTTGGTATTTGTATACATTGCTACATTCAGTCCCGGATCCTTTCTCTGCGAAGAATGCCAGAAAGCGTAAAGGTCTGATTCGTGATTTATGATTTGACCGAAAAGGAGGGCGTCATATTTTCTCGGGCGGATTACACTTTGATTTAAGTTGCCGGCTTCGAAGGTTTTCACGTCCACTCTCATGCCGATGGCTGCCAAATCTTCCTGAATAAAAGCTGCCGACCGGGCCAGCTCCGACGCGTTTCCGGTTGAGATAGAAAATTCTAAAATCGTCGTCACTGTCTTTCCTTTTTCTTTCTTCGTTTTCTCCAGGAATCCGCTCTCGCCCAGCTTCCAGCCGTCTTTCGCCAGAATATCTTTTGCTTTCTCTCGAGCTTCCAGGCGGGAGAGGCCATCACCCTCTTTTAATTTTTGATAAGCAATCATATTGGGTGGTATCGGGTCGTCAATTACTACCCCGTAGCCAAAAAGCACCTCTCTTACGATACGGTCCTTGTCTATGGCTTCATCGATGGCCCTGACG
>MFVU01000026.1 GCA_001787125.1 Candidatus Nomurabacteria bacterium RIFCSPLOWO2_12_FULL_44_11
GCCAAGGTTTTTGCCGCCTGGAACTTTGAAGGCACCTAAATAAGTCAGGTTGTTTGATTGAATTAAGGGATAGCTCGTCTGTGCTTCGGCAGTATTGTACGTTAAATTTATTTGACCAATCAAAAAATTCCCAACCAGTAAACAAACTGCTACTAATATTCCCCAATGTATATGTCTATGTTGATTAAGCATAATTTTCAATTTTTAATTTTCACTGAATTTATAAGGTTTATTTGATAATTATAGCATATATTGACATTGTTTTTGATCTTGCTATACTATATATACAAATGGCTTCGGCCCGACTCTGTCGCAAGACAGAGGAAATGAAATATAGAAAAGCTCAAGGAAGTAACGCCTTGAGCTTTTCTATTAAATCAGTAAAATTGGAATCAGAAATTTGTCCGATATGACGACTTAATCTTTTTGCATCAATTAATTTTATCTGAGATAAAATTGCAGTACTTATAATACTGGGAATGAAAGAAAAACTGTAGTAATATTTATCAGCTTTCCTCTTTTTATTTTTTATAGATTTAGTCAAGGGAATACCCCAAAATATCTCATTATTAAATTTCCGGATAATCACTACTGGCCGCAAGTAATCTTCCCCAGTTCCATCTTGCTCAAATCCAACATTTTCTCCTATATAACAAAACCAGATTTCTCTTTCGTGGAAAAATGCTCGATTTTCAATAGAGTTTATTATAGATTTTTTCTTATGCCAATCTTTGTAATCTTTTTTCATGCTTTTCTCTTCCCTCGACGCTCTTCCCTCCTCCCTGGATACTACGGCGTCGTCTTAAGCCAATTCCTGTTCAATATCGAGAAGTCAATTGAGTTCACGATGCCGTCGCGGTTTAAGTCAGCAGTAGCGTCATTAGTAAACCATTTAGCATTCATGATTGACCAGTCAATGGTGTTAACGATGCCGTCGTTGTTGAGATCGCCGACGATGGGAGTTGGGGTGGGTGAAGTTGTCTCATATGCTTCCACTTCTGTAATCCGGCTCCATTGATCGAGAGTTTGGGTTATGTAAACTCGGATTTTGGAAGTGATAATCGGGGGGAAGGTAAGTTTTCGCCAGACCAGGTTGTTGTTGGTAACGGTAGCTCCGGGGATGGCAGTCCAGGCCGAACCTGTCCAGTATTGGACTTCAAAGTTCTTGATGCCATAGGAGGCGAAGGTCATAGTGGAAGTAGGGTCAACGGGATTAGTATAATTATCCTGCACGCTGAAAACATCAACTTCTCCCAGATTCTTGCTTGCACTGAAGTCAACTTCCAGCCAATCGGGAAAAGTATTTGATGTGCCATCATTCCAGCCGCCACTGGTCCCCCATTGCAAACCTTTGCGATCATTATTGATGGCGCCGGAGGCAGAATAGCCACCACTGTGTGTTGAGGATACCACTGCTGTCGCGCCATTGGTAGAAGAAGCGACATTGCCAGCAAGGACTGGGTAAACTGGTGGTGGTGGCCCAGGTGGAGGTGGAGGAGGCGGAGGAGGTTCCGGCGCCAGAGCTCCAACTGAAATTGTAACCGAACTTGTAACGGTGCGGCCGTTGCCGGTGCAGGCAAGAGTATAAGTGGAGGTTGCGGCAGGCGTTACGGTTTGAGATCCCGCGGTGGGCTTGGAACCGCTCCAAGCGCCGGACGCAATGCAGGAAGTGGCGTTAGCGGAGGACCAGTTGAGCGTCGTGGAGGCACCGGGACTGATTGATACCGAGGTAGCCGAGAAGCTAAGTGTCGGCGCGGGACTGGGAGCACCGCCGCTCACATCAAATACATAGACGGCGTTGGAGTGAGAATAAAGCGCACCGCCGCCCTTGGAAGCCATGATTATTTGCCTCGCACCCGGGTCTGTCATCACGCTCATCGGAGCGCCAAAATTCGGCACCAGAGAGCTCAAGTCAGTGTCCTCGGCATAGGTCACATTGTAGAGTTGCCGAGTCCCTCTGATTACTTCTGCATATTGGACCGGGTCGTAAATCTGAAGGCGCAACACTCTCCTGGAACAAAACGGCGTGCCATGCATGTACACGCAGCCGTGGTACACTGGTCCGCCCACGATCGGTTTATGATCGCCTGAACCAAAGTCGCTATTGGTAAAGCGGAAATCTACCCGCCCGGTGGCCGGATCTACCGCAGTCACTTTGATAATAGAGAAGTCACGGCCGTTGGCTGTGCTGTCACAACCAGGATCAATCCCTACCCGGCAGGTCTTAACCCACATACCGTCCCCGGGTTTCATGTTAAGTCCGTCGTTGGTAGAGGTGGAAGCCACATACATAGTACCGATCGAATTATACTGATCTCGCAAGTCGACGGACGGTGCGGGGTTGGCTAGAACAATAGTATTGGCCCAGCCCTCGGGCACAATCATCGGCACTACTATTCCCTGCTTTACCCCGTCGTCATACCAACCCATGCTGTGCGACGCACCAAAGCCGTACCAGCCAGTGCCTCCCCAAGGATCCCAGTCTTCTCCATACATAATTTTGGAATATGTTATCATAGCAATCTTGGCCGGATAAGGAATTGTCGGCGCTTGGGTGGGAGTGCAACCCAATCTTCCATTCGGGCCCGTACAAGTGGGGCCATTGCGGTTTGGCCGAAAATAGGACATCCGCGTTCCAGAAACATAATAATCGGTATTTGGTGCACAAGCATTTTCCGGTGGCGGCACTACTGCTGTTAGAGCCGGCCCATAGGATGCGCCCGACTGGACCGAGGCAATATAGCCGCCGAAGCCCACGCCCCAGCGCGCACCGGCGGACAAATTTGCGGAGACGAAAGAACTGGGAATATCCAGAACACCGGAGCCGGCTTGCGGCATAGCTAGGCCCTCTATCGCCCAACAGCCCACGGTATTTAGCCGGCGATCGTTTTCATCTAAAGTCGCCGCAGCAAAAGAATTATGCTGACCACCGGTGACATAAGTGTTTGTCCAGCTTAAGACCAGTTGGGAGAGAGCATTGTCATAATAAAGGCCGAAGGCGAAGGCCATATTTTGACCGGGTATATAATTGTCGCCGGAATTGACGACGAACTCGCCCCATTTCCCGCCCCATGGTTCAAAAGTCGCGCGAACAGCGGAGTTTATCGACGTATTGCAAGGAGATAAAGTTGTCGGCTCCGGAAATTCAGACACCCGACCGTCGCCTCCGTAAACAAAGTAGTGTCTTTTGCCGTCGGCTTCGTAGCGCATGGCCATCAGAGCGCCCGCCGCACGACCCGCGTCCGAGACACCAGCCGGGGTCGTGAACATGCCGACGCAAGTAAGATCAGAAATGGAAAGTAAATTCCCCGCCGCCTGGGATGTGCTTAAATTGACTTCCGGTTTTTTGATTTTGCTCACAACGAAACCCGCAGCGAGAAGCACTGCGATAAAGAGAATAATGTAGAGTTGTTTTTTGGTGATCATGGGTAGCTTTATTTGTATTTGAAATTATTGCTAATTTTCCAAGCACCTTTCTCTAGAAAGGCGGGAATGGTCTGCCGCTGGGCTTTATTAATAAGATTGGAATGGGAAATTCTATTTTTCTTGGCATATTCTCTAAGTGTTATTATAGTCCCGCCCTCTAAATACGCCAGTCGTTTATGATAACTATTGGTCAGCGCTTTACCGACTATTTCTTCCATAATATTTGTCCTATCTTTTTCATCGAACTCCTTGAAGGCCTGGTAATATTTTTTCTTATCAATAAATTTTATATTGATGGGAACAAAACCCTCTCGGATAAGCAGGTAATTGTTCAGTACCCGTCCGATGCGGCCGTTGCCATCCACAAATGGATGAATATATTCGAAAGTTAGGTGTAGCCTGGCAATACGCTTAATAATATTTTCGTGGCTACTACCATTGTATTCCGCGAGCATACCTTGCAACCTTTTTACAACTTCTTTTGGCGCGGGAGCAATATGGCTGCCAACCTTTACATACTCATTTTTGATTCTCCATCTACCCGCAATATTATCGCGAATATTTGATATTAACATTTTGTGAAGCATCAGGATTACCCCCAGAGTAAGCTCCTGCTCCTTGGCTCTCTTATCTATATAAGATACGACTTGAGCGAGATTTTTCGTCTCAAATATTTCTCTTTCGGTAATAAATCGGTCCAAATCAATCTGCAGAAGTATTTTTTCGGTTTCTTCTAAAGTCAGGGTGCTATTTTCAATGGCATTGGAATTATATACCTGTTCGGCAATTTCCGCTTCGCTGACAAGTTTAACAAGCGCCTCTTTGCCGGTTAACACCTGATAATATCTTTCCCGAAGCAAATTGATTTTATTAAATACTGCCGATATTTTTACCATATCTCAAGTATAGCTTTATTTAACGCTTTTGTCAACATAATCGTGAAAAAATAAGAAAAATCGTATCTTTTCACGGTTTTAATTCACCCTAAGCCAATTCCGGTTCAATATCGAGAAGTCGATGGAGTTTACAATGCCATCGCGGTTTAGATCCGCTCGGGCGTCGGAAGTGAACCATCTGGAATTCATGAAAGACCAATCCAGAGAGTTTACCATGCCGTTGCCGTCGAAGTCCCCGACGATTGGTCCGGGAGCTGGATTTGGAGCAGGCACAGGTACGGGTGCTGGAGCTGGAGCTGGAGCTGGAGCTGGAGTAGAAACTGAGTTCCCGCCTTCCCAGTTATCGGCGCGGGCAGAGGTAACAGCGTTGTAGAAATACAGCCCCGCAGAGCCAGAGACAATGCTGGTGTCTATGATATTGCCTCCTTGCTGAACGCCGTTTTTGAACGCCTTAAGAGTTGATCCGGAAATTTCCAAACGTAGGACATCGCCGGATGCACAACCGGGTAAATTTGCTAAGGTTGTCTCAACGCCGTTGACTCGTTTAAAAACCGAACCGCTGGAATCGCGACAAGAATAGACATAAAATTTTTCAGTTAACTGCCCCCAAGTTCCGCCCCCTCTAACTACGGGGCCCAAGATGCCGGCGTATTGCGGATTAGTGATGTTAATTTGCGCATATTGATCGGCGTTGAAACTATTTGCCTTCCAGAACGCCACATCGGACTGGAAACCGGAAGCGTTAGTGCGAACCTTGTTCCCAGAAATTCCATTCGCTCCGCCGATTTGCGTCCAATTCGAACCAAGAGAGGTTGCGTCCGCTCGGTCAAAGTTGTCCGTAGCGGGAACGGTAAGGGGCAGAGCGGGATTTGGTGATGGTAATGGTGCTGGCACAGGAGCCGGCGCTGGTGAAGGTGAAGGTGAAG
>MFVU01000027.1:0-3901 GCA_001787125.1 Candidatus Nomurabacteria bacterium RIFCSPLOWO2_12_FULL_44_11
TTTTCTGTCGATAGTCCTTGTCCACAAGCATTCTAGGAATTCCTAAGAGCGTCGTCCCCGGTGTATCGAGGAGAGCCAAAATAGCATTATTTAAAATATATTCCATTCGGGCGCTCCAGGCGTTCGCCCAGATTTTGGTAAAAATACCCATGAGGCCGGAAGCCACCAGGTGCTTGTATTGCGGGTCAATTAATTCCAAAACATTGAAGCCGACGTGGTAGTCCTGGTCGGCCGGATTGAAATACACCACATCCTTCATGCGGTGCGGTGGGATAGCCGAGAGCACCGCTTCCACGTTCTCGCCGTGCGGGTCCACCAGGCACACCCCGGCACCGTTATTGATGTCCTGAATGATCATGTTAAACATGAGAACCGACTTACCAGTACCGGACTTTCCTAAAAGGTAGACGTGTTGGCGGCGGTCCTTTTTTTTGATACCGAAAAGAGTGTTCTTGTCCCGGTAAGTCGTAACGCCGAGGTATGTGATTTCTTTATTGAAAGGTATTTTGGGGGTGTCCATATTTGCACGAATTATACGCTTTTTTCAGATTTTTTCAAATTAACGTGTTATATTACTGCTTGGAGGCGCCAATGACGAGCAGAGATCAGACAGCGCTCGAAGAAGCGCTCGTGGACAAGAAGATTGCCCGAGTCGAGATCGACCCGGAAGGAACTGAGCTCTGGGAGAACCAAGCAGTACTCACCATGGAAGATGGCACTATTGTGTCCTTCAGGGTGAGCAACGTGATGGCCGGTCACTGGATCGACATCCTAGTGAATGGCCTGCAGGTCACGAGTACGTAGTCCTAAAAGCGCACGGGCGGGGTCTATCTTCGCGAGACCTTCGCCCGGAGAAAATAGGAGAGCGAACAGCACCACCAAAGAGGCCACGCTTCAATGGTGGTTTTCTAGTTTTCTGAAGAATTTTTTTTATTTAGTAATATTCAAAATAGCCACCAGCGCGATAACCGCCCAGACGACATCTTAGTACCGCATCGTCCCATATCAACCCAAAACTTCCGCCAGCGTTCAGCTTGCGGGCTGATTGAACGCGGCGCGACGTAGGCTCGGGTCTCTTTCAAAGGCCTGCTCGAATGCGCGAGCGAGCTCGCTGTCATCCATGGTGCTGTCAAGCAAATCCGCCGAGAACAGCCCATCTTCGTCAACGACAGCGTCCAGACGTTCCCGGATGCCTTGCACGATCTCCGGAGCGAGTCCCCGGTCTGTAACAAACTTCTCAATGCTCTTGTGATGCCACATGCGGTTGCCTCCATTTTATATTACATCACATTTTATAAAAATTTGCAAAAAGAAATTTTTGTGTTATATTAAATTCAAAAGAGAATTCACCGTTCACCATTCGCCCTTGAAGGGGGGTGATTAGTTCATGGCCAAGAAGGTAAAGGAAGAGCCGTTCGATTGGGGCCGGCTCCTCCTCCAGTGTATGGTTGCCGCTCGGGGACTGGCCTCAGACGACCCAAGGATCCAAAAGGCCTGCGGGGATGTCCTCGATGAGACGAGTTCAACGCCACGGCGACCCAAGCACTGAACACAGGCACCTGGGCGAGGGTCTCTCGTAGTTTGACTCTCGCCCAGGAAATAAACATCTGGCGTGAATAATCCGCCAAGCACTCACCCGAGCGACACCAAGTCCTCGGGTGTTGTTAATTTTAGAGAATATTTTAATTACACTTTTGGTGCTTCGCCCTCGTCTTTAGGTTTCTCTTTGAATTCTGCGTCTTTGGCGGAGGCGGCGTCGCCGGATGGAGCCGCGCCGGGGGCGTCAGCCGCTGGCGCGGCCTTGCTTATGGCTTCCCCTATTTTAGACATTTCGGATGAGAGTTCTTCGGTGGCTTTTTTGATTGCATTTATATCGGTACCGCCTTTTATGTCTTTAAGTATCGTGATTTTGGCATTCACGCTCTCTTTCAAATCCTGCGGAATTTTTGCATCGTTGTCCTTGAGCGCTTTCTCCGCCGTGTAAGTTATCATCTCCGCAGTATTTTTTACATCCGCAATTTCTTTTTTCTTTTTATCTTCCTCGGCATGGAGCTCCGCATCCGCCTGCATCTTTTTTATATCTTCCTCTTTGAGTCCCGAGCTCGCCTCAATGCGTATGGACTGCGTTTTGCCCGAGGCCTTATCTACGGCCTTCACATTTAGTATTCCGTTCGCATCCACGTCAAACGTCACTTCAATTTGGGGCATACCGCGAGGTGAGGGTGGAATTCCGTCCAGAATAAACCGGCCCAGGGATTTATTATCCGAAGCCATCGGCCGCTCCCCTTGCACAATATGGATTTCCACCGATGTTTGATTGTCCGCTGCGGTAGAAAATACTTGTGATTTAGATGACGGGATAGTAGTATTGCGCTCCACCAGTTTAGTAGCCACGCTTCCCAATGTTTCAATTCCCAAGGAAAGAGGTATAACGTCCAGGAGCAGAACGTCCTTCACGTCGCCCTGGAGCACCCCGGCCTGCACCGCGGCGCCAAGCGCCACCACTTCATCCGGGTTGACCCCCATGTGCGGTGCCCGGCCGAAGAAATCCTGCACCGCCTTCTGAATCATCGGCATTCTGGTCTGGCCGCCAACAAGTATCACCTCGTTGATATCGCCAACTTTAAATGGGCTCGCCTCCATCGCGCGCTTGGTAATCATCATGGCGCGATCCACGAACTCCCGGCAAATTTCCTCTAGGTCCGCGCGCTTCATAGTGCGTACCAAGTGCACCGGTCCGGCCTCGGTGGAAGTAATGAATGGCAAATTGATTTCCGACTCCACTGCGGTGGAGAGTTCTATTTTTGCTTTCTCCGCGGCGTCATCGAGGCGCTGTTTGGAAAGCGCGTCCTTGCGCAAGTCCACACCGTGCTCCTTCTGGAATCCGTCTGCAAGCCAATTTATAATTTTCTGGTCAATATCCTTGCCTCCTAGATGCGCATCGCCATCGGTGGACTTTACCTCCACCACGTCTTCCCCAACTTCCAGCACCGAAATATCAAAAGTACCGCCGCCAAAGTCAAACACTGCTATTTTTTCATTCTTTTTCTTGTTAAACCCATAGGCAAGCGCGGCGGCCGTCGGTTCATTGATTATTCTCTTCACATCGAGCCCCGCAATCTGCCCTGCATCCTTGGTTGCCTTTCTTTGCGCATCGTTGAAGTAGGCCGGCACAGTAATGACCGCCTCGGTGATTTTTGTTCCCAAGCGCGCTTCAGCATCTGTTTTTAACTTTTGCAAAATCATCGCGGAAATTTCTTCCGGCCGATACCATTTGCCTGCCCCGTCTTTGGCGGGGTCTCCCATTTTCACATCAATGCCGCCATTCTCCGATTTGCGTGTCTCAAAAGGCACGGCCTTGATATCTTTTTGCGCATTCGGTTCATCGAAAGTATGACCGACAAATCTTTTTATTTGGAAAATCGTGTTCTTTGGATTGGTTACGGACTGGCGTTTAGCAAGTACTCCCACCAAGCGGTCGCCATTTTTGGCGATCGCTACTACTGAAGGTGTAGTGCGCATGCCCTCTGCATTTTCTAATATCTTTGGCTCCCCGCCCTCAATAACGGCAAAGGCCGAATTGGTTGTTCCTAAGTCAATCCCTAAAATTTTAGACATAATTTCTAATTTCTAATTATTAATTTCTAATAAATACATTATACACAGGACTCAATAAATTTGCAAGTATTTCGCGGTCGCGAAAAGCTTGTCAAATCTATTATAAGGTATATAATATGGGCATGTCAAGCCAAAAGAACAGTTATGGCAAGAAAATACTTAAAAAACTGGGTGAAAATCCAGCTGTGATTTTAAACCCCCTTGCCTTTGGCACTCCCCCTTCGCAGGGGGAGAGGGAAAATAAATATGCAGTCATGCGGGCAATAAAAAATCTGGTGGGCGC
>MFVU01000027.1:3913-9979 GCA_001787125.1 Candidatus Nomurabacteria bacterium RIFCSPLOWO2_12_FULL_44_11
AAAATCTGGTGGGCGCCGGCTACGCCGAAATGCTTGATTCGGGGAGAGAAAATTATGTTCGCCTAACGAAAAAAGGCAAAACTAAACTTGATACCATTCGCCTTCTCGGTGAAGACGCGCTCGTTCCCCAGACCTGGGACGGATTTTGGCGGATTATAATTTTGGACTTGCCGGAGGAGCGCAAAAGCGAGCGCGAAGCGCTGCGCTACTTACTGAAGCGGGCAAATTTTGTGTGCATCAAAAATACTGTCTGGATCTCGCCGCACCCCTACGAAAACCTTTTCATGAATATAAAAAAAGATCTTGGCTTCACCGCCGAGCTCATGATCCTAGTCACCGACAAACTAGACGAAGAAACAAAAAAAGCATTTTTGGAAGCAGTCAGATAATTACCTCACCCCTTGCTTTCCCCTCTCCTTGACAAGGAGAGGGCTAGGGAGAGGTCAGTAGATTTCTTTGTTATAGCAACTTTCGCAAAATACTTTTTCTGAGCGTTCCGGAGAATATGGGGTCTCAAATTCAACTTTATCACAATTCATGCAAACTCTTTTATATAATTTTGGCAATGGGACTTTTGCAAAACGTTCATAGTATCGACAATTCGGACACTTATCCGGAAGTGGGATACTGTGCTTTCTGTAAAACTGGAGTTCGCCTTGGGTAATTTTAAACGCCTCCGTGCATTGATGATTGCACTTTCCCGTATGGACACACTCGAGAACTTCGTTTAGAATTTTATCGCCTACGTCTTTTATGTCGTCTGGGATATCTCTTGCCTTGATTGTGGTTTTAAAATCTCTTTCTTCTGGTTCGTGCCATTTATAACCTTTCTCTTCCGCTTTTTCCTTGATCAAAGTTTCAAATTCCTGTGCGGCGCTTTCATTATAAGTATAAGGGGAAAGCTCCACGGGGAAAAACTCACCGTATTGATAGACCCGACCCTTGCGGTCCGTGTAAGACAAGTCGTACATCTGCTTAATAATTTGCGTGCGGAGTTTTTCAAATTTTTCTTTGCCATAAACTTTATTAAAAATCACATTGTCTTTGCTCTGGACCCCCGCACAGCCGAAAAGATTCGTGGAGCTTATGCAGGAGTATGTATATTCTGCATTCCGGACTTGTGAATTAGCCGCGTATGAAAATTTAACATTGTAGTTGTAATTCGCTCCGGTAGTGTATTCATACATTAGCTCCGAATGCATGGCATAACTATAATCCATCGCATCTTTTGAAATAAAAGCGCGATAACAATACTTGAAATCTTCCCCGTCATAGCAATCAAAGCATACCTTACCATTTTTTACATTTGAAAGATTGTGCCCGGTAGAATTTGGGGACAATATAACGTTGCTGAATTTATAGATCGCGTTCCTGCGGAGCTCGCTGAATTCATTTTCTAAATCCTGGCGCACACTTCTTTTACCGAGTTCGATTTTTGCCACTTCTTTCTCATAATCTTCCCTTGAGAGTTTTTTATTTCGAAAATAATATTGCTGGTTTCTTAAATTAGAAGACATAAAACAATTATGACAGTTCAAACAATCAATGAGATAATATGAATCAATGCAATTGCGGGACATTATCAAATACTGGGAATTATAATTTCTTTCCCCTTCGACATTTTCATAGCAATTTTCCGAATTTTTTAAGTTCATGCTGTCAAAAATATTAAAACCGGTATCTATGGCTTTGGAATAAAAAACATTCTCCGATTCTAACACCACGGAAACGGACAGATAAACATTTTTCGACTCGCCAACCAGGTTGGCATACTCAGAATTGGTCACATTTCTTTGCCAGAGCGCAAAATGCGGCACTTTGTTTAAAAGCTCCTGGTATTGCTCAAAAAAGGGCCGAGAAAAATCATAATCCACGCCATAGGTTGTCGCATCCCATTTGTCGGAATGCCAGCAGCTCCAACAATAAACGGGAAAAGGAGCATTCTTCTGGTGGGTGGAAATAATATCTTTCTTGCACAAGTCGCAATTTCTCTTATAAAGTGCTCTCTCATTGCGCCAGGTCATTCTTCGGATAAAACGACACCACGGGCAAAAAGTCGGCGGCGGAACTTTTATTTTTTCGTAAAATGAAAAGTCCTCCGGCTCGATCGTGAAATCTTTTTTACAGTTTTGACAATTTTTTGTTTCGCTTTGCATTTTTAATAAACTTCTTTGTTGTAATGCTCGGTGCAGACAACTTTTTCCGGTCCGCCCTCCTCCACTGGTAAATAAGTAGTATCGACTTCCTTGTCGCCGAAGAAGCACATTCTTTTTCTTAAAATCATTGGGTTCCTGAGTTTTAACCTTCGATTATGTCTTTCATCTGGATGGATAGGGGGCAACGGCAAATCAAATCTTCGATAAAAAGAGAGTTCCTGTTCTAAAATTTTAAAAGGTTTTTTTGTAATTTCACATTCAATCACTTCATTAAGTATTGAGTCCGTAACTTCAGCAATTGTTTGCGGCAGATCTTTACCCTTTATTGTAGTTTGATATTCGCCTCCTCTGTATTCTCGCCATGAAAATCCTTTTTCCTCGGCCTCCTTTTTAGTTATCGGAAAATAGTCTTGTGCGACCGTTTCGTTGTAAGCAAATGGTGAAATTTCAGGCGGGAAGAATTCTCCATGTCCATATTTTCTTCCTTTTTTGTCCACATATGGCATATCCATCATGTGCTGAACAATTTTTGGAATTAAATTTTCATACTCCTCCTTGGTGTATTGTTTATTCAAAATGCAATATTGTTTTTTGTCCATTTCTACACAACCGAAACAATCGTGAGAATTACTAACCATGGAACTGTACCAAACGTTTTGCGAATACCATATCGTAGTTCCTAAAATTGCCTTGTAATTTTTAACTCCAGTGCTTATCCCTTCATAGTTAAGCTCCGATTCATCACCACAACCTGGACCCACATCGTAGGAATCCTTGAGACCGTCATTCCCCCAATGAACAAATTTAGAATTTTCTGCTCCGTCGTGAAAATCAAAAATGTGGCTAGAGTTGCGAGAATTATACACATGATCTCCTACCACATTGTTTGTGTTGATAAGTTGCAGATGTTTGTGAAAGGCGTTTCGATACATTTCTTCAAATTTTTTTCTTGCTTCTTCAATTCCGTCTCGAGTATTTAAGACTAGTTCCTGTTTTTTCTTTAAATATTCCTCCCTTGTATATTGGATGTTGGCTATACAATATTTTTTGTTACGTAAATTTGTGCACAAAAGACAATCAGAGCAATTTCGGCAGTCGTATAAAAAATATGAATCAATGCAACCATCGCATTCGCGTGAAAAGAAAAGTTTGTTAGACCCATGACAGTAGACATTTTCGTAACAATATTCTGTGTGAAAGCAAATATAGGAATCATGTGTAAATTTACATTCATACAGCCGATTACCATACATTGAATCCTCACACCGCCACGCGGCAGTTATTAAATAACAGTTCTTTAGCTCTACAGTAAAATTACAAAACCTTGCATTTATTGATTTAGAATCAAAAAATGCGATATGCGGCACACGCTCTAAAAGTTCTTTGAATTGCTGGAAAAACGGTTTGGAAAAATCGTAGTCCCGGCCGTAATCCAATGGCTCCCATTTATCACTCCACCAAAACTCCTTATCATAAGTTGTAATTTTCTCTTCAGGATTGTAAATAGAAATGTGCGTCCCGGTTGAACCCGGCGTACCATTCGGCCTTTTAAATAAAGAGTGCTCGTTACGCCAAGCTAAACGTCTTATTAACCGGCACTCCGGACACCACGTCGGCGGCGGAACTTTTATTTTTTCGTAAAAATTAAAATCCTCTTCCTCGATTGTGAAGTTTTTTTGACAGTTTACGCATTTTTTTGTTTCTTCTTTCATGTTTCCTCTACCCCAGATAGCGCCTTAGGTGCTATCTGGGGGCTAGGCAATATTTTGTTTATAACACTCCTCACAAGCAATTTTGCCATAGCCCCACCCCGGTGGATAATAAGCCATTATATCCTTTTGGCAGTAAAAACATCTAGAGGGATAACTTTTTAGTGTTGCAGTTTTTCTAGCTCTTTTAAGCATCCTTAAATCAAAGTGGGTGCGAGGTAAAGCAAAACCTTTCCGTTTATGAAATTCATACTCAGCCTCGGAAACATTAAACCTATATTTTGTTTCCGGACAAATCAATGCTATAACTGTTATGTCTTTTCCCGTATCATTTATACTGTCTGGTAGGTCCAAAGAAGACATGCCATTTTGTGAAGATAAATCATCTTCCGACCAATATCCTCCTTTTTGCAATATTTCTTCCTTTTTGACTTCTGGAAAATATAAAATGGCTACTGATAAATTATAAGGACAAAGTCCCATTGTGTATGGTAAAAATTTTCCATATTCTCCTTTCTTCTCCATGTCGTTTATGATCTGTGCTTTCAGCTTTTCATATTCCTCTTTAGAATATTGTTTATTTAATATGCAGTATTTTTTCTTACGCAAGCCGATACAACCGAAGCAGTATTCGACCTCGTCACAAATCTCAAGATATTCCGAGTATCTTCCTGAAGACCAATTTGAATTTTTCATTCCGTATGAATAATAAACACAACTATTACTTCCGGAGATTTCTGTGGTTCCGAAAATACCCATTTGGTCGATGCAATCTTTGTTGCTTAACCCTCTTAACTGGTTTCGACAATTTTGAGAATCCTCATAAGCAAACACGTTGATGCATTTATCGCAATTTGTAAGGTAATTGCCGGTTGAATTGGTAGTTTTCAAATTAAAATTTTCTCGATGGACCGCTAGATTTTTTAATATGTTGTTATACTCGTCTTTAAGAAATTTAAGCTCTTTATGAGAATTGAGTTTTATATTTTTAATCTCTTTTTCATATTGATCTTTGGTGTATTGTTTGTTTCGTATGAAGTATCGCTTGTTTCGTAAGTTCCAACACATAAAACAATTTTGGCAATTGCGACAATCATAAAGAAAATATGAATCAATGCAATCACGGGAATTTTCAGAAAAGCTTAAGTTAAATGAGTCGTGACATTCAAGGCAATCGTAGGAGTTCTGTAAATTGAATGAGAGTGTAAGATCGAAAGAATCTTTACTTCCTATAACTCTATAGCCATAGCTCAAATTTTCACATTTAAAAGCAGCTCTTGTTAGATAACAATTCCTGGAGAACCAAATATCGTCGCACCAATCACAGTTGGTGTTATTTTTACCAACTTGGTGTGGATGAGGTATTTTTTCTTGAAGTTCTTTCAGTTGTTCAAAAAAAGGCTTAGATGGGTCATAATCTTGTCCAAAATCTATAGGATTCCAGGCATCCCCCCACCATTCATGTGATTTATAAATAGGGTAACGTGCAGTGCTGGGTAAAACAGTAATTAAACTTTCACCAGATAAATTTGAAACACCTTTGCGAAATTTTCCGAACACCCAAAACGCGGCATATTGCTTGAGGCGGCAGAAAAAACATTGCTCCGGGATTTTTAATCCAACTTTTTCGTATAAATTTAAATCACCTGAATCTATTTCAAATTCATTCTTGCAATCAACGCAAATTTTAACTTGGCTCTTTGTACTCATAGACGTTCACCCCAGCGGGACGTAAAACTCTATTGCCGAGTTTGTAACCTTTTTGAATCACCGCGGCTACTTTGTGGTCGTCTTCTTTTTTGTCGGTCGACACGAGGTCAATGGAATGGTGAAGATTGGGATCAAAAATTTCACCTATTTTGCCTATTTCTTTCACGCCATATTCCTCAAAAATTTTGCTCATTTCGCTATAAATATGTTCAATGCCTTTACGCCAAGTGGGGTCAATTTTCTCCCACGACTCTTTGTGTGAGAAGGCCATATTAAAATTATCAAGCACGGATAGAAAACGCGAGAGGATACGCTCGCGCACGGCCTCGGAGAAGGCCGCTTTGCGCGTCTCTTCTTCCTTTTTATAATTGGCAAAGTCCGCCCGCTCCTTCTGCCAGCCGGTCAAATACTCTTCTTTTTCTTTCTTGGCTTGCTTAAGTTCTGCCTTCAGCTTTTGAATTTTTTTCACTAATTCCTCTTCGCCGCCTGCC
>MFVU01000027.1:10029-31150 GCA_001787125.1 Candidatus Nomurabacteria bacterium RIFCSPLOWO2_12_FULL_44_11
CGCCGCCTGCCCCGTAGGAAGTACTCTTTCCTTCGGGGTCTTCATTGAACTCAAATTCAACTACGTCGTCTGACTCAGTAGAGTCACCCTGAGCGGGGTCGAAGGGTTCTTTTTTAATTTCGTCGTCGGACATGTGGGGATTTTAACACAAATGCAACCCCTTCTCAATCTTGCGAATAGAGACCTTCCAGGTTATTGAAGTTTCATACTCTTGACTATCCCGTCTAGAACAACTTCACTTTTTGATATTTCTTGCAAATTGTCTGCCAATAAAACTATTCCTACTATATATTTCCCAGTTGGAATATCTACCCCTAGAGCACAACCTTTATTATCAATACAACCTATTGACTTAAAATATTTTACTCTATTATTATTTACGGCGGCTTTGCAATTTTCTTTCGGACAATCTATCTTTTTTGCTTGTTCTTCTATGGGTAAATTATCAAAAGATGCTCCACTTAAATCTGTTAAGGGACCGTGGAGTATTTGAATATAAGTATTAGAATTCTGGCCCCGCTCTGGAGGAAATAAGCTAGTAGAAAAGGAGGTATATATCTTGCCATCTCTCATTATATCCCCCCGCGTTACAGGATCCGCGCCACTTTCATCTAATCTCCAATCCGATGGGTAATCGAAGGAAATTCCGATTGCTGGATTATTGTAATTTTTTATTACACTTGTCGTATAGCTCCTTAGATCTGAAGGTGCTAAAAAACTCGCAAATTGTTTTATGAATAATTCGCGAGCCAGAAATAAGACTGCTATTACTCCTGCAACAATTAGTGCAATTTTTATATTTTGTTTCATCCGAGTATTGTAACAAAAAGATCCTTTTCTTGCAAAGGACTTTTTGGGAATTCTATCTCTTACTCCACTGCGGTGCTTTGCGGGCTTTTTTGAGTCCGAACTTGCGGCGCTCTTTGGCGCGGGCATCTCGTTTCAAGTATCCTAAAGGTTTTAATTTAGCACGCAACTCTGTGTTCGAGAGAATCAACGCTCGGGCCAGCCCGTGGCGCACAGCTTCGGCTTGAGAGTGAATACCGCCGCCCATAACATGCACTTCCACACTCCACTTGATGGCTGGTTTACCTGTGATAACTCCGCCCACAAGAGGTCCTTGGATTAATCGACGGGATTCTTCCGTTTTGAAATAATCTTTAACCTCGCGACCATTGATGATGAAGCTTGCTTTAGTTCCGGGAATAATGCGGACGCGGGCAGTAGAAGTTTTTCTTCGGCCTATTGCTTCGACATACCGCTCACTTGATTTTAGTTGTTTGTCCGCCATTTAATTTTCTATTTTTAAATTCTTCATCATAGTTCGACGCAATTTATTTCTCGGAAGCATTTGCTTCGTCGCCAAACGGATCAATTCTTTCAACCCTTCTTTATCTCTCGTCTCTGTACCGGAAATTACCCGCAACCCACCAGGAATTCCGGAATATCGAGTATGAAAAATTTCAGCCAGTTTTGCTTCGGTAATGCGAAGTTTGGAGGCGTTGATCACCTTAACCGGTGAGCCGGAATATATATTTCGGACAAAAGATACCTTGTTTTTGCCCAAAAGAGAAACCGCGGCCTCGCTCGCCACTCGGCCCAAAGCTCGGCCGCTGGCATCTATAGTTTTAATTGGTGTATTTGTTTTCATATTATATCCGCCTAAATTTTTTTAATATTTCTCATTTTAATGGTTTAATTTATTTTTGTAAAAAATTTTGGTGGATTATATAAACTCGATGATCGCCATTTTAGCTCCGTCCGACCTGCGAGCACCCAACTTTGTTATTCTGGTATAGCCGCCGGATCTTTCGGCATATTTAGGAGCAATAATCTCAAAAAGTTTTTTCGTTTCCGGCACGCGATTGGAGAGTTTAGAGATTACTGATTTTCGATTGACTAAATTATCTTTCCGTGCGATAGTTACCAGTTTTTCAATAAATGGACGGAGTTCCTTAGCTTTCGGTTCAGTCGTTTTTATTTTTCCGCGCACGATCAGATTCAGCGCCATGGAATTCATAAGCGCCTTGCGTACTTTGCGAACTCTACCGAATTTTCTGTTATGATTGCCGTGGCGCATATTACTCCTTTAGATTAAGTCCGAATTTGCCCAGGACCTTTTTAATTTCACTGATGCCTTTCTCGCCGATGCCTTCTACTTCCAAAAGGTCCTCGCACTTTTTTCGCGCCAGTCCTCCTAGAGTGCGAATGTTGGCGGCCGTAAGTGCGTTTAGGGTACGGGTGGAGAGATTCAGGTTGTCGATTCGAGTTTTTAGGACATCAGTAAAATCTTCTTCCTTGCTTGCTTTTTCCTTCCCGGCAGTTTTTCCAGCCGGGACTTGGGTCTCCTCCGGCGCAGGAGCTTCCGGTTCTTTAAAGTCAACAATCGCCTTGAGCTGGTTGATCATGATTTCAATCGAATAGGAAAGCGCCTCCCGAGGAGAGAGTGTGCCGTCCGTTTCCAAGGAAATGCGGAGGCGGTTGTGGTTGGTTTTATCACCCACACGCATATTTTCTACCTCATAGGAAACACGACGGATGGGAGTGAAAATCGCGTCCACGGCGATGGTGCCGATGTCCACCTTCTCCTTCTGGAAAAGCTCCTTCGGAATGAAGCCGAGGCCCTTCTCGATATGCATTTCAATATTCAAATTCACTTTTCCGGTAATCTCTACGATATGCAGATCCCCGTTTAAAATCTCCACCTGTCCTCCAGTTTTTATATCCGAGGCCAGGACTTTCTTCGGACCCTTCACAGAGAGGGTAACGGTTTGTGGCTCATCTGACAGCATTTTAAAGCGGACTTTTTTCAAATTTAAAATCAATACAATGACGTCCTCTTTTAAGCCATCGAGAGTAGAGAATTCATGAGAAATGCCGTCGATCTTGAGCGACGTCAAGCTGGCGCCCGGCAGAGAAGAGAGAATAATCCGGCGCAAACTGTTACCAAGGGTGTGGCCATATCCTGGATATAGGCCATCGATTTCAAATATTCCCTTATTCCCTTCTTCTAGGACGACGCGAGGCTTAGAAGGCATAATTATTTTATATTCAGGCATATGTATCTAAATTTTTAATTAATAATTTTCAATTGAATCTAGCGACTATAAAATTCAAGCACAGCGTTTAAATCAATGAAGGTTTCGGCTCTCTTCGGTTTTCCTAAAATTTTCCCTTCCATTTTTCCAAAATCAAACGAGAGCCATGCGGGCATCACATAGTCCTTGTTTTTCTCTGCCAGACCGACAAAAAGTTTTTTACTTTTTGATCCTTCCCGAATTTTTATTATGTCGCCGGCGGCTATTTCGTAGGAAGGAATAGTAACTTTGTGATCATTGACGATGAAATGTCCATGCGAGACCATCTGCCTTCCCGCCCGACGGGTAGGGGCCAGACCCATACGATAAATGACATT
Source organism: Candidatus Nomurabacteria bacterium RIFCSPLOWO2_12_FULL_44_11 (assembly GCA_001787125.1). Lineage (GTDB taxonomy): Bacteria > Patescibacteriota > Minisyncoccia > Phycocordibacterales > UBA9973 > UBA9973. The sequence goes on from MFVU01000027.1 coordinate 13,445, forward strand.
GTCTAAGCGCGATTCTAGTTCCTCGTAAAATTTCTCGGCCGTGCCAGCGCCTTTGATGTGCACAGCTTTTCGCACGTAATTCGAGAGTTGGCGCTCAGTGATACCATAGGAAAAGCGTATTTTTTGCTTTTCGATAAGTTGGGTCCCGTATTCGGTCATCGCTCTCGGTCGGCGCCCTACCCCGGGACCGGCAAATTTCCCGGAGGCGGTCGAGAATTTTACCGTTTGGCATTTGTCGTATACACCGGGACCCAGGCGTCTGCAGATTTTAAATTTTGGTTTAGTAATCATAATTCTTATATAAATTTACTATACTCGTCTTGGTTTTTTGGCCTTGGGGCCGTTGTGGGGAACCGGCGTTGCGTCCCGAATAGAGGTAATTTCAATACCATGGGCCATAAATGCCCGGATGGCCGGTTCGCGTCCGGAGCCGACTCCGAGTACGACTACATCCGCATCTTTGACTCCTGAAGCGGCAGCTTTTCCTCCGATCAGGTCACCCACTTTTGAAGCGGCAAAGGGGGTTCCTTTTTTTGCTCCGCGAAAACCGAGAGCGCCGGCCGTTGACCAAAAAAGCGTGTTACCTAATTTATCTGCAAAAAGAACTTTGGTGTTATTGAAAGTAGCATCGATATGCACTACTCCAGAGATAACTTTTTTCTTCGGGACCTTCGGAGGCGCCGCTTTCACTTCACCCTTTTTGGGATTTATCTCCGTATCCTTTTTTTCTTCAATAATTTTTGTTTTTCCCATATATTCACTGATGTCCTAGGTCTTACTTTCTTTTCTTCGACCGGAGGCCATGGTCTTTCGCACATTACCCCGAACTGTCCGTGAATTGGTCTTGGTTCGCTGTCCTCGAACCGGCAAATGTTTCAGATGGCGAATTCCTCGATAACTTTTAACGTCTTTTAATCTTTTTATGTTGGCAGATATTTCCCGTTTTAGGTTTCCTTCTATCTTCATTTTCTCGATCACCACGCGAATTTTATTTTCTTCTTCTCCGGATAAATCTTTCGCCTTCTTCCCGCGGTCAATGCCAACCTGGTCACAGATTTTCTGGGCCGAGGATCTGCCAATACCATAGATCGAGGTCAATCCGATTTCCAATCTCTTTTCATTTGGTATGGTAATTCCTAAAATTCTCATTAATTTTGTCGATTATTGCTTTTGTTTATGTTTTGGATTGGAACAAATTACCCGCAAATGCCTTCCACGTTTGACGATTTTGCAATTGTCGCAGATTTTTCGAATGGATGCCTTAATTTTCATAATTTTGATCAAAGGAAGTAACACAAGAGAAAAACAAGGGAAAAACCCTTATTTTTCAACGTCTATTGCCTATTTACTACTGTAGCTAGTATGATACACTATTCCCTAAAAAATTACAACCCCGAACCAAGGCCTGCGGCTTGGTACGGGGCAGGCCTCTTATAGTCGCTTAATAATTCTTCCTTTGCCGCCGTAGGGATCCAGGATTACTTCCACCTTATCGCCAATCAAAACTTTGATTCGATGCATCCGCATCTTGCCTCCGAGGTAGGCGAGAATCTCTTTCTCTGGCTCTTCCTTATCCTCGAGAGCCACTCGAAACAAGGTCGAGGGCAGAGCTTCAGTGACCACACCTCGAACCGTTGGAATCCCTACATTTTTAGTATCGTTCATTAATTTGATTTATTGCGGGTAATTAACTGTTACTTTGATATCACTCTTGTCGCCAGGAAAACCTCTTTTCCAAAACGGCCGCAATAGAACATTGGCGGATTCCACGTTTGGATATTGCGCTAATATTTGATAGAAATCTTTTTTACTTTTTCCGACTACTTCCGCAACCAGACGATCAGTGTCGACCCGCCAGACAACTTTCGGCTTCCCCGAGAGATTAAAATCAACGCTACTCGGACTAGAGGAATTACCCTTGGTATCCAAAAGCACAAAATTTAAATCTTGAAAATTAGAAATGTAGACATCGCTATTATCGTAGTCCGGTATACCGGATTTTATTATTTTCTTGATCAATTCGCTCTCATTGAATATGATTCCGCTAAACGTGCCTTTTAAATTGACTTGCAACTGGCCTCCTTCTAAGGTCTCAAAATTCACACTGTCCACATTCAGAATAACAGCGTCTTTAAACATCACAAAACCTGCCGGAACGAGATCGGCAGCTTTTTTGGCCAGTTTGGCTTTGAGTGTTTCTTTCATTTCATTTTGAATGATCGATTTTTTCGCCTCGGTAATAACACTTTGTTTACCTATAAAACCTCCTGTGATTTCTCCCTTAGAGCGCGCATAAAACTTGTTGTATTTCGGCATCCCTTTGAAACCAAAAATTTGAAAATCGAGGGGCGGGCTGTTATATGCTTCTCCTGCTTCAGCCGCGTAAATACCGACCTCGACAGAACCAGGTGTCGTACCATTTAGTCCAGGCACGACGACGGCTTTTTCGGTTTTGTAAAGTTTGCCATTCGAGCCCTCCAGCCGAGTATTTATATCCAGCCGCTGGATCGCAGAACTATAATTATTGTAAATTAGCACGGTTCCTCGCGCCGCGACGGATACATTCTTCATCTCCCCACCCTCTACTGTTTTGCTTTCCTCGCCGGAGAGCACTACTACATCAAAAGACAGATTTCCTTCCGCGGGAGTTTCGTTTGCAGACAGATTTTGGTTAAAAGTCACATCCTTGACCTTTGGATTGATGGTAATGAATGCTTCAGAAAACAAAAAGGAAATAGCAAAAAAAAGAAACACCAAAGAAATTCCCGCCACCAGCCAGATAGAATACCACGGCCTCCTTCCTTGATCTTGCGCCGGGGCCAGACTAATTCTCCTCGTAACTTTGCTCGCAACTGTCGGAGGCCAGGTTCCTTCGTCGGCAGAAGACGGGGGGGTCTCAACCGCGGGCGCACTAGTCGGGGCAACGTTCCCCTCTCTCTCCTTCCGGAGATCCGACTTCATTTTTATCATATCTTGAAAGAAATTTTTGGCCATAGGGTTATTTTAATGAAAAAAGCGATTGATGTAAATAGCTTCAATGATAAGAAACTGGTCGCGGGAAATATTGCCCCGGAAGGAAGCGAGGCCGTGCAGGGCCTCGGCGCCGAGAAAAATAACTTCGAATTTGGATTCAGTCAGGGTATATTGGTTGAATTGCTCGGTTTTGATAATGTCTCCAAAAAAATCATAAAATTCTTTATCGATGGCTAAGAATATTTTTGAAGGGAGAGAGATGTCATTGGAGAGATTGGCGAGAGATTCTTGAAATTTCTCCAGCCATTCCTTTTTTAGCTTGTCGAGAACCGACTCAAGCGTCTTGGCGACAGATCCCACTGCATGACCATCTTTGTAAAGAGAAAGGAAGGACTTGGCCTCCTCTAAGTTGGAACGCAGACCGCCGGCGATTCCGCGGATCATGTAATTAGTGCCCATCGGAAATGAGATTGATTCATGCAGGGTACTTTTTTTGATCATGGAAATATCGGTAACCTCGCCGCCAAGATCGATCAGGAGAAAATTCTCGTCTTTGGCAAATACATCCCGTGTAACCACAAAAGAAGTCATGACAAAAGAGGAAAATTTGACGGTTCTTGAATGAAAATGCTTATCGATCGATTCTTCGAGCCTCTCTAGGACTTGCTCGGGGCTGATGGAGATAAAAATAGTTATTTGGAATTCTTTGGTCTTCTGATTGAAGGGTGTTACAGTTTCATAACCATTGAGAGTCGTTCGGATGGTCTTAATTTCCAAAGTCCGAACTTTGTCTTTTGGATGAACGTATTTAGCAAGATATTCTTCCTCAAAAAGGGAAATTTCTTTCTGGATCAAGCTATTAGCGAGCTTTTCAGTAAACAAAAAAGAGGTATCCTTTTCGAGATTAATGATGCGCGTCTGCGACACATACCATGGAGACGAAAGAATGCAAAAAATTTTCCGGGGGGCGCCGAGTCCGGATTGACTGATCTTATTGCTGACAATCTCTAGAGATTTGGCGGTTAAAGTGAGAAAGCGATCGAAATCAATGCTCTCTTCAAGAGTGATCGGCTCGCGAATAGACAAAATGATCTCTGGTACGCCGGGAGTTCGCAATTCAACCAGGGCTCCTCCTACTGAAGAGGAACCGATATCAAATACCAGTGCTAGTTCTTCTCTGCTCGATCCTCCCAGAAACTTGGAAAGTATACCCATTGCCTTAATTATATCACAATAAAATGGCTTTGATACGTCTGATTCCCTGCGCGACCGCTTCTTCTTTTTGGATTTTGAAGGTTCTTAATTCCCCAGTATTGGCGACATGGGGACCGCCACAGAATTCGATGCTAACAGCGTCGCCCTCTGCATCAGGCGAAGAGCCAATAAAATATACAGAAACAATTTCGGGATATTTGGCTCCGAATTCCATCTGCGCCCCGATTTTTTCTGCCTCAGCAAGTGGCATTTCTTTACGGACTACAGCGAGGTTTTGTTTAATCTTGTCATTCATCCACTCTTCTACTTTCTTCTTTTCCTCGTCGGTAAGTTTATGGTCGCAAAGAAAATCCATCCGCAGTCGTTCTGCGTTAATGTTGCTCCCCCGTTGTTTTATATTTTTATCCACCACATTCTGGAGTGCCGCCAAAAGGAGATGGTGCGCGGTGTGAAGTTTGATTGTTTGTGGTTCATGATTCGCGAGCCCCCCTTTAAACATCCCGGCGGAAGAAGTTTGCGATAATTTCTGATGCTCCGCCATTTTTTTATCAAAATCTTCCCGATCAATCATCGTGCCCCTTTCTTTAGCCAGCTCTTCAGTGAGCTCCACTGGAAAACCATATGTGGTAAAAAGAATGAATGGGTCGGTGCCTTTTTCAAATTCTTTCATCCCCTTTTCCAATGTTTCCCTGAATTTTTTTTCCTCTTTTTTTATTTCCCCTTTATCATCTAATTTATAGATACCGGCATATATTTTTTTAATTTTTTCTATTTTTGAATTTAATGGGTCTTTCGAGAACCTTACTGCTCTGCGAATCAATCGTCTTAGGACATATCCTCTTCCAGTATTAGATGGTGTAACTCCATCGGAAATCAAAAATAATGCTGTTCTCGTGTGATCTATAACTATCCGCTCTTCACGAGTTTGTTCACCATTAAATAAATCGGTTTCGTAGTTACTTTTTTTATTCTGGATTATTGAGACCAAACGCTCAAATCCCATGCCGGTATCTATTCCAAGAGTGGTAAGTTTAGATAGTTTAGCTTGCCCTCTATTTAACTTCTCCCTAGATCCATCACAAAAATATTCAGTAAAAACGATATTCCAAATTTCCACATCATTGCCACTTGCATTTCGGCAATAAATTTCCGTGGTGGGACCACAAGGGCCAGAATCTCCCGTCGGGCCCCAGAACACATCAGAGCCATCGGGGCGAGTATCATTAATGCCCAATTTTTTCCAAATTTTTGCCGATTCTTCGTCTCTGGGAACCATACCCTCGCCTTGATAAAAAGTAACGTAAGAAATTTTCAAACCGAGCTCTTTAGTGATAAATTCGTGCGAATATTTTATTGCTTCTTCTTTACCATAACCACCAAAACTGAAGTTTCCCAACATCTCGAGGAATGTGTGGTGAGTATCATCCCCCACTTCATCTATATCACTAGTCCTCACGCATTTCTGCACCGTTACGACGTTCTTCCCACCAAAATCTCGCACCGCATTTTCCGGCGCCGTATAATACGGCTTGAATTGTTGCATGCCGGCCGTGGTAAAAAGAACCGAAGGATCATTCTCCGGAATTAAAGAAGAAGAAGGAAGTATTTTATGTCCCCGCCCGCTAGAGGCGGGTCCGCCTTTGGCGGAAAAAAATTTCAGAAATTTTTGCCTAACCTCATTTGAGTTCATTTTTATTATTTTCAGAAATTTTTACCAGCGGTCTCTCAAAAAAATAAACTACTACCAAAACAAAAAGCACCAGAATCGTTGTAATGGTAGCCAGACCAAAAAGCCCGTACCCGGCGGCCATGCCGATGCCCGCCGTGACCCAGAGCCCGCCGGCAGTGGTCAGCCCAAGCAAGCGATTGCCCTGAAGAATTATCGAGCCCGCGCCTAGAAATCCGATGCCAACAATTACTTGTGAAGCTATCCGGGTAGGATCAAAGCCGCCGATGCTCGCGTATTGTATGGCAATTGCTTCCGAAATCAATATAAACACGGCCGCGCCGAGTGAGACGAGTGCGTGCGTTTTCATTCCCGCCTCCTTGTGCACAAAACGCCTCTCCGCTCCGATCACCATTCCCAAAACCATTGCAATAACCAACCTAAGAATAATTTCCCCATTGAGCACCAAAAAATGTGACATAGGTTAATTATATAATAACTCCCCCGCCGAGACAAACCTCGCCGTCATAGATGACACAGGACTGACCCGGCGCCACCAAAACTGGCTGAGAAAACATTACTACATTATTTTTCACCTGGCAGGGTAGAAGCTCGCCGTGATAGCGGATTTGGGCAGTGTATTTTTTATTTTCACTTGGTGTTTCGTTTATCCAATTGGTGTTTTTTATTTTAAAGTTCATTAGAACATTAGAATTTACAGGAACTCTGTTGTGTGACACTATTAAAATATTTTTTTTAATGTCTTTGTCCACAACATAATATTTATTATCATTCGGTCCCTTTTTCGTAATAATAAATCCATGGCGTTCCCCCAGCGTATAAAACACAACGCCATTGTGCCAGCCGATAATTTCCCCCTTTTTATTTACCACTTTGCCTTTTTTAGTTTTAATGTAGTGCTTTAAGAATTCTTTCAAGTCCACGGCACCAAGAAAACAGATACCCTGGCTATCCTTCTTCTCCGCTACCGGTAATTTGAATTTCTTGGCCAACTTTCGAACTTCTGTTTTCTTTAAGTTCCCTACTGGAAAAATAATTTTAGAAAGCTGTTTTTGAGTGAACGTCCAAAGGAAATAAGATTGATCCTTGCTTGGATCTTTGCCCCTAAGAAGCAAATTCCCTTGCGGGAAATTTCGCCGGCGGAAGGTTCCGCCCGAAGGGTGGAGGAAAGCCAAGAAATTTTCTGTAAGGGAATTTCTGGCATAGTGTCCAGTGGCTATATAGTCCGCCCCCATAGAAATAGCTTTTTTGAGAAATGCGCCGAATTTCACTTCCTTGTTGCACATCACATCCGGGTTCGGTGTTCTCCCCGCCCGATATTCCCTGATCATATAATCCCCCACTTCTTTTTTGTAAACTTTCTCTAAATTAAAAGTCAGGAACGGTATGTCTAAGTGGGCCGTGATGCGCATGGCATCACGCTTTTCTTTCTCTTCATTGCACTCTAAAAAATCCGGATGCCAGGTTTTAATAAAAACCCCCACCACATCAAAACCCTGTTTCTTCAACAACGCAGCAGAAACAGCACTATCTACGCCGCCTGACAAACCGATAAAAACTGTTTGTTTTCGATTCATAATCAAAACTTTGATTTTATATACTCATGAGCTTCTTGTAAAGCTCGTAGGTCGCCCGCGCGTCCGAGAGCGCGGTATGAGCATGCTCGTTTTTGATGCCGAAGCGAACGCACATTTCCCGCAGAGAAAAATGCTCCAGATCAGGGCTCCGATGCAACTTGGCCCAAGCAATCGAGATAGTATCCAATTTGTGATAGTGCATGGTGTTGACTACACCCGTTTTTGAAAACGCGTGCTCTAAAAATCCAGAATCGAAAGCAACATTTTGTCCGACCATAATAAAATCCTTCAGTTTTTTTGAAAAAATCTCCATCGCTGCCCTCAAACTCAAGGCGTTGGTCCAAACGGACGGATCATAATGGCTGATTTTGAGTGATGTCGGGTCCGCTTCTTCAATTCTCTCCGGTATAATCTTAAGCTCAAATTCTTCAATAACCTCTAGGTCCGGCGCGGCCAGGATGCAGCCAATTTCAATAATTTCGTGCCTGATCACATCTAGTCCGGTTGTTTCTATGTCAATAAATGCTAAATTATGTTTCTTCATGATTTTACTTTAGATATTTTAATTTATTCGCCTTATGTTCTTCAAAGGTCTTGGCGTAATGAATGCCACCTTCCTTGTCATGCAAATAATAAAGATAATTCGATTTCTCCGGATAAATAGCGGCTTTGACGGAATCGAGACCGGGGTTGGCAATGGGCTCTTTCGGCAATCCTCTCGTTTTATACGTCTCTAGCGCCGCATCTACCTGAAGCGGCATGCCGAGCCCAAGTCGCTTCCAGAGTATCCCGGCAACTGTCCCGCGGTCGGCCGCCCCCTTGGCCTCTCTCTCTACTAAGGACGCCATGATGATAATATCCGTCTCACTTTTGCCGAAAGAGACAATATCCGGACGAAGAGGTGAAACTTTTTTCTCAAAATTCGCAGTCATCAGTCGAAGCGCGTCCTGCTCGTTATCGGTTGTAAAGAAAAAGTATGTATCCGGAAAAAGATACCCCTCCCGGGCGACTTGGAGAAATTTTTCTTTGTCAAAATCCGGCAACTTAGCGATAAAAGCGTCGGCAATTTGCAGAGCATTAAATCCTTCTGGAATCGTCACCGCGATCGGGGCTAGATGCCGCTCGCCGCGGGAGATGCGCCGAGCTACCTGCCAGACAGGAATACCACGCTCAAAAAAATAATCTGCCGGAATGATATGTCGCTCGCCACCGTAAAGAATGATAAACGCTTCAAAGACGATTCGCGACCGAATAATATTTTCGTCCACAAGCTTGAGCGAGACGCTTCGCAGGCCGGCACCCTCATTAATGTTGACGATTGAACCGACCGGGAAATTCCTCGGCGCGGAGAAGAATAGGAAATAAAACAAGAACAAAAAAACAAGAGCGCCCAGCGTGTAAAAAATCTTCTTTTTATATCTTAAAAAATCTGATTGGGGTAATTCGCCGTCCATAAGATTCTCCATAGCATTTTAGACAGGCAAATTGGGCGGGGGCGAGGCCTCTTTGGATTCGATACGCTCGAGTGTCGGCACTTTGAGTATCTGGCCTGGAAAATGCCAGAGAGTCGCTATTTCTTCCGTGTTTAAAACGTAAGTCAGGTGATGAAAATAGGGAAGGAAAAATCTTTTCACTATAAGCATGACGGGCGCCCAAAGCCAGAATTGGGAAAAGTAAGCGCGGCTCTCAGAGAAGATATGGTGCCGCAAGGGTAGATGAAAGAAGGCTCGTTCGCGATACTCATGCAGCATCCTATTGGCTAAATGCATTACTTGGCGGGAGGAGAGTGGCATGATGCTACTGCCGAGCGCGTCGCCTTGAGTAGAATTAAAGCGGTAAAATTCGTTGCAATCTGGCTTGGCATACTGACGCAAGACCAGACGAATATTTCTGGAATTGTTGGTTCTGCGACCGACTGGGAAAACTTCTTTTTTGGCTATATACATAAGTCGCACGCCGGTCTCAAATCCGAGCTTGCCTGTTTTCTTGCTCATACCTTCAATAGTCTTATCCAAGTATTTCGGGACACGAACTTCAACGCCCCTGTGGACAGTATCTTTATCCCACGCGCGGATGTTCGTGTAAGGTGTGGTAAACCTTAAAATTTCATCGCGTGATTCCTGGACCCAGTCATGTTTTCCAAAAAAACTAGCTTTCTGGCTAAAAGTAGGGTTCGATCTGTCGTGATACATTTTCTTTGAAGGAGTAATCACGATCTGAAGCCAACCTTGCTCGCCCCTCTGGAGGGAGCTAAAAAATTCAATAACAGGCGAAATGGGATCAACTTTAAGCTCTTCATCAGGATCTATGTCTAAACCGTAATCTGCATAAGTTTTAATCGGGAAAGCTTGATGCTTGGTTAATCTAAACTCGCAACCCCAGGCGTTCCAAGCGCTTGAGGGCGTGATCTCGTCCACCGCGAGAGTATAATCTTCCACGACTTTAACCTGCGCCTGTGGATACTGGGCATACATCTGGGTTTCGATTAAAGTCCGAATACGCGAAGGTGTGCGGATGTAGAAATGCACCTGGCCTTCGATTGAGACAATCTCAAGCGAAAACCAAAACCACACTGCTCCCTGCCAGTATTCTTCCCGTCCGCCTTTCATACTCCAGTGGAAAAGCGCATTGGAAATAAAAAGTTCCATCGCGAGCGGGCTGCGTTCTACATCTCGCGGCGGTATGACTTCGAGCACTACGAATTCGATTCCGGAAATAAAATCTTGCCGGATATAATGCACCCATACCTTAAAAGCAATATACCCCAAAAGAAGGGTACCGGCGAACGGCAAAATACCCAGCACGATTTTGTAGATAAAAAGGATTGCCACGTCTACCATGCCTCTATTTTAATATAAAAACACGAAGCACACAACATGTAGCGCGCATCATGATTTGTGTTATGTGCTATATGTTACGCGTTATGCGCTGGTATAAAGACCGTTCTTGTTTTTCCTAAAATGCTTCGGATTAACTAGATTCACTAGGATTGTATTCTTCTTGAAATATCTCTCCTTCATGACTTTTTCTACAACTTCGTCCTTGGAAAGCGGACCATTTTTCTTTAAGATATCGCGGATCACCTCGCGGGCTGTGCCCTTGGTATAGCCCCATTCGGCGAGGGCATACATGCCTCGGCCAACTAGGACGAATCTCGGGTCCTTGATGAGCTCGTTGTGGGTAGTGGCGTAATGGGTCTTCCGACCGAAAGTTTTGGAAATGGCATCTGCTACTTCTCGAAAATGCATTGGGGAACCGTGTTTGCGCATGACCAGGTAGGCATAATCCTTTACTCCACGCGTACGGATATTTGGACTGGAGGCCTTGCCCCACTCGCCCAGGCGGTTTTTGCCAATTGTTTTGGACACAGCGAGCCAGCGCTTGGCAATTTCTTCATTCTTATATTCTTCGGCTACGTCTTTCATCTGCTCGAAGAATTTTCTTATCATTTCGGTTTCCGGAATCAGATCTTCATCGGAGAGCGTCGCATAAAGTTTTTTCAAGGATTCATGCACCTTGCTCGCCAGCTGATCATCCACGCTCCAGCGCGTATGAAAATGCTCATCCTCGCGATGCTTTTTGAAGTAGTCCCCGATAGTCAGATAAAAATGGATGTGATTTTGAGTCGGCTTGTCTTTGGTGATGTGCGACAGAAGCTCGTGCTCAACAACGATGGAGCCCAGGGACTTGATCAGTTCCTTCAGTTCATCAAAAACCGCTTGTTCCGCTTTGTAGGCGCCCGATTTCTTGATCGAGTTTAGGGCAGCATCCTCAACCTGACGCACTCGCTCGCGAGTGATGCCATATTTTTTTCCTATTTCCTCCAGAGTTTTCTTTTCCCCTTCAGCTGTCAAACCGAAACGATTTAAAACGACGTCTTCTGCACGATCGTGTAAATGGGAAGTGATTCTTTTGGTGACTTGTTTCGGCTTAAAAGTTATCGTAGCCATAAAATTTTCTAACTTGTTTTTGTCTCTATCTAATTATACATATACTTGACTCGCTGTCAACGTTCAGCCCATTTTTCCCCGCTTGGCCCGGGCACGATCGACTTCCGTCAGATATTTTTTGCGCAAACGGACTGATTCTGGAGTAACCTCTAAGTATTCGTCTCCGTTCATAACCTCGAGTCCCCTCTCAATCGAGAGGATAAAAGGAGGATTAAGGTAGATGGCCTCGTCGGTGCCGGAAGCCCGCATATTGGTGAGTTCCTTGCCTTTGGTAGGATTAACAGCCAAATCGCCTCCTTTGAGCACATTGCCGATGACCATTCCTTCATACACATCCGTCCCGTGTTCTATGTATAGTATACCACGTTCCTGTAAATTTGCAAGGGCAAAGGCGACTGCCTTGCCAGATATCATTGAAACCATTGAGCCATATTCCCGCTTCTTTATTTCCCCGGCGTGCTCTTCAAAACCGACCACCCGAGAGGACATTATGCCTTCGCCCTTTGTGTCAATAACAAATTCGCCACGATATCCTAGAAGGCCTCGAGTAGGAATGTCAAAAATGACCCGCGCGATGCCATGCTTTTCTTGCATATTTTTCATAATTCCCCGGCGTTTGTTAATCTTCTGAATTGCCGTACCCGAGAATTCCATCGGAACATCAATAATCAATTCTTCGTATGGTTCGAAAAGCGCACCATTATTCTCCTTGAGAATGACCTCTGGCTCCGAAACCTGCATTTCAAACCCTTCCCGCCGCATGTTCTCAAGTAGAATCGCAAGATGGAGTTCACCTCGCCCATAGACCTTGGAGTAACCTTGCGGGGAGAAATCTACCCGGAGCCCCACGTTTACTTCCAGTTCACGCTCCAGACGTTCTTTGAGCTGCCGCCCGGTTACAAATTTCCCTTCGCGACCGGCAAACGGAGAATCATTTACAAGGAAATTAAGTGAAAGTGTCGGCTCGTCGATGGCAATAGCCGGCAGAGCTTCCACGCTTTCATCTTCGCAAATTGTCTCGCCTATATAAATATCCGGGATACCAGAAAGAAGCACGATATCCCCTGCCTCCGCTTCCGAAACCTCTTTGCGATTCACCCCTTCGAAAGTAAAAAGCTTGGTAACTTTTCCGGATCGGGTCCCGTGTTCCCCTTTTACAAAAACTTTTGCACCGGAGATTATTTTTCCAGAATAAATCCGCGCGATGGCCATACGCCCCAGAAAATTATCGTAGGCCAAATTAAAAACCTGGGCAGACATTTTCCCTTCCCTGTTTAGAGAGGCGGGGAGAATTTTTTCTAATATTAAATCCAGCAGAGGATTCAGATTCGTTACCTCCGAAAAATTCTTGTCGCGGAAGGTTCCAGCTTTGCTGGAGTAAGCGCTAGAATTTTTCGGAGGTAGCGTCTTGAACGCGACGCCTTCACGACCTATAGCATAAATAGTTTCGAAATTTGCTTGGTCTTCACTCGCCCCTAACTCAAAAAATAAGTCCAGAATTTCATCATGGACCCGGTGCGGATCAGAGGCCGGCTTGTCTATTTTGTTTATTACCACAATGGGTTTGAGGCCGAGCTCGAGTGACTTTTTCAATACGAACCTTGTTTGAGGCATTGGACCTTCAACTGCATCTACTAATAAAAGCACGGAGTCAATCGCCCGCAATACTCGCTCCACTTCCGAGCCGAAGTCGGCGTGGCCGGGGGTATCCACGATGTTTATCTTCGTATCCTTGTAATAGATGGAGGTATTTTTAGAATAAATAGTAATACCGCGCTCTTTCTCAAGAGCGTTTGAATCCATGGACACTCCCTCATCTTGAATGCCGCCATTTTGCTTCATCAAAGCGTCGGTGAGGGTGGTCTTGCCATGATCCACGTGTGCAATTATTGCTATATTGCGAATTTCCATAAATTTACTTGTCCGCCTTTGGCGGAAACAAAAAAAGCCCGTCGGCTTCGCCTTACTATAACACGAAAAAGCCGTTAACGTAAAATCCCCATCTCCTTCCCGACACTGGCGAGAATCGCGAGCGCTCGATCGAGATGCTCGCGAGAGTGCGCAGCCGAGACCTGGAAGCGCAGGCGCGCCTTGCCTTCGGGGACGACTGGGAACCATAGCCCTACCACAAAGAGTCCTTTCTCTAAAAGTTTCTTGCTCATCTCCTGTGTTGTCTTCGCGTCTCCTAGCATCACCGGCACTATTGGATGTTCGCCATCTAAAACATCAAAGCCCAATTTTTTCGCACCGTCGCGGAAATATTTTGTATTCTCCTTTACTTTCTGTAAAAGTTCTTTACTTTTTTTTAGTAAATCCAGCGCTTTGCTAGAAGCGACAACTACAGAGGGCGGCACAGCGTTGGAGAAAAGGTAGGTGCGGGATTTCTGACGCATAAGCTCTATAATTTCTTTTCGCCCGGCAACATACCCGCCTACTGCCCCGCCCAAGGCCTTACCAAAGGTGCCGGATAAAACATCAATCTGGCCATGGAGGCCGAAGTGCTCCGGCGTGCCCGCGCCGGTCTTGCCCATCACTCCTACGGCGTGCGCATCATCCACGAAAAGAAGAGCTTCATATTTATCCGCCAGTTTTTTTATCTCCGGTAAATTGGCCAAGTATCCTTCCATCGAGAAAACCCCGTCGGTCACAATAAATTTAAATCGGTATCCGCCAGCCGGCGGACTTATCCTATCTTCCTCCAGCATTTTTTCAAGTGTTGCTAGATCCCCGTGCGGATAGATTCTCTTTATTACATTTTCTTTTTTACAAAGCTTGAAGGCATCAATGATAGAAGCATGGTTAAGTTCATCACTATAGATTGCATCTATGTGTCCACTTGCATCTGAATTCTCCAGACCTCGCAGCGTTTCGTCATTCACGATAGTAGCAAAAAATCCCAAATTAGACATGAAATTTGTAGAATATAGAATGGAATCTTCCGTCCCTAAAAATTCAGCTAATTTTTTCTCCAATTCCTTGTGCAGTTTCTGGGTTCCGGAAATGAAGCGCACCGAAGAGAGCCCAAAGCCGTATTTATCTATGGCGTCTTTGGCCGCTTTTTCTATTTCAGGGTGATTCGCCAGGCCGAGATAATTATTGGAGGCAAACATGAGCACCTTCTTGCCGTTCAAAACCACCTCGGCTCCCTGCGCGCCCTCTATCTCCCGCTCGCTCTTAAATTTCCCCGCCTGCTTGAGGTTTTCTAGTTCTTTTTTTACGTTCTCTGTTAATTTTTTTGAATACATGACGTATACGTAAATTACGTAGTTAACTACTTACTAAGTTTTTCTGTTAAGTTCTCCAGCATCACTTTTACCATTTTTGGAAGATCATATTCGTGCTTCCATCCCCAGTCCGCCCGAGCAGTAGAGTCATCAATGGAGGCCGGCCAAGAGTCCGCGATGGCTTGTCTTTGATCTGGAGCATAACTCATTTTAAAATTCGGTATATACTTTTTGATTTCCTCCGCTATTTCTTTCGGGGAAAAGCTGATGGCGGAGAGATTGTAGGACATGCGAGATTTTATTTTCTCCAATGGAACGTCCATTAGTTCAAGCGTGGCGCGGATCGCATCATCCATATACATCATGGGGAGATATGTATTTTCGGAAAGGAAACAAGTATACTTACCCATTTTTATTGCTTCGTAAAATATCTCAACCGCATAGTCGGTCGTTCCCCCACAGGGCTCGCTCTTCCAACTGATAAGCCCGGGATAGCGGACGCTCCGCACATCCAAACCAAACTTTTTATGATAATACTGGCACAAAAGTTCACCGGAATACTTGGTCACGCCATACATGGTCGTCGGTTCCATGATTGTCTTCTGGGGGGTATTTTCCCTCGGGGTGGTAGCTCCAAAAACCGCGATGGAGCTTGGCCAGAAAATTTTTAACTTCTCGGCCATACCCAAATCAAGAATCTGCCTTAGGGCTCCCATATTTAAACCCCAGCAAAGAGCGGGGTTCGTCTCCCCTGTAACGGAAAGGAGTGCGGCCAGTAAATAAATTGTCGTAATTTTCTCGCGCTTTACCAAAGCCCTGATGGCGGCAGCATCCATCGCATCTAATTTTATAAACGGTCCGGTGCCAGCAAAAAGCGGGCTTTCTTCCTTAATGTCTGACGCAATAACATTCTCGTTGCCGTATTTTTGCCGCAGCGCCAGCGTGAGCTCCGTTCCTATCTGCCCACACGCGCCGATTACCAAAATTTTTTCTTGCATATAATAATTATACCTTTTTAGTCATTACTAGCCAATTAGAATTTAGGTCTGAAGCATCTTCATTCGGTTTAAAATCTAGAGAGAACATTAATTTTTTGAATGGCTCGTTTCTGCTGTCGGTACCTGTCCAAAACAAGACATTAGGAAATTCTTTTTTATAAAAATCTAAAACAAAATTCGAAAAATTCTTCATTATCCCTGTACCACGGAAGGGAGGATAAGAACGAAAGGATATAGTATGCCAATTGCTTTCTGTTTTAACTTCTTCAGTGCCCTCAAATTTCATAGATTTCTTACCTAATGGTTTTGGGCCAAACCAAACTAAGGCCGCCAGGGCATTAGTGTTCTTATGCATCAGCGCAAACGGGGTTCTGTCTTTTTTATACCAATCTTCATAACTTCCTCTGCCAAAACGTGCCAGATCGCCAGTGTTTTTTTGAAGTTCTGTGTCAGTTTCATCCAGTGAATATTTTTCCAACTGCGCCACTAGATTTTTATCTAGGCCCACCACAATATTAAAATCGTCCTGTTCGCCGATTTTGTAGCTCTCGTAAATTGGAAGTGGCAACTCCATAAAATTATTCTACCGTTACACTCTTGGCTAAGTTGCGGGGTCTGTCCACATCCCGCCCGAGTGCTACAGCCGTATGGTAAGCAAATAATTGCAAAGGAATAGTATTGAGCAAGGGCTCTAGAAGTTCCATGGTTTTAGGGATATAAATAACATCATCTGAAAGTTCTTTGGCCTCGAGATCACCCTCGTTTGCAATAATTATGATTGGGGATTTACGCGCCCGAACCTCCATAATATTGCTTTTCATTTTCTCATATAGTTGATTATCAGTCATAATAGCTATAACAGGAAAGTTCGGAGTAAGGAGGGCCATAGCTCCATGTTTCATTTCCCCGCCAGGGTATGCCTCACTATGAATATAACTTGTTTCTTTAAGCTTGAGAGACCCTTCCAGGGCAACTGGGAAATTTACCCCTCTCCCGAGAAACAAAAAGTTAGGATAATTCTTATATTTTTCCGCTATTGTCTTTATTTGGTCGGAACTTTTTAAAATTTCATTCATCTTCTCCGGTATTTCGAGCAAACTTTGTAAAATTCTCTCCCCGGTTGCAACAGTTGTATGGTGTAATCGCCCGAATTCAAGGGCGTAAAGTAGCAAGATCGCAACCATGTTGGTATAGGCCTTGGTGGACGCTACGGCGAGCTCCGGACCCGCGTGAATGTATGTTCCCGCGCCCGCTTCTCTTGCAATGGTAGAGCCGATAACATTAACGATCCCGCGCACTCTGCCGCCTTTCCGCTTGGCCTCACGAAGTGCCATTAATGTATCTATGGTTTCACCTGACTGCGATACGGCAAAGACCAAAGTATGCTCATCCACGATAGGATCGCGATAGCGAAATTCACTAGAAACATCCACTTCCGTCGGAATACCGGACAATCTTTCAAAAGCATATTTCGCGACAATGCAGGCATAGGACGCAGTGCCGCAAGCAATTAAAATAATACGATTAATTTTCTGCATTTCTTTCAAGCTCATATTGAGTCCGCCCAATTTGGCGGTGCCTTCTTTCATGTCCATGCGGCCCCGAACAGCGTCCTCGAAAACGGTGGGCTGGTCAAAAATTTCTTTGAGCATGAAATTCTCAAAGCCGCCCTTTTGCGCTTTTTCAATATCCCAGTCAATTTGGGTTACGCCTTTAGTAATTAGTTCATCTTTTATGTTAAAAATTTTCAGACCCTGCCGGCTGATTACGGCCACTTCGCCGTCGTCTAGATAACTTACCTGCTTGGTATAGGGCAATATCGGCGTAACATCCGAGGCCAAATAATATTCGCCCTCGCCAATACCGACCACCAAGGGGCTGCCAAGGCGCGCGGCAACTATTTCGTCCGGGTGGTCTGCATGCATTATCGCGAGCCCGTAGGTGCCGCGCACGGATAGTAGCGCTTTTTTTACCGCCTGAGCGAGATCGCGCTTACTGTCTTTTTCGTAATTTTGAAAAATCCATTTCGCTAAAATTTCGGTGTCGGTCTCCGATTCGAACGGCCCTTTTACTTTTGCCTTA
>MFVU01000028.1 GCA_001787125.1 Candidatus Nomurabacteria bacterium RIFCSPLOWO2_12_FULL_44_11
TGTCCTGCAGTAACCTCCAGATGGCCTTGGCTACATGTAACCCTACATCACATTGATAGTTTGCGCGGGAGACCGCCGCGCCCGAGGCCTCCAAGATCCTCGCAATTGACTCCCCGATGGCGTTCGTCATCAAATGGCCGATGTGGAACGGCTTGAAAGGATTGGGGTCGGTGTACTCGATCATTATTTTCTTGCCAGAAAATAAATTATTTCCGCCCAAGGCGGATCCGCCTCCGGTGGACAAAATCTCTTCAACTTTTCCGCTGAAAAACTTCTGCGATAAATAAAAATTAATAAAACCCGAGCCGGCTGTTTTTATTTCCTTAATTTCTAATGGTAAGTTCTTTTTAATTTCTCCGCCTATTATATCCGCTATTTCTTCACGAGTAGGTTTATGTGTTTTGGTTTCAAATTTTTTTCTATCAACTACCATCGCTATATTAGTAGAATAATCTCCATTCTTTAGATCTTCTGGATGCTCAATATTAAAATTCGCTTCTTTTATTTTAAGACGCTCCAATGCTTCAATGATTAATTTTTTTATTTTTTCTTGCATTAGTTGTGACCAGTGCTCCCCTCGCGCCCCGTCCCGCGGACGGTTTGAGAAAGTTCGCTCACTTCTAGAATATCACAGTGCTCAAACTTTTGAATTAACATCTGGGCAACCTTGTGCCCCTTGGGCAAGAGAACATCTTTATTGGAAGTATTTAATAAATTCATAATTATCTCACCCCGATAACTCGAGTCTACCACTCCGCCCATAATCTTGAGGCCTAGATTGAAGGAAATGCTCGATTTGTCCCAAATAAGCCCAACGTGATTTTCAGGAATTTCTACAGCTATGCCTGTGCGCACTTCGCCCTGCTTGCCGGCGGCAAATATAACATCCTCGACAGTATAAAAATCCACGCCAGCGTCGCCCGGATGCCCATGCGTCGGGAGTTTTGCATCTTTAAGTATTTTTTTTATTTTGAGTTTCATAATCGTCGAGAATCCTAATACTATTCTTAAAAGTAGGTAGAAATTCTTCTGGATTTTCCAAAAACCATTTCTTTAATTCACTCAAGGAAATCCAGGTGATTGCATCAACTTCGGATGCTTGCAGAACAAATTTGGTGTCTTTAGGTATTTTAGCAAAGAAATACTGGGAAAAAAACTCGTGATTGTCTGATTCTCTTAGTTTGGGGCCAAGAGTAAATTTCTTAAGCTTAAATCCAATTTCTTCTCTTGTTTCCCTAATCAAATTGCTTTCGTAGGTCTCATCTTCCTCCATGCCTCCGGCTGCTGATGCTCCCCATAAATTAGGGAAGTTATTCTTGTTTTTTGAGCGTTTCGCTACCAGCCACTCCCCATCTTCATTGAATCCCCAAAGAGCTGAGCCACGGGTAATTTCCCGGCGTCGATCGCGTTCATGCTCTTCTTTGTAATAAAGAAAATTATCATTCTCGTCAACGACAGGAATTCTCATTTTATTTCAAAATCTTCTTAATTTTAGCATAGATCTTTTGGTGAATGTTGGCGCGAGTATCTATTTGGCCATTCTTTACGCATTCGATTTTAATCCAGCCCTTCTGTGTCTTGGAAAGCCAGAGTGCGCTTTTGCGGGAATTTTCCAAGAATCGCACATCTTTTTCGTGCACATCCTTTTTCTTACCCAAATACCGCCGGCCGCTCCCATTGTTTCTGGCTTTGATTAATTGGAGCACAATCGGGATCGGGACGCTCAAGTAAAAAACCGCATCAGGTTTTGGAATTTTAAAAGTGCCATATTCCATCTGTGCCAGCCACTTGATAAAGGCCTTGCGTTTTTTAGTGTTCGCTATTTTTCCGCCTTGGTGAATTTGGTTCGCGCTCGCGTAGCGGTTGGCTATGACAATATTACCCTCCGCAAGCCATTTTTTTATTTTATCCTTTGACTCGAAACGGTCCGCCGCATAAAGAACTGAAGCAATCTTCGGATGAATTTTTACGAAATTGTAATATTGTTCGGAGAGACAATGCCCGATGAATTTGCCGAAAAAGTTTGTATAATATTCCGGAAAATCAACCACCTCCACTCGGCGTCCATCGCGCCTTAAATGCTTTATTAGGAGCTTTGTTTGCGTCGCCTTACCGGACCCATCCGTGCCGTCTATGACAATTAATTTACCTTTTGCCATAAAGTTCATTATACACATCTGGCTTCACTTTGCGAAAATACTCTTTTCTCTTGGGGTTAATATCTTTTATTTCAAAATTATACTGTTTCGCAAAATTATCAATCTTCCTTCCTGCTTCTTGTATTTCTTCTTCCTTCTCTACCAATAACTCAATTTCCGTCATTGTATATCCAAAATTCATCTCATCTATATCGATTTTGAAATCTCCATTCTTATATCTTCGACTATGAATACTATAATCGATAATTATAATAAGGTTGTCTCGAATAAATTTTTCGAGATTGTTGGTTTTAAAGTATTTTCCAATTTTTTCTTTTATTTCTACTTCTTCGCTCGCCCCTGAGGATCTGCCTATTTTGAGTTCCAAAGAGCCATTTCTGCTGCGTAATCTCACGTCTTTTTTAAACAAACGATAATCAGGATAGTCGTAATATAGATCATGTAAAACTTCTTCATTCTCAAATTCACTATCGTGGAGAAGAGCTTTCAGCTGTTCCTCCGTCGGCTGGAATTTTTTCTCTACTTCAATAATTAAATTATTCTAAAGATTGATAAATATCTTTACGATGACCTATGGCAGAAAGTATAACGTACTCGCCGTCTATTCTAAAAATTCCTCGATAATTTCGAGTAATTCGGAAAGAAAAAACGGGTATTCCTGGAATTTTTAGCTTCTTAGTATGAAGTTTGGGATGAAAAATATTTTCAATAAGAAGAATCTCTTGTTCAACTAGAATTTTTCTTGCTTTAACTGGTAAAGTCGCAGTGATTCTTTTATATCTATTCGTTTTAAGCAGAATCATCTATCTAAATTCTTTAAAGGATTCCCTAAGGCCGGATAAAATTTCCTCCGGATTTGAATATTCATCAAGTGTTTCGGTGGGAATTTTGGAAATATTAATTCCTTGATTAGTAACAAATTGTCTAAGTGATGCATTTACTACATCTGCGAGTGAAAGCCCGAGCTCGCCGGCTAGTTTTTTGGCTTTATTTTTAAGCTCTTTTTTAGTTTTAATTAAAATTGTAGTATCCATATATTCAAAAGTATATACTTTCGTATAATTAAAGTCAAGCCCTAGACGAAGCTTTTCGGAATCGGAAATTTTTTGGCCAGCTGCTTGATTTTTTTGTGCACAGCTTCTTTGATTTTCTTGTTGTCTTTATTTTTGAGCGTCAGGATCATAAGCTCGGCCACCCGCGCGCATTCTTTTTCCTTAAATCCGCGTGTAGTTATTGCCGGCGTGCCGAAGCGGATACCGGAAGGATCCATTGGTTTACGAGGGTCGTCCGCAATCATGTTCATATTGAGCGTTATTCCCACTTCGTCCAATACCGTTTGCGCCTCTTTGCCCGTAACTCCCAATGAACTATACACATCAGCCAGAACGCAGTGGTTGTCGGTTCCACCACATAGAAGCCGTATTTCGTTTCGTTTAAATACTTCTGCCATTGCGCGAGCGTTTTTAATGATTTGCGCGGCATAGATCTTGAAAGCAGGAGTAAGCGCTTCACCAAAAGCAACGGCCTTTGCGGCAATAGTATTCATCAGCGGACCCCCTTGAAATCCCGGAAAGACCGCTTTATCGATTTTTTTTGCTATCTCTTCGTTATCCCGCGTTAAAATAAGTCCTCCCCGCGGACCACGAAGAGTTTTGTGGGTAGTGGTAAGAATAATATCAAAACCGTAGTCAAAAGGATTCTTGGCAGCTTTCCCTGCGATAAGTCCGGCTATATGCGCGGCATCCATGATAACAATTGCTCCAACCTCTTTAGCAATGGCGGAAAATTTAGCATAGTCGAGCTCGCGAGTATAAGCAGAGAACCCGGCCATGATGACTTTCGGTTTTTCTCTTTTGGCAACCTCTAGCATTTCGTCGTAGTCAATCTCGCCGGTATCGACGTTTTTCATTTTGTAGCGAATGAAACGGAAAATTTTGCTGATGTAAGTAACTGGGTGCCCATGTGTGAGATGCCCACCGTGAGAGAGATCCATGCCCATGATGGTATCGCCTGGCTCCATGAGTGCGAAATAGGTGGCGATATTGGCCGGGGCGCCGGCGTGCGGTTGAACGTTGGCGAATTTGCAATTGAAAAGTTTGCAGGCGCGCTCGATGGCGAGCCGTTCCACTTGATCGGTAAAATCCTGCCCGCCATAATAACGGCGGCCCGGGTAACCCTCGGAATATTTATTGGTAAAAACCGAACCGTTGGCCGTTAGAACATCCTGCGACACATAATTCTCGGAAGGAATGAGTTCTAGCCCTTCCGCTTGCCTCTTTTCTTCGCCCTTGATAAATTTTTCAACTAGTTTGTCGCGCATATTATCATTCTAGCATGATTACTTTTGGGATGGAAAGGAGACATTTTTACCATCAGATTGCATAATGATGGTGCCTAGAATATCAGTCCGGAAAATTTGAGTGCCAAAAGAGCCCAATGTATCAAGGGTTTCCTGGTGTGGATGGCCATATTTGTTATTCCTACCATTCGAGATCAGAGCATATTCTGGCGTTACTACTTTCACAAATTCTTCTGAGGTGGAAGTGTGAGAGCCATGGTGTCCGACTTTAAGAATTGTGCTCTGGAGCGCCTCGGGAGAATATTCTCCTAAGATTATTTTCTCGGTATTGACAGTGGCATCACCAGTGAGCATCACCGAAGTATCGCCGTAAGTTAATTTTGCCACGATGGAGCCGTCATTCGATGCCCAGTCGAAAACATCGCGGTCCGGAAATAAAATATCAATTACTGCGCCGCCACCTAAATTAAGCCGCATACCGCGTTTGGCTAAAATATCCGGAATCTCTTTATTTTTTATTTCGTATTTTAAATTCTGAAAAGTTTTAGAGTCGTTTATCGTTCCGGGCTCAAAAAAACTTCCGACTTGGTAGACCTCAAGGACGTCAGAGAAGCCCCCAATGTGATCTTGGTCAGGATTGGTCATGATCAGCGCGTCAATGCTTTTATCAAACGGTGACATTACCCGCTTAAGCCCCCCTAAAATTTTCCTCGGTGGTCCGGCATCGACTAGTACTTGCGTGCCGGAGGGCGATTCAATAAAGAGCGCGTCGCCTTGACCAATATCCAACATGGCGAAAGTGAGGCCTTGGTTATGGAAGCCGCGCCAATCAAGATAAAGCAGGTATGAGTCAGCCACCAAAAGAACGAGAATAAATATGGGTAAAAAGTAAATTTTTCGCTTTGCGTCCGTCATGCTACAATAGTAGCATGAAAAAATTTGAAGAATTAAAATTTAATATTGGAGAACTTAAGGGAATTTCGAAGAAAAATATTGAGGAGCACCTAAAGCTCTACGCGGGCTACGTAAAGAACGCAAACACTATTATAGATAAGATCGGCGAACTCTCGGCTGATTCAGAGAAAAATGCTTTTGTCTTGGGCGAACTTAACCGAAGATGGAGTTTTGAATTTAACGGCATAAAAAATCACGAATATTATTTCAGCTATTTTGAAGGTGGTTCAACTCCGCTCACCACAAGCGGAAGCTTGTCTAAAGAGATCGAGAAAGAATTTGGCTCTTTTTCCGCGTGGCTCACTTCTTTCAAAACGCTCGCGATGACCCGCGGCGTGGGCTGGGCAGTGCTCGGCTGGGATCATGACACGAAGCAGTTTGTGCACATTTGGGTAGACGAACAGCATGTGGGCCAGCTAAACAGCGTCTGCTGGATACTGGCCATTGATATGTGGGAACATGCATATGTTTACGACTACCCAACCTCAGAGAAGAAAAAATACATAGAAGCATTTTTTGAGAACTTAAATTGGAAAGTTGCTGAAGGTTACTTTACGGAGCTTCAGCATTAAAGAAACTTTTTATATTTCTCCAGAAAAGCTTATAGATAAAATAAGCGTAAATGGCTATAGTAAGAATAAGGGGAAAATTGGGAATTAGAAGTGAGGCAAAGGGGATGTGTGAAAGAAAACTAACGACCGCAAGCTCGTAATGGAGAAATAAATAAGATATAAAGCCCGCTGGAATTCCCAGGCCATACCAGATAAGTCCGACGGCGCCAGTAACGAAGCCCAGCATCATAGTGAAAGGTATAAACGGCAGGATTAAAATGTTTGCCGGCAGCGCAACAATAGATAAATTCCCCATCTTGTAAAGAATGAAAGGTAGAACAAAGATATAGGCCGCACAAGTGACGGAAATAATGTCGCGCAATTCAAATTTAGTTGTCACCCACATAAAATATTTTTCAATTCTTGGTGTAAAGAATATCACCGCCACGGTAGCAATAAAAGAAAGTTGGAAAGAAACATCAAAGACAAGAACAAAAGGATTAATGAGGATCATCACGACCCCAGCCAAGATAAGCGCCCGCGCGACGTCATAATTTCTCCCCGTCGCGCGGGCTATTAGCACTAATGTCGCCATTATCCCGGCGCGGAGCGCAGTGGAACTGCCTCCCGTCATCAACACGAAAAGTAAAATTGCCAGTATCCCCATACCAATACCTAAATTTTGCGGTAAAAATGAAAATAATTTCATAAACCACTCGGCAACAATCGTCACATTGTAGCCAGAGAGCGCGACAATGTGAATGGTCCCCGTATCGACAAAGCTCTGTCGCAAGGATTCATTGAAGGCGGACTTTTCTCCCAAAATAAGTCCGCCCATCAGAAGATTTTCCGGACTGCCAATGGCTAAATTCATTTTTTGCAAAAATTTTTCTTTGATTCCAAAGAGGGCACTTTTGATAAAATTGCCATTTCCCCTAGAAACAATCTCGATATTTACGTAATTCATTACGTAATAAATTCCGTCTTTTCTTAAATAATTTATATAATCAAAATCTTTACCCTGATCAGTGATAAAATTCTCCGGATGCTCCAATTTCCCCGAAAAATTAATTTCGTCCCCATATTCAAAGTCCTCGCTAAAGTTCGTTGTAACGAGAATTTTGGTTTTTTCTTCGCCTTCCCCCGCTTCAACAGTTAATTTTTGATTATTTTCTCTAATATCCGGCTCGTCAATGATTTGTCCCGTTAAAGAAACTTTTTCGCCAACCTTGTCCACCAAAATTCCGGCGGAATTTAAGGCGGATGAATCCGCCATATGAAACCTTAAAATTCCGAGCGAAAAAGTTAAAACAAAAACGCAGAATATAATTCCCCACCGGTTCATACTGATTAAAAATATCAGCATTATCAAAAACCCTATCGTTCCAAGCCAGAGAGCCACATATAAATTCACAAATATCAAAGATCGCACCAATACCCCTACCGCAAACCCGAAACACGTTGAATAGAAAATTCTATCCTGCATATTTATTTTCTTAATTTCACCGATTCGCCTTGAGCAAAGCCCTGGGCTATGGCATCCGCACGGTGGTTATATTTATCTTCATGATGGCCTTTTACATAGGTCCACTTGGGTTTTAATTCCTGGTTTAATTTATATAATTCTTCCCACAGTTCGCGGTTCATAACCGGCTTTTTGTTGGCATTGCGCCAATTATTTTGCATCCAATTATCAATCCACTCTGTAATTCCTAAAATTACGTATTTAGAGTCCGATATAATTTCAATTTGCCCACTTATCTTTTTTTTCTTCAAAAATTTCATCGCCTCTATCGGGGCGGTGAGTTCCATAATATTATTCGTCGCATGCTCCACCCCACCTCCAATCTCTAATACTTTCGACTTTTCACTTCCAACTTTTAACTTGTCATTATGGAACATAATGACTGCCCCCCATCCAGCCCTACCAGGATTCCCTTTTGCCGCTCCATCAGTATAAATAATGATTTTATCTGACTTCACCCCGATATTCTATCAAACTCTCTTTTCTTTTACTAATGTTAATATAATCAGCGATAGCAGAGTTAATTAACATATTTAATATAATATGATAGAATGAGTTTATGGAACTTGTATATGAAATACTAAAATCAATGTGGAATACTTCCCTCTCATATAAAGGTGTGCGGACTAATATGTTTGGTATTCCGCAATTCAAAAATAAATCTGATAATACAATAAGGTCAACTATGTCCCAAATGAAAAATCGGGGATTTATAGAAAATTATGACCAGTGCTGGCATATTACTCCTGGGGGTAGGGAATATATGCGAATGAAAATTAATTCATTAAAAAAATTTCCTAATATTTTTAAGAAAGATGCGCCTAAAAATCTGATGGTCATGTTTGATATACCCGAAAAACAAAAAGCAGAAAGAGAGTGGTTTCGCTGGCATCTCAAAAAGTTCAATTATAAAATGATCCAGAAAAGCGTTTGGGTTGGGCCTTCTCCTTTGCCGAAACAATTTATGGATTATATAGAAAAAATTAGGCTAAAAAGCGCAATCAAAACCTTTAAACTTGCAAAATCCCATAACTTTGACAAATAGTAATGTTAAGTATTTCTGCTATCGCAGAGTATATTAACATGCAAATCTTGAAGGAAATCAACTATTTCCTATTGTCCCGTGAAGTGGCGCTTGCAAGGAAGTCTTTCGCTTGCTTGGCCACTTCTTTATCATCAATAAGTGCATCTACAAATCGTGGTACCATCATATACACTGACTGCTCAATCATCGGAGGCATACCTTCTGTATAATCATGAATAGCAAGAGCAAACATCACAACCACACCCGGTGCTCTAAGCTCCCCACCTGCACTTTCCAAAAGAATAGGATAAAATCTTTCCTGGAAATGAGGTTCATTGCTCACGCTTAATAAGCGTTTCAGCATTTCTTCGCGATCGGGGAGAGTTATAACTTTATCTTTCTTTTTTTTTCTTGAGGATTAAGATTTGGTTTTGGGTCAGGCATGATTTTTATTTTAAATAATAATAAACAAATAATACTCTCTCTCTCTACGCGAGTCAAGGAGTGGAATTTAGGAGAAAAAGCTTTATTTAAAAGGTTATTTTAGAAAATATCTTCAATCCGAAGACGAAGCTCTTCCCGCCCGCGAAATCTAGATAGATCGAAAGTGGCCAACAAATTCGCTTTTTTGCCCTCCTCAAGCGGGACCCTGAAAGAATCGTGGCCGGAGAAAAAAGAAATTGCCTTGGCTCGGCCGAAGGAATCGGAGAAAATAATCTCTATATGTTCGCCGGACCCATTTTTCCCGAATTTTTTAATTTTTTCTATTTTCACATTCTCGAAAAGGAAAGTGGGTTTCTCGTTGCCAGTGCCGAATGGGGTCAGAAAAGAAATTTCTTTCCAACTTTTCATATTTACGGTATCAAGGCCTGTTTTGATGTCATAAGAAACATCGTCGTCTTCTTTGTCCTTCTTTACCTTGCCCCAACTAACAGAAAGAGCTTCTTCCAAGAAATGAATTTTCTCCGAGACAGCTGTAAACCCACCTGCCAATTCATGCCCGCCGAATTCAGTAAAAAATTCACTAGTTGCCGTCATTAATTCCACTACTGACACGGAGCCGTCCGAGCGGCAGGAGCCTTTAATCAGATCGTTCTCATCCTTACCCCATGCAAAAACTGGTTTTTTGTACTCATCTGACATTTTCCCAGCCACTAGGCCCAAGACACCGACCCGCCAAGCAGGATTACCTATCACTATTACATCCTTAGGCGGACGTTTTTCGAAATTCTTATTAACCTCACGCATAATGCTGGTAACAATAGTCTTCCTTGCATCATTAATTTTGGATAAATGATCCGCCAGCGCTCCTGCTTCTCTTTCATCTCCTGTTGAAAGAAGTTCGAAGGCGCGCATGGGATCGTCCATGCGGGATGCGGCATTGATACGAGGGGTGAGCATAAAACCAACGTCATCTTCAGTTAAATATTTCTGCTCAATTTTCATTTTGGCTAGAAGTTTTTGGAATCCCGGCCGGGGCGATTTGCGCAAAACTTTTAGACCGAAGTAGGCAATGGCCCGGTTTTCGCCCAAAAGTGGCACTCGGTCGGCGAGCGTAGCTAAGCCCGCCATGTCGAGCATCCATTTCTCTGCGCCCTCTTTAATCTTAAAATACTCCCTGTATTTTTTTATGAATCCTTGCGCTAGTTTAAACACGACTCCAGCACCGCATAAATGTTTTTCGGGGTAGCTTGCCCCGCTCGCCCCGCCCTGACGGGGTAAAGCGGGGTTGTCTACTTTTGGATTTAAGATTGCAAAAGCCCTTGGTAAATTTTCCGGGGGTAAGTGATGGTCAGTTATAATGACATCAATCCCGTCCACTTCCGTTTGCGCCACTTCGGCTACGGCTGTAATTCCCAAATCAATTGTTACTAGCAGTTTCACTTTTGCCTCCGCAAACTGTTTTATCGCATCCAGATTAAGTCCATAGCCCTCCGAATTCCTCTGGGGAATGTAAACTTCGTAGTTTGAATAATTTATTAGTTTGAATAAATCATTTAAAATAACTGCCCCCGGGATGCCATCGCAGTCATAGTCCGCATAGATTACAATTTTTTCTTTATTCTCTACTGCCTCGAAGATTCTAACGCAGGCCTTCTCCATATCGCGCATTAAAAACGGATCATGCAGGTCTCTTTTATAACTTGGATTTAGGAAGATTTCTCTTTCTTCTTCACCAATAATCCCTCGTCGTTTCAAAATCGTGTCCAGCAATTCCATGATATAATATTAACACATGTCCCGTACTAAATTTTATGGTAAGGGGCATAACGATAAATATTATAATTAAAATTTTAGTACCGGGATGGAAACATGCGTTTTCTGTAAAATTGCAAACGGGGAAATTTCTTCAAGTAAAGTATACGAGGATGCTAATTTTATCGCTTTTCTGGATATCCATCCGGTTTCGGACGGGCATCTTTTGATAATACCCAAGCAGCATATTGTTTGGATGCAGGACGCAGATGATGAAACAATTTCAGGAATTTTTAAGCTGGCCAAAAAACTGATGCGGGCGCTGAAGAATGGGGTCGGTTGCGACTACGTTATGATTTCTATTGTTGGCAAGGATGTGCCGCACTTTCATCTTCATTTGATACCCAGAAATTTTAACGACGGTCAGCCTCAATTTCCTACGAAGCAATACAAAAATGGTGAAGCAAACGAGGTAGTTAAAAAAATTATTGCAGCGCTTTGATGCCGGGCAAGGTGCCGTTGGCGAGAAAATCCAAAGTGGCGCCACCACCAGTGGAGACGAAGGTAAATTTGTCTTCGCTGCTCATTTGCGAAATTAGGGCGACGGTATCCCCTCCGCCGATGATGCTTTTGGCTTCTGAATCCGCCACTAATTGCAAAATTTTTTTTGTTCCAACTTCTCCGCCTATCTCGTATTTGCCGAGCGGGCCATTCCAGAGAATCAATCTGGCATCTTTAATATAGGGCGTCAACTTTTTTATCGTTTTCTCCCCAATATCGACAATGGCGTCATCGCTCTGGGTATCTTTCAATTCTTTGCTAACCAATTTGTCGCCGGATTGCACTACAACATCCTCCGGAACAATTACTTTTTTATTGGTCAAAATTTTCTGAAGGTCATAACTCGAATCATCCAGGAGTGATTTCCCCACCTCATAACCTTGCGCCTTGAGAAAATTATTGGCTAGCGCTCCACCGATAAATACATGGTCCGCCAGCTCTAAATATTTCTCAATTAAAGGTAATTTAGTAGAAAACTTCGCTCCGCCTAGGATAAAAAGGAACGGGTGCTCCGGGTTTTTAAATGCAATGGACAAATTCTTCACTTCTTCTTCGAGCTGGAGCCCGGCGTAGGACGGCAGATACTTTGGCACGCCCACGATAGAAGCATGTGCACGATGTGAGACCGGAAATGCGTCATTGACGTAAATATCGCCCTCTCGAGCCAGTTCTTTGGCAAATTCTGGATCATTTTTTTCTTCTCCTGGAAACTTGCGCACGTTAGGGAAAAATTTTATTTTATCTTTCGAAAATTTAGAGATTTTAAAAAATCGCTTAATTACCGGTTCAATACTTGCATTACCATCCTTTCCTAAATGGGTAACTAACGTCAGTGCCGCTCCCTTGCCGAGCAAAAATTCCAGTGTGGGTAAGGTTTTTTTTATTCTGAAATCGTCACCGATAACACCGTTTTTTATAGGTAAGTTGAAATCTACCCGCACCAGTGCTCGCTTGCCCTCGAGATTTTTTAGTTCTTTAATGCTTCGCATATGCGTACAATTTCTATGAACTTCTCTACAGAAAGTGAGGCCTGACCGACGAGAACCCCATCCACCCTGCCATCTCGGAGAAATCCTTCCGCGTCGCGCTCATTCACTGAACCGCCATAGAGAATACGAACCTTGTTAGCAATGGCCGGAGTCGTAATATCGGAGAGGGTTTTTCTGATAAACACCGCCATCTCTCGGGAATCATCTGGGACGGCGTCGCGTCTCGCCTTGGTTGTCGAGATAGACCAGATGGGTTCGTAGGCAAGAATGATTTTATGAAATGAATCTCTAGAAATTCCGGCCAGACATTCTTTTACTTGCTTTTTTACAATATCAAAATACTTGTGGCTCTCATCCCTTTCTTCCTCCCCTACACAGACAATCGGTCGAAGCCCGGCAGAGAGAGCCCCTTTGATTTTTTTATTGACTATTTGGTTGTTCTCGCCGAACGCTCGGCGCTCAGAATGCCCCAAGATGACATACCCGACTCCGAGGTTATAAAGCATTTCGCTAGAAACTTCTCCGGTAAAGGGCCCTCCGCCGGCTGGCGGATTCTCCGCGAAAGTATCCTGTGCGCCTAATTTTATTTTACTAGTCCTGATTCTAGATAAATTATCCAAATAAATAAACGGCGGGCAAATCACAATTTCAGTTTTTTTTGACCTGGAAACCAATCTAGCTGCTTCTTGGAACCACTTTGACGCAACTTTGCCTGTATTTGGGTTCATTTTCCAATTGCCGATAATTATTTTCCTTTTCATATTTTTATTCTATCTCTTGCCAGGTTTTTATATTCCAGCCGCCGGAGGGACCACTCACGAAATTCTGGTTCACTAAACCAGATTCATAAATTAATGAGGAAAAGTTGGACATGCTTACAGTCTTGGCAATCACTGCTTTGGCGCTAGCGGTATTAGAAAAGTTAATTTTCCCGTAAGGAGCCACGAGAATGACTGTGCCGGCGCTGTTGTCAATGGTTATTGCCCCAGCCGCAGTTGAAGTAGTAAGCATCATAAAATAACTGCCGCTAGTTCCAGAACCATTAAAAGTAGCGGAATTAGAAGTAGAAACCGTCCCGTCGGAAATAATCATTCCGCTCCCCGAACCATAAGCGCTCGCAAGCCGAACTATCGCGTTGTTGGATAAATTAATATTCCCGGTAATCCAGAGGGTGCCTGTAACCGTCAGAATTGTATTATTACTCATGTTTAAATTACCAACGATTTTTTGGGGACCAACTGTGAGAGTTTCACTGTTGGTTAAATTAATATTTCCGGTTTGAGTTCCACCAAGAAGAGCTTCATCTTTCCATTCCTGTATTTGGGCTTCAGAAATTGGGAAATTAAGCGGCGGGGGATCGCCCTGGGAAGTATCGCAGCTTTTATTGTTGTCACTGCCGGTCTGACAATATAAATTGCCCGCAACTGTTGTCTCAGTGACATTATGCGCCGAAGCGATGCCGATACCATTCTGACCGATAGTCACGTGATTTATTGTAGAATTCACCCCACCTAAATAAATTTTAAAGAAAGCATCCAGGCCTGAAGGGCTAGTATTGTTCCAGGTGGTAGTCCCGTATTGCCCAATTTTACCCAAACCATTTGCGTAGCCTGCATTGTTTGCTCCCCAAATATA
>MFVU01000029.1 GCA_001787125.1 Candidatus Nomurabacteria bacterium RIFCSPLOWO2_12_FULL_44_11
ATGATTTCTATTTCTCATTCTTCGCCAAATGAAGGCGACTAACAGCAAAATTAGGACGACCACTCCGGCTACCACCCATTTGGAGGCGCCGCTCGCTGCGCTCTGCGAGGCCGAAGTCCCGCCAGGAGTTAGCCCGGACGAACCCGGCTCTCCTTCCCCGCTCGTAGTGCCTGAATCCGGAACTGACGAAGGAGTATAAGTATTACTGTAAGTGTAACTGTCGGCCGGAGTGGTTGGGGCAGTGTCCGATGCCGGCACGCCAGTGGCTGTAGTGCCAGATGAAGTTCCCGAAGTGCCGCCGTAGGAAGTCGTCGAAGTCGGAGAGATGGTTCTAAAAGAAGTTCCGTAGGTAACAGCTGACCCGGATCCGCCGTAGGAAACCGTAGTGTTAACCCCGCCTGAAGAAGCGGTGGCGGTAGAGCGCGGTGGGGCGGTAGCCCTCGTCCCCCCTGTGCTAGTTGTTCCAAAGGAGTTCGTGTCGGAGAACGTTTCCGTTCCTGCCGTCGTTTCGCCACTGGCTGTTCCGAAAGAGCCCGTGTTTGAATATGCTTCAATAATGATTGCAGTATCCGTGTTGCTCGTGGTGGTATCGGCGCTAAAAATATTTTCCCCGCAGGCCGTCGTGCCTGTACCATTAAGAGTTACCCTTGGTGAATTTACTGGCACGGTGATTACTGATAAGTGTCCGATATCATTCGTGAAGGCCACTCTCAAATCAGACCCTACTTGCTTTATATCAAGCTGGCCGGCCGGCTCGCCTCTTACAGCGATTCCGTTGTTCTCTCCCCAAGGTCTCATTAGTATGTATCCTGCAAAAGAGGATCTATCTATTCCGCCGTCCGGGTACACCACGGTTGCTACCCACATAGCTCCGTTTACTGTAAATAGCGAACCAATCCCCTCACCTACGTTTGGGTTAAGGGTTAAATCTATATCTTGCCCATCCGGAGTAATGCCATGCACGGGCCCGCCGCCGTAGAGGATGTATCCATTTTTCATAGTCATGCCCCACATGGCGACCTCCGTATCATAAATTGCCTTCAAATTAAATCCGTCCCAGAGGCAGATTTTATCATTTGTGTTGTTGCAGGCGTGCGCCAGTAATTCTCCACTCATAGATACCGCTCCGCCTATCTGGGTATTTGCAAATGGATCATTCGGATCCCCACCTTCTCCCCCCGGAGGCGGTGCCGCAGCCAACACTTTGTTATCTTTGGCGATTCTGTTTACCGCAAGTTGGGTCGCCCAGTGGCCATCGGCAGCGCCAACCCAATTTCCAGAAACCAAGCTCGGATTATCATTCGTAAGTCGCGGAATCCATTCCCCAACCCTCGCTTCATAACGGAGCCAATTGCCGTATCGATTCTCTGCATCGTCGATGCACCATACGGAAATAAGAGTATTCGATAGCCACTTGCCGCCATAACAGGACGTACCCGCAAAGAGGGCTGGAGAAATATTTGCCTTTAAGTCATAAAGTATTTTTGTTTGGAAATTGTAAACCCAACTTCCGCCGTTGCCAAAGGAAATATATCTCCCGTCCGGCGAGAGTGACGGCCACCAGCCATTCTCGAATGGTCGGCCGAGGTATCCCGGAGCGATGGTAGGCGTTGCCGGATTCAAAATGCTGGTCGGGCTTGTTGTCAGTGGCGGGATGAAAGTCCCTGAACCCAACACGGTCGCCGGGGCACTTTTTAGGACCGCTATTCTCACCGTCGGCTGCCAGGCGGCGACGACATAATTTTCATTGCCGTCAGTCGCCGCGCGCGGGTCGTGCGCCATTTCTCCCAACCATAAGTTAAATTCCGTATCCGGGTTGTTCCCCAATCTGCCCACGATTCCGTTATCGTCATTTGGAGTCACATCACTAGCCACGATAAGCGATCCGGCGAATGCCGCCGAGACACCCCAGGGCACGGCCGTCAAATCGTTGTCATAAAATACTACACTGCCGTCCGGAAGAATTCTGGTGAGCCCCGTTGGCAGCCAGTCGTCCACTACTGCAGTTTGCCCCCCGGTAAGCGCTCTCTGGTAAACTTTTCCGGAGTTCTGCCAGGCGATATAGCCGTTGCCCACCGCTACCGGTCGGTTGCCGCTATTGGTTACTGCACCTAAGTCCTCTACCGCTCCCGTGTCGCTGCGCCAGAGCTTGATGCGCTCCGGAATACATGTTTGCTGGTTAACGGCGCAGGCGGAATTTTCCCCATCTCTGAAAGCCAGCCACAAAATGTTATTGTAAACCGCCAGGCGTTGGAAGGCGCGGCCCACGCCGGAGAACGGAATGGCGGTAACCTTTCGGTCGTTCAAGTTCGTCGCGTAGTTATACAAGTTCAACTTGCCATAGTCCCCGGGAGGACCCTCCTGGACCGCTACATATACTCTGCCGTTCCAGAATATCGGGTCCGGAAATGTTCCAGAGCCCAACTCTCTGGTCGCCACCACGGTAGGCGATGCAGAATAATTCAAATTCGCCGGCAAACCGCACGAACCCCCTCCGGAGCCCCCGCCGGACCCGCCGCCACCAAATCCTTCGATCACGCTTGTAAGCCCTGGGACACTACCCTTGTAGTCAAGGACATTTGCTCTCCACACCAGTTTGCAGTTGACTTCAATGTCGGTTGTTTTATCGGTAGTACCGGTAAATACAGCAATAGGGTTCCACTCGCTTCGTGTGCTGTATTTTACATTTTTAGCATTTACCATCGGCAATTCATTGCCATATTGCGGAGGATTAACCGGATTTCTAAAAAGAGTTTCGTTTTCTCCGCCATGTGAGAACCCGCCAATAACCGGTTTGTCGCAGAACAGCTGCCGTTCTGTTCCCGTTCTGCCATTTTTATCTTTGCCGCGAGCTTCCCCCTTACCGTTGGTCGAAGCAGGGGTCCAGCCGGCCTGGGCTCTCTCCGCTCGGCAATCCGTCACCGCCTTAATCACATCTTTTAGATGATCTTTAGCTGTATTCAAATCATTGCGCGTTTCTTCGACACTCTCCGAACTGGACACCAGATATCTAACCGCCTTATATTGCTTGTAGAGAGTAATTAAGGCACTTGCTTCTCCGGAGCCGGGAGCTGGGTCGGAAGTGAAGTTAGCCAAATTTGCTTGGATGGCCTTCAAACGCGAGAGTGTTTGAGCTTTCATTTTTTTCCGATCACCCAGTTCATTGGCCTGCTGGTTGAGCGGCTGCAGGGTGCCATTGACAGTTTCTAGGAAGTTCACGGAATTGGGCAAGGCCGTCAGCATCCTGTTTTGAATCCAATCACTGAAGAATTTTACAGCATAGTCCAGAGTTTTGTGCGCCAGGATGGCTAGGGCCGCCCGTTCGCCGTCATTATCGGTTTCCTCCCCGGAGAATTTTTGAGCGTTTCTCTGTCCCTCATCTGTGAGGCGCTCCTCCCATTTATAGTCCGGTCCCGGGATACACTGGTCCAATTTACGCGCTTCGGGCCAAGTTGCGTTCAATAATTCGAGCAGTTGCTTCAAAATGTCAATTTCTTCTGTGGTACTGGTTATGCCTTCATCCACCCCCTTTTTGAAGTCGCTTAAAACTATTAACTCGTCCGGTCCGGCGTCCCAGGCGGTGGAGTCATAGGGCGTAACCGTGCCCAGGGACTGGCCCTCGTAGGTCCAATCATCTTGCGGCGGCGGCGGGTTTGTTTTACTCGACAATTTATTTAATCCTTTTTCCAGAAACTGATTTATCAAAGCATCCACAATGGCCGAGACGCTATCGCCCGCTCCGATTTCAGTCAATACCTGACCCACAGAACTGTCTCCCAACACTCTATTCACATATGCGCCCACGGCCGAGCCGGGCGTGGTGCTGACCAGACCGCCCGGACAGCTATTCTTTGTGCTCCATTCAGCTTTTGCGTTTTGCAATAGTTCTTGATAGGTGCGTTCGTCTTCGCGCCAAGTATTGCAAGCATTGATTTCTTCTCTCGTTGTCGGATTCTCTGTGCAACTGTAAACATTTTCAACAGGCGGATGGGTTCGATAATATTCAGCCATATTAAATTCCGGTCGGTTGAATTGATTCTGCAAATTATTATAACTCGGATTGGACGGGCAGGTCTCCGGTGAGAGAAAACCGAGTCCTTGCTGCAGAGTGTTTCGCACTGTTTGCGCGGCGTTCATCTCTGTGCCCTCCAACCTTCTCGCCAGTTCGTCCTGCGCCAGGAAAGAGAATCCGATAGCGTTGTTTTGCGGATATTGCGTGTTGATAAGAAATCCTTCCCAGCCGCCAAAACTGAAATTGTTTCGATAGTTATTTAAATACACCGGATCATTTATTACTCGGCTTAAACTATATTGGGCGTTGGTTTCAAAATTGCTCTTGAAAGTATAAATTGCATTCAGGGCATTCGCCTTGCCGAAAGGAAACCTCGTCGGGTCGTAGCCGATAGTGTCCACGAAATTTCGCACCTCAAACTTGGCAATGTCGCGAAAAAACGACTTCGGATTTTCCACGAATAGCGGCGCGCCGTGGAAGCCGGAGTTTATCCAGTTGAGTGTCGATTTGGTCATCTGATTTAAGAGCCGCCTGGCGATGCCCTTATATATTGCTTTAAGTGCTTCCTTAAGCGATTGCTTGATAGTAAGATGTGTTTCTACTGTTTGTTCGACTGCTGCTTTTCCTGAAGCGGCCGAAATAATAGGAGCATGGAAGTCCGAAACGTAGCCACTACCTAGACCCGCGCTCACCTTCTCGGGTTTGGGCAATAAGACGATAGACAGCATTACAAAGACAATCAACAAGCAGTAGAAGAATTTTTTTGTTTTTACATTCCGCAGAGTCATTTTTTTTGTAAAATTACCGGCTCAATTGTTTAATTTCCGGCTAATGGCGCTTTCCATACTCTCGGCCGCCATGTCCAGGGTTGCGACGTTCTCCTCGTATTGGCTGATAGCGCTTAGGGCCACAATTGCATCGATATCAATCAATGTCACATCGCTTAAATTTTCCATCACCCTCTCTAAAGCATTTATCAAATTTAAGTGAGGAGTTGCCATTTCCTGTGACACCTCTATTTGCGAAAGGTCAGCAATAATATTTTTCATTTGCTGGATTCTCGGTTCAAGTTTTTGCACCGCAGTGCTGTCTATGTCTCCATCTGCGGTCGCTAATTCTTGCAAAATAACTGCCACATTATCTTCTACGGGATATTTTTCAAAAATGGCATCCGTTACCTCATCATATTTTTGTATTGTTTCTATACTGCTATCTTTTGTTATTTTGATGTCTGTCATGCCATATACTTTTTTTGGTGAAATATTTTCTATCTGGGTGGCCAACGCTTCCCCTAATTTTTGGATGGTTGCCGGGTCCATCTCTCCGGTCTGATTGATGGCGGCTACTGTGGTGAGTAGTTCCTGGGAAAATCTGTCCGTTTGTGTCAAATTTCCATCGCCGAATAAAGTTTCACTCTCTGATGTTCCCATGTTTTGTTTTAATTCTCCTTTTAGCCGAGCTATTTCCTTCTCGTCCGTTACTCCATCCGCATTCGTATCTTGGTTGTATGGACTCGTTCCCCACAGCCCTTCCTCCCAGTCAAAAATCCCGTCCCGATCGCTGTCCCGGCTGACTAAGTCCTTTAGAATAGTCGTATCGTAGGTCAAGCCGCCGGAGAGCCCTGTTTCCGGGAGGTTATTTTTAAAATCCGAGCTCTTTTTTATAGAAAAAATTACAACTACAAAAAGAACCGCGGCTACGATCAAAAGTGCCCTTTTATTTTTTAACCAATCTAATTTAGTTATGCTGAAATTATAGCATTTACTAGTCCCTAGCAACTAGTCCCTAGGCCCTAATAAGCTGATCCACTCAAAAAGCGTTAAATTTTCAGCTCTTTTGTCGCCTAGTCCGGCTAAAATTTCGTCCGGAACGAGCCCTTTTAAGTTGCCCTTTACCAGTTTTCTTTTGTGGGCAAAGCCCGCTTTCACTATTTTCCAGAATTTCTCCTCCAGATTCCTCGAAAATCCATCCACCTCCCCCTGTGGGTACTCCTCAAGAGGAGAATAAAAAAATTTCCTTGAAATATTTTTTATAGAGATAACTGCCGAATCAACTTTCGGGGCCGGAGAAAAATAGCGCGCCGGGACCTTCATTATTAGTTTTGGAGTGCCATAGGCCTTAACCGAGATCGACAGGATACTTTCTTTTACCCCGAGCGAGGTCGAGGGGTTGCCTCTTGCCATTATTCTTTGCACCACTTCCCGCTGGACCAATAGCACCATGCGCTCCGGCTGGCGCTCGGCAGACAAAAATTTTCTAAGAATTGCCCCGGTAATGTTATATGGAATGTTGGCAATTAGCTTATAGCTTGTAGCGCGTAGCTTGTAGCTTTCAATATTGAAATCTAAAATATCATCATTAACTAAAATAAGTTTCCCTTCTTCAATCTCTTTCTTGAATTTTTCTTTCAAAAATTCTACCAGCTCGCGATCTTTTTCTACGGCTACAAGTTGTGAGCTACGAGCCAAGAGTTTCTCCGTCAGTGCCCCCTTCCCCGGCCCGATTTCTAAAATCGTGTCAGTGGGTTTTATTTCTCCCGCCTCCACGATTTTCCGAAGCGCCGCTTCGGACTTTAAAAAATTCTGCCCTAATGATTTTTTTGCTCTCATATATAAATGGTTTTTATTTTTTGTTCCCCTTCTTTCTCGAGCAATTGAGGAGGAATGTCTGCCAAAAATTCCGAGGGCGCGTTAATCGAGCGTGAGCCGAAGATGGTGCGGAAATTTGCAAAGGATAAAAACAATTTTTCTTTCGCTCGGGTGAGTGCGACGTAAAATAACCTACGTTCTTCCTCGCCGTCTTCCGCTGTTTTTATTTCGCCATCTTTCGTGTGCGGAAAGAGTCCGTCTTCGAGGCCAGTGATGAAAACATATTTGAATTCGAGTCCCTTAGAGGCGTGCACCGTCATCAATTTTACCCCGTTTTTTACCTCTTTTTTCTCACTCCTTTCGATCAAAGAGTCCTGGTCTGAGGCCAGGGCCGCATCCTCTAATAGCCTTTCAATTCCAGCGCCGTTTGCCAGGTTGTCGTATTTTAATGCCAGGGTTGCGAGCTCTTTTATGTTCTCTAGGCGCTCTTTTTCTTCTTCGTCGCCGTTTTGTAATTCTTCCTCAATGCCGGAGCGTTTTACTACGAATTTTATTATCTCCGAGGCCTTTTCTCCGCCCGAGGCGGATCCGCCTTTGGAGGATATTTTTTCTTTTATTTCTTCCAATAATTTATAAAAACTTTCGATTTTTAGTTTCATTTTTATCGGTAAACTCTCCATATCCTGTGCAAAAATCTTAAGCAAAGTTGTTTTACCGATGCCTCGAGTCGGGAAATTTATTATTCTTTTTATGTCCGACAAACTTTTAGGATTCAGCGCTGCGCGCAAATACGCGAGCGTATCCTTAATTTCTTTTCTTTCAAAAAACTTAACTCCCAGCACTTGATACGGAATATTATACCGGAGCATCGCTTCCTCCAGCGCGCGCGACTGAAAATTCGCGCGATAGAGAAATGCGATATCGGAGAGAATATTCTCGGACCCGGCACGGATATCCGAGGGAGCAAGCCCGGACTCACCACGAAAATTTGAAGCTTCAAATTTTCTCTCTCCGTCGCCGTCGCTCCTCCGAAGGGTTCGCTCTGACTTACTCCCTCTACTATCAATAAGCTCTAAAACTTTTGTCGCGACGAATTCCGCTTCGTCATTTTCGTCCAAAGCTTCATAAATTGAAATTTTCTCTCCTACTGCATTTTCGGTAAACAAGTTTTTCTCCGGTCGGTATTTATTTTTCTTGATAACCTTGTTCGCCGCCTCCAAGATATTCTTGGTGGAGCGGTAATTTTCTTCCAGGAGCACAATTTTGCACTCCGGATAATCCTTTTCAAAGCTTAAAATGTTTTTCAAATTCGCTCCTCTCCAAGAATATATATTTTGGTCCGCATCGCCTACCACACATATGTTTTTTTCTTCACCTGTTAGCAAGCGTGACATTAAATATTGCACTTCGTTCGTGTCCTGATACTCGTCGATATGAATATGTGTCCATTTTTCCTGATAAATTTGTCGAATTTTTTCGTTTTCTTTTAGAAGTTTTGTCGCTTTTAACAGAAGATCGTCAAAGTCCAAACTATTTTCCTGACCTTTTTTCTTTTCATACAAACTCCAAACCCGCATCACCATTTTACCTATGTGGCTTGCCCCGTCCGAGGCGGGGTCCCTTTCTCCCGCGCTATATTTCTCCAAGTCCACAAAATTCCCTTTTTCCCTACTGATTATCCCCTTGATTCTCCTGGGATCATACTGTTTTATATCAAGGCCGAGCTCCTTCATGGCCTCTTTCACCAAAGCGGTAGAATCCGATTCGTCCAAAATAGTAAAATATTTAGTGAGGCCGAGCATTCTGGCATTTTCCTTAATTATATATACTCCCAGGGAGTGAAAAGTGGATACGAAGGGGCCGCGGTTTTGCGCTCTGTCAGCACGAAAATTTGAAGCTTCAAATTTTCTCTGTCCGTCGTCGTCACTTCTCCCAAGGCCTCCATAGCGCAAAACCGCTTCCCCTATACGCTCCCGCATTTCTTTGGCGGCTTTGTTGGTGAAGGTCACTGCCAGGATTTTTTCCGGCGCTACCCCCTCTTTTATCAAGTTCACAATTCGGTGCGTAATGGTCTTGGTCTTCCCCGCCCCCGCGCCGGCTACGATAAGTAGCGGCCCCGCTGTATGCAGTGCCGCCTCTCTTTGCTTCTTGTTGAGTCCCGCTAAATGCTCTTCCATTAAACAGACGTAAGCTCGCCAGCCAATTCTTTCCTTAACGATTCCGCTTCTTCTGCAATTATTTTTTCTAAATCTGGGACTTTCTCGCCTAAAAATTTAAAAATCACTTCTCCTCCTTCCTGACCGCCAACAATTTTTTCGTATTCTGCAAAGTCCTTTTCTGAAAGTTCGGGCAAGGCGCGCACCAAGACCGCTTGGAATACTAATTTCCCCAGCCGCTCCGCGGTCTCGGCCGCTTTCTCCGGCGGCATTTTATCCAGCTCGAACATTTCCACCAAATTTTCTTTTATTGTTTTCATATTTTTTCTCATTAATTATAACATACCTTTATCATTTAATGTGGTAGATTGCTTGGTCTAATTTTCCATTTTTTGCCAAAGATTGCAAAGCACGCGCTATCCAATGCGCAGCATCCTCTTTACCGATACCCAAAAATCCATTTCTAGGTTTTATATCTGGCGCTAAATCTTTTAGTTTATGCATATAATGAACCATCTGGTCGAAAGGAGAGTTTGGGTCAGTAGCATTGGCTTCCATACTATTTTCTAACAAATGATGCGCATCTCGATGGCTGAAATCAGTTATCCAGGGCGCCAGGGAAAATTCTCCACTGGCTGCCGGGAAGATGGTGTGCAGGTTGTGCTCGTATAAATTGTTCACTTCTTTCAGGGATTCTGTTCCGAGCGCAAAATGATTACCGACGAGACCGTTTGTGATTCCATGCGATACAA
The DNA here is from genome assembly GCA_001787125.1 of Candidatus Nomurabacteria bacterium RIFCSPLOWO2_12_FULL_44_11. Lineage (GTDB taxonomy): Bacteria > Patescibacteriota > Minisyncoccia > Phycocordibacterales > UBA9973 > UBA9973. The sequence continues at coordinate 9,509 of MFVU01000029.1, forward strand.
TCAAAGGACCGGTATTGCTTTCTTCGGCACTTTCTCCTTTCCAAATAACTCCCCCGGGTTGAGGGCGTGGTATTGGATTATCCCCAAGAATATTGCCTCCTTCTGGCGCTATTTTTGTTGTATCTATTGATTTATATTGCTCACCCAATTGTGTTCTGATTGCTTCCTCGGTACGGAAATGATGTTCCGCTGGAATATTTGAGGTAATTGCATGTTCTTGTAAATTTTCTCCAAACCGAACGTCTCGGAATGCATCTCTCCCGATTTCGTTTTCAACAGCAACATTTGGAGATGCACCCATTACAGGACTTTCCATCGGTGGAGTTTTTTGATATTGATATTCGTATTTCTCCCTTTCTGTTTCAAATTTATCCCCCACATGATGCGTGTCGGTTACCGTGCCGTCGACTGTCCTTTCAGTTACAACCGGCTGGCCATTTTCTGTTTTAAGTTCATAAGCAACCTTATCCGCCTCCGTGACTCTTATTTCATGTCCGGCGTTGTCGGCATATCCTGTATCAAGAGCAATCACATGGGCCTCTTTTCCGGCGAATGCATGAAGCGCTGCTTTGTCATCTATATCTCCGGTGTAACCGAGCTCTTGCGCCAGTTTTGGATTGTTTTCAATTTGTCTTATCAGCGCGTGCTCTACACCCTGTCCTTGATGTACCACGGCGTCCGGATTAACCTCAGCTGTGGGTGCGGCCTCTGGAGTGGTTGTCGCAGCTGTTTGCGCAGGTTCTGCCGGGGTCACGGCGGCGTGAGGAGTTACTTCCGGTTGCGGAGTGCCTGGTGCAGGATGTGCAGGAGTTGGGGTCGGGGTTGATGCTGGTGTGGAAGTTGGAGCTACGTCACTTTCTTTATGGGCTTGCGTTGCAGCTGGCGTTTCCGGGTGAGTTTGAAGATTATGAATTCCTCCCATTATTTCGAGTGCAGCCATGCTGCCCGCTATCGCGGTGGCACCTTCGAGTAATTTGCCTTTGATTCTTGTGCTTTGGGCTTTTCGGAGCGTTTCCGCCATCTCTTTTTCCATTTTTTCTATGTCCGCATCGAGAGTGTCTAGATTGATTTGTCCTTCCTTTATTTTTTCCATCCTATTTTCTATTTTTTTTGTGTATTTTTTTGTGAGATGTGCAAGCCCGAGACCAATGGCGGATGAGGCCACTATCCCGCCTACCATAACTCCCGCTCCAGCTACGACTGCTCCTGCTGCTCCGGCAACTAAAACTCCAGACACCCATTTCTTTTTATCTCCCGGGACTAGAGCCATAATCCCGGCCATTGCAGATCCCATCGCCATTCTTTTCCCTAAATAAGAAGTTAACCCTCCGCCCAACGCCGAGGCGGTGCCTATGCCGAGGTCCGCTAATTTTTGCACCGACAAACCGGAAACAGCCCCGATCATTGCTAAACTTATGCCGGTTTTTAAAAATCTTTGCGCGTATCCTTTAATGCCTTCCGCTTTTCCGAAATTGTCCCACTTTTCTATGCCTTTGCTTACAGCTGCCATCATTCGTTCTCCTTTTCCGGCAAGTTTATTTTCTATGTCAAATTTCCTTTGCAGCTCCACTTCTCCTAGCAAAAATTCTCTCGCCTCCGCTTTTCCCAGCTCACCTTTAGCAAGTAATCCCTCAATGATTTTTTTCTTTGTGGCCTTATACGTTTCTCCCGCCTTCTCGAAAGCATGAATATTTTGTTGTGTCCAACCTTGTTCATTAATTTCTTTTTTCAGAGCAAAATATTCATGACGTGCTTTTTCAAACCCTTCTTCCTTTTGGGTTTTTGGCACCAGTTCCTTTTTAGGTTCTGTTGGTGCTCCAGCTGCTGATGCCAAATCTGTTTTCAAGCGCCTGTCTCCTTCAGGGTTCTTTCCTCTGGCAAACCCTTCTCCAAGCATTCTTAAAATTCCTTTCTTTTTTTCTCGCAATTTATCCGGCGTGTCCCACTCCTTTTGCCCTGCTTCAATTTCACTCTGCGCAATCGCCCGATCAATTTCACTGAATTTGGGTTCCAGCGGCTCTCTTAGTTCTTCTAATTCTTTTTCTTCCCTTTCTTTTCTCTCTTTTTTGAAACGTTCCCATAATTCCCCTTGTTCTTTTGCCGCCGTTTGATATTCCCGAGCGCGGTCCGCATCACTTTTGATGGTTCGTAACTTGTCCGGCGTGTCCCACTCTCTCATGCCTGCTTCGATCTCTTTCCTAGCGGCTTCCTGGTCGGCTGCTCTGGCCGCCGCCGCGACTCCCCTGGTCATTTCTGCCCCTTCTCGCTTGTCTTTTTCCGCCAAAATTTTCCCCTGGAAATTTTCCAAGCGGGCAATTTTCGCATTCTTCTCTTGTGCGCGTTTTTGTGCCTTTTTCTCGTTTTCTTTTTCAAGAGCGTGTTTCACTTTTGTTTGCATTCTTCCTTTCAGGGCTTCTCCCAGTCGTCCCAAAGGACCTGGCCCCCTCTCCAGTTTCGCTTTGGCTTTCTCGTCCTTTACGATCTGGCGCTCCAACCAAGCTTTTTCTGCCAGCAACTCTTTCTTTTTGGATTCGATATCTTTTTCCGTCATAAAAATCTATTTATCTTTTTAAATCCTTCTCATCTGGGAAAGCAGCAAACGAACCTTCTTCTTCCACGTTCGGTTTTTGAGTTGTTTCTACCGCGGGCTGGCCGACGACTCCTTTTTGGACCTCGATCTCGGCTTCTCCCATTCTTTGTTGCTTTTTCGCCAGTTCTGCCAATTCGCGCTCGATTTCCACTATGCGCGCTCGATTTCTGGCTATTGCCTCTTCCAGACCTTTTACTTTTAGCTCTTTCGGTGAAGCTGGAACTGCTTCATTGTCCCCGTTATCCGGGGTCTCTTTTGTGGAATGCACCAAATTCATACTACTTTTTTCTGCTGTCATTTATAGGCCAATTATACATTTTTCAGCGCTAAACGCTATCCACCAGTTTTCCACCTTTCGCGTTGCCGTTTTTGAAACTCTTGGTAGTATGGGGACAACTATGATGAAGCTAAAAAAGATTCTGAAATTTGGCATTGTGATATTTGCACTGGCGGGCCTGGCTACTGCCTCTTTGGCATTTACCACTGAACTCATTTCCAGGATCAGTATCGGCTCGAATTTTAGCACTATCGGCTCTTACTATTTAAGAGGTTTTTCTCTTGTAAATGGTAGTTTTACTTCCAATATGCCGCCAGATTTATCCCCTTATCCTTGGACCACTCTTACTCCGAGCACCGTTTATTATATAAAAGTGCCGACGCCAAGTGATATTACTTGCGACAATCTAGGACTCGCTTTGTACTATCAAAGTGGCTATCGATCTTTTAACACCATGGGGACTTCGGTGACTGGCGTTGCTACCGGCGGTGATTGCGAATTCACCTATATTGTAAAAAATGGCCTGATCAATTACAACTTAATGTTTCTCACTTTTTACGATTATTCTGGCAGTTCCACCGATTTTACAATGGTTGGCGATGATGACCCTGCCGTCGGAACTTTTGATTATTTTTCAGGCAGCTTCATCCAGCATGGCACCCCCGCCTTTACTTTATCTTCCAGAGATACTTGTTACGATGGCATCCAAAACCAGGATGAGACAGGCGTAGATGATGGCGGAGTTTGTACCTTGCCCGCGGCCAGGGATATTTTGCTCGACACTATGACCGGTAATTCTTTCTTTCAGTTAGTTAGCCCCCACTATGGCTTTACCCCGACTGCTTCCGGAACTCTGGATAATATAGATCTGGCTTTTACCACCAGAGACGTTAGTGTTGATTTTGTCGCAACCTTAGAAGATTCTTTTTTCGTTCCTATCGATTGTGTTTCGGATACCATCTCCGGTCTCTCCGGCAATGATTTAAATACTCATTCCATTATTACGCATATTACCGGTTTTCGCGGCGAGGATTGTGCACTAAGTGCCGGACAAAATTATATCATTAACTTTGGAGCTCTGAATGCATTCGGCGGGATTTGGGGAGATGCAGGTGGCAGCGTTGGTGGCGGCTACGGTATTTATTACGGAAAATTCGAAACGCCAACTTGCACCACTGATTGTTTCTCTAATGTGCTTTTCCTGCCGGGGATAAAGGGAAGCGTTTTAAAAAAGAGTGCGGATACTCTCTGGCCGCCCACTGTGTTTAGTTTCAACGACATAGAGCAACTGACCCTGACGGACGAAGGCGAGAGCGAGTACAATATTTATACCGACGGCATTTTAAACAAATTTCACACCACTTCAATTTACCAGCCCTTTACAGATTTTATGGATAATCTCGTATCGCAAGGGTTGATCAGTGAGTGGTTACCTCTCGCTTATGACTGGAGATTTTCGCCAGAAAAAATTCTGCAGGACGGCATTAAAACACAAAGTGAAGTCCTGAATGTGATCGATGAAATAGAAACTTTGGCGACCAATTCCAAAAGCGGCAAGGTCACCATTGTTGCTCATTCAATGGGCGGGTTTTTTGGGAAGGCAATAATAAAAGAACTGGAAAGCCGAGGAGAAAGTGATCTGATTGATTCTTTTATCATGATAGGCACTCCTCAACTGGGAACCCCGCAGGCGATAGCGGCAATGCTTCATGGAGACGACGAAGGAATTGCAGCCGGATTGATTGTCGATGCTTCCGAAATGCGAGCCATAGCGCAGAATATACCCGGCGCGTACAATTTACTCCCTTCTTCACGATATTTTGATAAGGTATCAGACCCAGTTATTAAATTCGATCCAACTAAACCATTTACAGAAGCATGGCGAAACCTTTGGGGAGAAACTATCAGCGTATACAATAATTATTTTTCATTTTTGATTGGAGCAGATGGACGCAACAGACCTGCCGAAAATATGTTGCAGATCCCGGAAGTCCTCCGAGGGGATCTAATGCTTTCTGCAAAAAATTTCCATGATGAATATGACGAGTATTCACTTCCAGCGGATATCCGCGTTGTGCAAGTCGCCGGCTGGGGCTTGCCTACGACCAAGGCAGTAAACTACACCACCAAGCACACTTTACAAAATTTTGGCTATGAGACAATCCCCACTCGCGAAGGTGATGGCACAGTTGTATATCCAAGCGCTATTTCTTCTGTTGCTGATGAGACGTATTTTTTTAACGTTTTCGAGTTTAATAAACAACTAAATTCGAGCGCGCAACACCGTGATCTTTTAAATACAAACGCCCTTCAAGATTTAGTAAAGTCTGCGATAAAGAATGAAGATATTTCTAATACAAATTTTATTTTTAGCACAAAACCACAAGTAACAGATCTGGCTGATCAATTAATGGTCAGGACAAATTCCCCAGTTGTGCTTGGTGTTTACGATCAGTCCAGGAATTTTACTGGCGTTGATCCAAATCAGGATTTGTCAGCAGATGTATGGGTGGTAAAAGAAAATATTCCTGGTAGCACATTTTCATATACTAGTGAAAGCCAGTCAATCTTTCTACCGAAAGAAGGGATTTATGATTTTATCTACAAAGGCACCGGCACCGGCCCAACCACTGTTGAGATTGGAAATTTCACAGCCGATACTGTGCTCCCGCTAGTTTCATATACGGATATTCCAACCACCCCTGACACCATTGCAAGTTTTACAGTAGAAAGCGATGTCCCGGAGAATACAGCGATAGAGCTTGATGCCGATGGCGACGGAGCAACAGACGAAACAATTAATCCAGACAATTACGAACCCTCGCTAAATGAACTTCTTGTTTTGATAAAAGAAAGAATATCTGCCCTTAACATCAAAGACAATCTAAAGAAAAATCTTCTGAAGAAAATCGCCGGGCTTGAAAAGAAAATTGAAAACAAAAAGCAGAAAAATTTAAAAACACTTTCAGGACTCGAGAAAAAAATATCCAATCAGGAGATAAAAGGTAAGATAAATTCTCTCGACGCCAGTGAAATTATAAGTTTCCTGAACACACTTGAGGCGCAAGCCGAAGATGTGGCGCTTGATCCTACAGTAATTACTGACCTGAAAAACAAAATTCAAACTTTAGATATTGCCGATGGTCTAAAAAATAACTTATTGAAACAAGTAGAAAAACTGGAAAAGAAAGAAGTGCTTATCAAAACGCTGGCTAATTTATCTAAAAATATAATGAAGAAAGCCGAAAAAGGCAAAGTGGCTGATGCGGATGCTCAAGCGCTTGTTGAATTGCTTAATCAGATTGAGGGTGTGATATAATCTTAGTATATGGGCATAAAAAAAATCACAATTTTATTTCTGATTCTCTCCTTGATTGGTTTAGGTGTTTCGTATTCTATTTTTCAACTGGATTTACAGGCAAGCGCAACGGGAGATCTATTACTAAAATTAAGAGAGAGTTTTTTCTACGGAATGTCGGCACTTACTCTTATATTTCTCATTCTTCTCTTTATTCCCCGCGCGTTTCCTACGTGGAAAAAGTTTGCAGTTTGGTTTATACCACTTGCGACTTTACTTTTTATTTTCTACCCCGACCCCGGTTCCGGAGATTATTTTTCCCCATACCCTGAACAAGTTTATAAATGGGTCAGCATTCTGTATGTGGTTATAAGTATTGGAATTATTACTTTCTCGGCGAGCAAGCCAAACGCCACTTCTTCCACTTTACCCAACTAAAGTGAGCTT
>MFVU01000030.1 GCA_001787125.1 Candidatus Nomurabacteria bacterium RIFCSPLOWO2_12_FULL_44_11
AGCGTCTTAATTCAGCACCCCAAAATCGTGCGCGTTTTCTACGATTTCACTCCGAAACCGCCAGCGACGACGGAATTTGAATAATTGTATATTAAACTACGTAGTTATCGTATACGTTGTGTTAAAATAAATGCATGACAAAGAAAGCAATATTAGCTGGGGGACGTTTCTGGGGACTGGAAGATTTAATCAGGAAACAACCGGGAATTATAAATACTGTCGTGGGCTATACGGGTGGAGAGAATGATGATCCAACATATAAAGATCATCCCGGTCATGCGGAAGCAGTGGAGATAGAATATGACGACACAAAAACTAGCTATAAAAAATTACTCAATTTTTTCTTTCAAATTCATAATCCTACTACCGTAAACAGACAGGGGAATGATATAGGAACTTCCTACCGCTCTGCAATTTTCTACGGTAATGACGATGAGAAAAAACTAGGGGAAGAATTTATAAAAATAGTAAATGACTCCAAGCGCTGGAAAGATCCAGTGGTCACGACCCTTGAACCTTTAACCAAATTCTGGCCCGCCGAGGACTACCACCAGGATTACCTAGTCAAAAACCCCGGCGGTTATACGTGTCATGCCATTTACTTCGATAATTACTTAAAATAGAGCAGAGAACAGGCCTCGACCTTTTTCATGCAATTAATCTTACTATACTAACGGCCGTGAATATGGTAAGATATTTAAATGAAAGGACGAATATTACTGAAAGCGCTGGAGCTTCTCAAAGATTGCGCGCTCAGTCAGGCCGATTTCTTTGAGGCGGTTTTGGCAAGTGGCTACGGGGCAAGTATGGGAAGAGTTGATTATAACTATTCGAAAATACGACAGAGGCGAGAAAATCAGATGTGGCGGAACCAAGAACGAGACGCAAGAAGAAAAAGATTGCAGAACTTTTTATATCAAATGAAACACGATGGGCTGATTGGCCTGGTCAAAAAGGATAAGGAAATCAGTATCTCTGTTTCTAAAAAGGGAAGGCAAAAAATCAAGGAACTACAGAATAAATTACCCGACCGTCACTATCCCAAGACGATGACTGACCGAACGATAATTATCAGTTTCGATATACCTGAAAAATCTCGTGGCAAGAGGGACTGGTTTCGAGAAGTTGTTAAAAACCTCGGATTCAAGATGATTCACCAGAGTGTTTGGATAGGGCAGAGAAAAATCCCGAAAGGATTAATAGACGACCTGGAGGATTTAAAGATAATAGAATATATCGAAATTTTTGAAGTAACTAAAAGTGGAACTCTTCGGAAATTATAATCTTACTATACTCACGGCCGTGAGTTGGGTAAGAAAAAATTAACCTTTAATATTGCACCAGGAGGTTAAATCTACCATAACACTTGCAATATTTATAATGTATGATATAATATACGAGGGAAAGTTATCAGGGGGTTTATGGGATTTTGGAACCGTAAAAATCTCGCAGGGCTGGTTTCCATGATATTGGTCCTGTGGTGGCTCGTGGCAGTGAGCGGAGAAAATCGTGCCTCTCTCACTCGCCAAACCGCTTTGGCTGACCTATATCTGGGCACAGTTGCTTTAATTGCGGGGCTTCTGTTTGCGTACTACGCATCAGGAGTAGATCGCAAAAAGTACTGGGCAACACAGATATTGGTTGTGGCCCTAATTTTAATGGGGCTCGTATCTCTAGTACTGGGAGTACTAGGAATGTACACCTTTAAATAATCGAGAAGCCAACTCGTAAAACGGCCGTAGACCTCGCGTCAGCAGGCATTACACCCGGGTCGGTCGAGCACACATGCTCTCCCGACCCGTCGCTATTTTTATACTAATTTGATAAAATCAGTAGTATATATAATATATATTTCCCTTAAAGTTAATCTAATACATGGAAAAACCACCACAATTTATAAAGGAGTTTTCTAAAGAACAATCTTCAACGGAAAGGCAGGAAGCGTCGCGTGCAATTAAAGTTAAACGCGCAGAACATTTTGCAGAAAAAAGTGCTCGAACAGAAAGGCAGTTAAAAATGGCTGAGCAGCTCCGAGCCATCAATCGTCTCACGGAGGAAATTGCAGAACTTTCAGCAGGAAGACTTGCTAAAATTAAAAATTATTTACAACTAAGAAAACTTCGAGCTGATCTAGCATTAGGACAAAAAACGTATGATGAATTGAAACAAGAGCTTGGTGCAACAAACACAGAGCGAGAATCGGTCGTAGGCGCGGATGTAGAAGATGCATCACCTCACCTAGAAGAAGCTAGGGGTATGATAAAAAATTTTTATAACAAGCAAAAAGAAAAATGGATGAAAAGTGAATATACACAGGATGATATTACAGAAAATTTTTCAGAAGAACACTTGGCATCACTATCGCTTGAAGATTATACACTTTTACTCAAAAGATTTCCTCGCGAAATGATAGCTCATGTTACCAGGCAAGGAATACGCGACCACATAGGGCTTTTTTATCATACTGCTGGGGCAGGCGCATACGCAAATGGTTTTATGAAAATGGCTGAAGACGGCCGATTGCGCTCACCTCTAGGAGTTTACCTTGTTGAAGAAGAAAAAGAAAAAGCCATTGCAAAATTTCTTCAACTAGACCGTTACAAAACTCAAAAAGAGGCCTTAGCACATCTCGATTCACTTGTCGGCGGGGAACAAGGAGGTTCAGGCAGTTATGTCGACAGGATGGCTGTTCACTTTGCCACGGAAGAAGTGGCTGATGTTTACTACGGATCGGAAACTGGCAATGAAATTTTTGTTATATACCCTTCCGCATATATTGCTTCACAGTATTATTTTAATGGTAAGTTGAATGAAGGCGGTGGTGGATATTGGAACGACCAGTGGGTTTGGGCCAACGAAGAAAGAGGAATGGATTTGAACGCAGGGATTGTTTTTATTCCCGAAGAAGCTAGGGTGGATAGAAAAACTGGTTCCCGCTATGAAATAGACAAAGATGGAAATCCCGTAAAAAATTCTAAATCAGCGGAAGCTATCAAGAAAGTGGTAGAAGCCCCCGACTTTCTGGGCTTTGCAGAGCAGATTATGGAAATATTAAGAAGAACAGATGATAAAAAACGACAATTACTGGAGTCATTTCGTGACAAACTAGAACAAGAATTTGGCATAACAGATATGCGTCTTCAAATGGCTATTTTGAGTTATAATTGTTTGCTGGATTTAACTATCAGAGTAAAAAGTAGAGCAAATGGCGAAACAGATCCAAGACATTCAATTGACTCAGGAATTGGTGATGTCTTAAGTCAAGCCGGAATTTTTTATAACGAAGCGAGCGATCCAATAAATTCTAAAGATTTTTGGGAGGCATATTTTACGAAAAATCCGAATAAGCGGCCTTCCAAAATAGTATATTATAGGGGCACTGATCCATCTCAAGCATTTTGGCAATGGCGTCGCGAGCAAGGTATTGATAAAAAAGCAAAAGATAAAGATATCGGATTTTCTGATAGACATGTGGATCGAGATGCGCCCGAAGCTACCGCTGGGCTTGAAAGATTTAGAACTTTGGCTACAAAAGTAATTGAAGACCGTTTTTCCGAAAGAGAAACTATGGCAGCGTAGTTGTTGTTCATCATAATCCTTTCTTCGTACTTACTTAGTACTTCGAGTACCAAGTAGATTTACTTTGATAGTTATTTATAAGAAATTGGTGTATAATTCTTTATTATGATTTACATATTTTTATTGGGGCGGGTTTTACTCGGAGGATATTTTATAATGAATGGTTATAACCATATTAAGAACTTAACTATGCTAACCGGATACGCGCAATCAAAAGGCGTGCCGATGCCCAAGCTGGCAGTGTTCTTTACCGGCCTTCTTCTTCTCTTGGGAGGCGCTGGAGTGCTTTTGGGCGTGTATGTGGAGTGTGCTGTGCTCTTCCTCTCAATATTTCTAGTAGGAGTAACTTTCCAAATGCATCAATATTGGAAGGTCTCTGACCCTATGCAGAGGATGGGAGAGCGAGTCAATTTCTACAAAAATCTGGGACTATTGGGCGGAGTACTCATGCTCCTGGCTATCCCTACTCCCTGGGCGATGTCATTGTTCTAATTTAGAGATTTTATTCCTCTTCCTTAGGTTTATCCTCTTTCTTCTTGTGCCCATGCGCGTCCACTTCGTAGGAAGTGTTTTGCTGCTCAAAGAAGTTTACAAGCTCGAAGACGTCGGTGGCGGTGGACATCCATTTGGCTGGATTAGTGACGCCGAAGTGGGGCTCGAGGCCAAGCTCCTCCAAGCGACGGTCGGCGACGTATTGAACGTATTGGTTCACATAGTCCGCATTGAGGCCCAGTATGCCTTTCGGAAACATGTCTTTGTTGTAATTTACTTCTAGGTTCACTCCTTCAATAATAATATCTCTGATTTCTTTGGCGAAGTCGTCGGTGAGCAGTGCAGCATTTTCTTCAAGCACAGTGTGGATGAGCTGAATGCCGAATTTGAGGTGAAGCGATTCGTCGCGCAGGACCCAGTTAATCATACTGCCTAAATTACGAAGTTGGTTGCGCTGGCGAAAGGAAAGTGCCACCATAAAACCGGAATAAAACCAAGTGCCTTCCATCACAATATTCGTCGCCACCAGATTGCGCAGAAAATCTTTTTTGCCTTCCGGAGTTTCAATATTTAATGTATCCTCCGTCATTCTGATTAGATATTTATTAATGAAGTCCTCTTTTTTCTTCATGGATTCCATCTCTAGGTGTTGTTCGTATACTTTGGTTCGGTCTAGTGGGAATGTCTCCAGGACGTATTCAAAAGATACGCAATGATTCGCTTCTTCAAACATCTGCTTAGCAAGGTAGAGGTGGCACTCCGGGGATTTTAAATATGGATAGACGCCCAAGGCAAGGGAGCGGTTCACAATAAGCTCTGCCGGGTTGAAAAAAGCCATCAAGAATTCTACCGCATGCCGTTCGTCATCCGTCATTTGCTTCCAGTCAGCCAGGTCCTCGCCGAGCGGGATTTCATGCGGGAACCAGCTGTTACGCACCGCCTGATTGTAAAGATCATAGGCCCACTTATAGTTCATGGGATGCAAATTCATGTCCGTGGGCGATGCTTTTCCTAGAATCATATATTTACTGACAGCCCTCGCACAGGAGCGCGTCTTGTGGATCTTCCGGCAGGTGCACTTTCATTGTGTTTTTAATTATAGACACTGGTTCCTTTATTTCTATTGTTTCGATTGGTTGTTGCTCAACAGGTGTCGCGTATGCCATAGCACTCACTATATTGCTTATCCCAATAGGTTTCATATTGGTAGTATCAATGACAATTGGCGGAACCTGAATTTTGTCTCTTAGCACCGCGAAACCTCTCTTGCCCAAGGCCTCTGCCTTGTTGACCACCGTGGTGGATTGCTCGGCGCTGTGGCGGGGCTTCATGTGGAGGTAGTAGGTGG
>MFVU01000031.1:0-7525 GCA_001787125.1 Candidatus Nomurabacteria bacterium RIFCSPLOWO2_12_FULL_44_11
ACGATTTTATGTATAATGAACTAGGCACGTCTAAACTTTTCCTACATAGGAAAAAATACGTGTTTACGAAGTACATTAAAATGCGACCGTAGCTCAACTGGTTAGAGCGCGTCCCTGTAGCAATGCAGCTTCCCCGCGAAAGCGGGGTTGAAACTCTTTGGGATATCGGTGAAGGCTAAACTCTGACATTACGTTGGAGCATGCGAATACCGAGGGAACCTCTCCCCAGTTTAATTAAACTGAGAGGGGGCGCCGTAGAGACTAGATACCAAAGCACCTAAAAGTGAAAACTTATGGTGAAGATATAGTCCACGCCATCACGAAAGTTTTGGATAAGTGCACGGACGAGGTTGCCGGTTCAAGTCCGGTCGGTCGCGCAAGATTTTAGTGTTATAATAGTATAAATGAACAATAAATTGATCACCTGGGCAAAGATATTAGGACTTTCGTTCTTGCTCGGTATTTTATGGTATTTTGCTGGAAAAACGTTTGTATCAATTCAAACCGTTGATTTTGCGTCAACTTACAGAACTCTAGGAATAACCTGGTATTTTATTTTATTTTTACCATTTTCAGTTCTTCTTTTTCATCAGAATAAAGCATTAAGCATCATCTCAATGCTTCTATTAGTTGTTGGTCTAATTTTCGTTGCTTCTGGCATAATAGGTTATTTAAAAATTAGTGATTTTAAAGATGATGGTTTATTTGGGTCTATATTTAGTGCGCCTCTGTGGGCGCCGTTATTTGGGTTATTGCTTTTAGGAGGCGAGATGCATTAAGTTTAATCAACTATGCAAAAAGCTTGGAAAATTTTTCTGAATTCAATTCCGGTTTTGGTTATGATAGGGTTAATACCTATAGTAGATAACGATTATATTCTAGCTATTTTATATTTGGGTATAACAATCTTTTCTCTTTTCATTCACAAAGCCAAAAACGATATTTTAGTTTTTGTATTTGGCTTTATTGTCATGATAATTTCTGAGTCGATTTTTATCAGCACCGGCGTGGAGACTTTTATAAGAAATTCCTTGTTTGGACTTATGCCGCTCTGGCTTCCATTTCTTTGGGGTTACGGTTTTATAGTTATTAAGAGATCGGTGCAAATCTTGGATTAACTTATAATCGATTTAAGCTATGGAAGTTTTGCAAAATCTCGAAAAATAAACTAGTATAAGCTTGCCCCGCCTAAATCAGGCGGGATAAACTACGCCGTTATAGCTCAGGTAGTCCCATGAGAGCCGATATAGCTCAGGTAGTAGAGCACGTTCTTGGTAAGAACGAGGTCATCAGTGCAAATCTGATTATCGGCTCTCACGGGATAAATGCCGCACGTTCTTGGTAAGAACGAGGTCCGCAGTGCAAATCTGCGCAACGGCTCCAGAGAAAATTATGTATAAGAAAGTCATTAAACCGATTTTATTTCGCTTCAATCCCGAGCCGGTGCATGACTTTTTTATTTCTTTTGGCGAATTTTTGGGCGGTTTTACTCTGGGAAGAAATCTCGTTTCACTTTTTTACAATTATCGCGGCCCTGATATTTCCAAAACGGTGGATGGCATAAAATACCGAACACCAATTCTCCTCTCTGCCGGTTTTGATTATAATGGCCGGCTCTCGCGGATTCTCTCTGCGCTTTCTTTCGGCGGAGAAGAAGTCGGTTCCGTCACGGCCCGACCTTGTGCAGGGAACGACCGCCCGCGCCTGACGCGCCTGCCTCGTTCAAAAAGTATCATCGTGAACAAGGGCCTAAAAAATGACGGGGTGGAAAAAATAATCGCGCGGCTAAAAAATAGGCCGCGTGCAGAAAATTTTGTAATCGGTATAAGCTTGGCGCGGACCAATGATGCCTCCTCGGCCACGCTCCCCGAGAGCATTGCCGACTATGCGTTTAGTTTGAGACGGCTGACAGAAGAGGGGGTGGGGGACTATTACACCATCAATATCTCCTGTCCCAACGCCTACAGCGGCGAAATTTTCACCGACCCTGATTCTCTCGAAGGGCTATTCCAGGTTTTGGACAAAATTTCTCGGGCAAACCCCAAAAAACCTTTGTATGTCAAAATGCCCACCTCGGTCTCGGATCAGACATTCAAAGAACTGCTCGCCGTGCTGGCGCGACATAAGGTGGAGGGTGTGGTTATCGGAAACCTCATGAAGGATTACCGGAAAATCAATGTTCATGATGCCAGTCCGGAAAAATTTCAGGGTGGACTCTCCGGAGCGCCCTGTTTTGACCGCTCCAACGAGCTTATTGCTCTCACCAAAAAAGAATATAAAAATCGGTTTACCATCATCGGCTCCGGCGGAATATTTTCTCCTGCCGACGCCAAGAAAAAAATGGAGCTGGGAGCCGACCTGGTCCAACTCATCACCGGTATGATCTACGAAGGCCCTGGCCTTATCAACGCAATCTGTCGGTCCCTTGCCGTAGCACCAAGGCGTTGAATCATTAACGCACGTTTTGTATCGGGGACGAATTATGCTATAATGAAAATATGTCAAAAAAACATTCAAAAATCAACCAAATATTCACAGTGGTTTTCAGGGGAGAGCCCGAAGGTGGTTTTACTGTGTATGCTCCTGAATTACCTGGCTGTATTTCTTACGGTAAAACTCTTAAAAAAGCTCAATCTATGATTCGTGAGGCAATAGCAGGATATCTGGAGGTTTATGAATCACAAGGCAAGAAAAGCATCAGTACACCTGATAGTTTTATCAGTACAATAGACATTTCTCGTAAGGAATATGCCTAAAACGCCGCGGTTGAATTCTAAAAAAGTAATAACAATTTTAAAAAACAACGGTTTTATTCTTTCTCGCACAAAAGGAAGTCATTATATTTTTTCTCATCCTTTAAATAATAAAATAGTTGTCGTTCCATATCATACTAAAGTTTTACCAATAGGAACGCTTTTGTCTATTTTAGATATGGCGGGTATTAATAGGAAAGACCTCTAGTATATACTTCAAACATGAAAAACCCAAACTTATCTGCCGGTCTTTGGCGGTATCACCAATGCATTGAGTCATTACGAATACAAAACATTGACAAGCTATTTACAAAAGTCTATACTTATCAGTATTAACATTAATCCTTAAAATACAAATATGAGCGAAAAAATTAATTTAAAAGCAAGATCAGAAGCATATAAAGATGCCAAGTCTGCGGTGGAAAAAGGCGGACCAGAAGCAGTCGGTGCCGCTCGTCGTATGATTAATGAAGAAAAAATAGGTCAAAGTGAAGAATTCGAAGAAACAGCTCGAGCGGATATGGAAGCTTTCGACAAAAAACAGAAAGCATTGTCTGAGCAGATTGAAGTTGCTAGAACGTCTAGGAACAGGGAAGAAGTAGCCAGACTAGAAAAACTTTATGATCAAAATGATGCAGAATATCATGGTAATCCGGAAACCGCCGGAGCAAAGCTAGAAAAAGAACCAAAATTTGTCGTACTTGATAATGCGAAACTGAAAGAAATATTTGGCGAAACTTTGATTGGCAAACCTGCATCCGAAGTAATGCGCCTTGTTAAAGAAAAATATGGCGACAAAGTTCCAGGTCTTGAACATCGAGAATATTTAATCAGCAATCCCGATAAAGTTCCAAAGCAAATGCAAGATGGAAGTTATTATTACTTTCTTCGCGAGCTGAACGCTAGCGGCGGTGTTCCATGTGCGTACTGGGGCATTAGCGAGCTCGGTCGGCGTGCGACTTCGCCCGAGTCCGGGTGGTGGGGATGACCGTGTTCTCCTCCTCGTATAATTGAATTTTGTTTTTGAATTTTTGTCTGAATTTTGATTTGATTTTTGAGCGCCCCGACACAAGTCGGGGTGCTTTGCTTTTTGTTCTTGCATTTTTTTGGCATTTCAAAAAATTTAGGATATGATAATAATGCATTGTGAATATCAGCATATCGCTAACAGCTCTATGCCACGATGTCGAGACGAGCAGAATCCAGAATATGTATTGTCTAACTTTGATTTTACATAGCGTGAACTGCTTATCCTAAAAAACAAAATAAAAGTCTGTGCGGAGAGCTAGGGCATTTTAGATGCCAAATTATATTCAGCTTTGCGATTGGTCTGATACCTCTCGGGGGCGGTGGCAACAGAAGGCTCTGCGCACTATTCTTCGCGAGCTGAACGCTAACGGCAATGTTCCATGTGCGAACTGGAACAATAACAAGCTCAATCGGAATGCGACTTCGCCCAAGTCCAAGTGGAATGAGGATGACCGTGTTCTCCTCCTCGATACTTTTAATTTTTTTACGCCACGACCTTGGTCGAGGCGTTTTTTGTTTTCACTGGTTGATTCTTCCAACCGTATAAAATTTTACCAATTTCTTCAACTTTCTGCGCAAGCTCCACAAAATATTTCTCTTCAATGCCCTTTAGTTCAAAAAGAACATACAGCATTGATTTTAGACAGTCGTTTTTTGCGATAGCTTGAGTCAGAATTTCGCCCCTTTGTTCTCCAGCCGAAAATTGCGCCATTGAAACAAATTCTATGATATCCGAGAAAAGGCAATCAATCTTCACGCCCAGCGAATATCGGCGTATCTTGGGTATGTG
Source organism: Candidatus Nomurabacteria bacterium RIFCSPLOWO2_12_FULL_44_11 (assembly GCA_001787125.1). GTDB lineage: Bacteria > Patescibacteriota > Minisyncoccia > Phycocordibacterales > UBA9973 > UBA9973. Next base: position 4,573 of record MFVU01000031.1, read on the forward strand.
TCTGATTATATTATTCCAATAAACATACGCGCTGATAATTTTCATGCCAACACCGGAAAATTTTGCTTGGGGGGGGGACTTTCATAGTAATATTATATATTATGCAAAACATATCGCAAAACAAACTTCCTGCATATAAAGAAATTTTTTCTTTTGCCAACCTTTTCTCCGCTTGGCAGGAATTTAAAAAAAGAAAATCAAAAAAGCAGGATGTGGCAGAATTTGCCTCCGATCTCGTCCACAACCTTTCTCTTCTGGAGAATGATTCACTTTCTTTTAATTATAAACATGGTGGATATGTTCATTTCAAAATATCTGATCCCAAGCCGAGAGATATACATAAAGCATCAGTGCGGGACAGGGTAGTGCATCATGCAATTTGCCGAGCGCTCTATCCGTATTTTAACTCCAAATTTACTCATGACTCCTATTCCTGTCGGGTAAATAAAGGCACGTATAAAGCCATAAATCGCTTCCGGCAAATGTTCCGTAAAGTGTCTAAAAACAACACTCGCACCTGCTGGGTGCTCAAATGCGATATCAAGAAATTTTTTGCTAATATCGACCACCAGATTCTCAAAGAGATTTTAGCCAGAGAAATTTATGACCGAGATGTTTTGTGGCTCTTGGAGCAAGTAATTAACAGCTTTGATCCGGGGTTGCCGCTCGGCAATCTGACTAGCCAGCTTTTAGTGAACGTCTACATGAATGAATTTGACCAGTTTGCGAAAAGGGAACTGAAAGTGAAATATTACATTAGATATGCCGATGATTTTATAATTTTACACAAAGACAAAGAATATTTAGAAAATTTGTTACCCCAAATTAATACGTATTTAAATACGTATTTGAATATATACCTGCATCCAGGCAAGGTATTTATTAAAACTCTTGCTTCCGGAGTGGACTTCCTGGGCTGGGTGCATTTTCCAAAACACCAAGTGTTAAGGACGAGCACCAAGAGAAGAATGCTTGTAAGATTAAATAATAGCTCCAGCGAAAGCACCATCAGCTCTTATCAAGGATTGCTCAAACACGGCAATACTTTCAAGATTCTTAAATCAAATCACCAAGCAGGTTGCCGATGAAATAGGCGACGGCAGAAGCGAGGGCGCCGATCGCGAGCATTTCCAGGCCACCGCGCCACCAGCGGACGGCAGTGATGAGCGTTCGCAAACTCCCGACGGTGAAAAGAGCGATTGAGGTTGCGAAAATCGCGGAACGAAAGACGTTGGTTTGCAGGCCGAAGAGGTAGGGCAGGAGGGGGATGGCGCCGGCGAGGACGAAAGCAGCGAAAGTGGCCAGAGCATTCTTGATCGGCCTCCTACCTGTCTGCAATTCGGCCGGCGTTATTGCTGTGCCGGAGGAACTCTCGTATTCCTGTTCTGATTTGCGGGCCAAGTAGTTGCTCGCGGCCATGGAAAAGCCGTCGGCTAAAAGGTTTGCAATCCCGAGAATGATAATGACTTTCGGCGCGAGTTCCGCGCCGACTACTCCGGCCACGACGGCGAAAGTAGTGATGATGCCGTCATTGGCGCCGTAGACGATGTCCCCAATGTATTTCCCCATTCGATGCATTCACCAATTATAGCCCCGATTGGATTTTTTGGTAAATAGAGATAGAATGGAAAAACATGCCGCCCTAGCTCAGCTGGTAGAGCACGTCTTTCGTAAAGACGGGGTCCCGAGTTCAACCCTCGGGGGCGGCTCATGGATAAAGAGAATATAAACAAAGAAATAATGAAACTAGAGGCCGAGATGCAAGGTCCCGATTTTTGGCTTGATAAGAATAAAGCACAAAATATTATTAAAAAAATTACCGAGCTCAAGGCCGAACTGGAAGGGGCAGGGAAGTATGACAAAGGCAATGCAATCATCACCATTATCGCTGGCGCTGGTGGGGACGATGCGGAAGATTTTTCTGCGATGCTTTTAAATATGTATATGAAGTATGCCAATAAAAATAATTGGAATATTTTTTTGATTCATGAAAACAAAAATGAGCATAACGGATATAGAAATGTTTCCTTCGAACTTAAAGGGAAAAACGTGTATGGGACATTAAAACGGGAAAGCGGTGTGCACCGACTGGTGCGCGTCTCGCCGTTCGACGCCAAGAAGCTCAGGCATACCTCTTTTTGCCTGGTGGAAGTATTGCCTAAATTTTCTAAAATTGAAGAGAAGGATGTTGTGATTCCAGAGGGTGATCTTCGGATAGAATTCTCACGTTCCTCCGGTCCGGGCGGCCAGAATGTGAACAAGCGGGACACGGCGGTGCGGTTGGTGCACCTCCCGACCGGCATTGCCGTGCACGCCTCCACCGAACGGAGCCAGGAGCAGAACCGCGAGCGAGCTATGTCTATCCTGCGGGCAAAAATTTTCAAACGGGCGGAAGAAGCGCACAAAACTCTGGAAGAGGGCATGAGACAAAAAAATACCGAGATAGAATGGGGCAGCCAAATTCGCTCTTACGTCTTACATCCCTATAAAATGGTCAAAGACCACCGCACTGGTGCTGAAACCTCGGACGTTTCAGGGGTCTTAGAGCAAGGGGAGATAGATATTTTCATCGAGGCGGAAAAAAATTTGTAAATATGATACAATAGACGGGTGCTCCCGAACAAAACTTGCCATGTTTTATACTTATGTATTAAAAAGTAAGAAAGATGGTAAATTGTATACCGGGTACACAAATGACTTGCGGAAGCGCTTCAAAGAACATGTTGAAGGAAAATCTTTATATACTAAAGGACGTGGCCCCTTCCAGATAGTATATTACGAGGCGTGTTTAAATGAAGGTGACGCTAGGAACCGCGAATTATATTTAAAATCAGGAAGGGGCAAGTTTTATCTAAAACAAAGATTGAAGCGCTTCCTGTTTCGTTCGGGATAATCCCATACGAAATCGCGGACGCATACAACACAATGTCTTTATATATAATTTTAAAAATAA
>MFVU01000031.1:7566-24002 GCA_001787125.1 Candidatus Nomurabacteria bacterium RIFCSPLOWO2_12_FULL_44_11
ACGTTTCAGGGGTCTTAGAGCAAGGGGAGATAGATATTTTCATCGAGGCGGAAAAAAATTTGTAAATATGTTATAATCAACGGGATGATTTATTTCAATAATGTCTCAAAGATTTATGATAAAGACGGAGTAGCACTGGAAGATGTGAATTTGACCATCAATGCCGGAGAGTTCGTTTCCATTGTGGGGCACTCGGGGGCAGGCAAGACCACTTTGGTTAAAATGATCCTAGCGGATGAACGCCCGACTGCCGGCACCGTCTTTTACGAATCAATCAACGTAAATAAGATAAAAAATCAGGACCTGACCAAGCTCCGCCGCCGGATCGGCGTCGTTTTTCAGGATTTTAAACTGCTCCCGAACAAGACCGCCTATGAAAATATCGCTTTTGCCATGGAGGCGGCCGGTAAAACGGACGAAGAAATTTCGACCGATGTTCCGCACGTTCTAGAGCTGGTGGATTTAGGCGATAAGATCTCCCATTTTCCATATCAGCTCTCCGGCGGAGAAAAACAGCGTCTCGCTATCGCTCGCGCCATCATCAACCAACCGGAACTTATCATCGCTGACGAGCCGACGGGCAATTTAGACCCCATCAACACCTATGAAGTGGTGCAAATTTTAAAAAAAATAAACGATCTCGGCACGACGATCATTTTAACTACTCACAACCAAGGAGTGATCGAATCGGTGGGCAAAAGAGTGATTACGCTCGAGCGAGGCAAAGTAGTTCGGGACGACAAAGACGGTAAATATGTAATCTAAGTGAAAATCAATGAGCAAAACGAATATGATTTTCCTTACCCTGTTAAATAAATTTTGCAAAGCAAAATTTGTCATGTGAAAGAAATAAAAATGATTATAGTATATAATAAAGGGGATGAAAAGATTATTAGAAAATAAAGAAAAAAAGCTATTTCACATGACATTTAACAGGGTGTCTGCTTTTATAGTCGTCTCACTCCTTTAAAGCTAGCCATGACCACACTCAAGAGAATTATCAAGGCAGGGTTTATAAATTTCAAAAGAAGCGGCCTTGTTTCTTGGGCGGCCGTTCTCGTCACTACCATCACCCTCTCGGTTATTACTGCGCTCATTCTTCTCCAAGCCGTGCTGTATTTTTCACTTGGTCAAATACAAGACAAAGTGGATGTGACTATTTATTTCACCGTCGGAGCCCCCGAAGACCAAATCATGTTACTCAAATCCTCTATCGAAAAATTGCCGGAGGTAGCCGAAGTTACTTACACCTCGGCCGAAGAAGCCCTGCGCCTTTTCCGGGAAAGACATGAGAATGATTATCCCACGATCCAAGCCCTAGATGAAATTGGCGAAAATCCTCTGGGTGCATACTTAAACGTTCGGGCGCGCGAGGTATCGGAATATGAGAGCATCGCCAATTTCTTGAAGTCCGATAATGCGCTGGTGATCGGCTCCGCTTCCATTATCGACAAAGTAAATTATCACCAGAACAAGTTGGTGATTGATCGGCTCAATTCCATTATCTCCGGCGCGCAGAAACTCGGTTTCCTGACGACCTTGGTGCTCATTCTCATTTCCATTGTCATCACTTTCAATACTATCCGGCTTACCATTTTCATTGCTAGGGAAGAAATCGGCGTGATGCGGCTGGTGGGCGCCTCCAAGGCGAGAGTCAATGGCCCCTTTATGGTTGAGGGTGCGATTTACGGCGTTATTGCCACCATCATTACGCTAGTTATCTTTCTGCCGATTACTATCTGGTTCGGGCGCAATATGACCTCTTTTCTCGGGCTTGATCTTCACAATTACTACCTTTCTAATTTTTTCCAAATTTTCATAATTATTCTATTATCAGGTATACTGCTGGGAGTGGTCTCGAGCTACTTTGCCACCAGGAGATATCTGAATAAGTAGTTATCCAGTATAAAGTTATAAAGTATGCAAAATAAAGGAACTAAATATATTTTCGTAGTAGGCGGAGTTATTTCCGGAGTAGGGAAAGGTATTGCTTCCTCCTCCCTCGGTCTTATTTTGAAAAATCGTGGACTAAATGTTACCGCCGTGAAAATTGATCCTTACATCAATGTGGATGCGGGCACCATGAACCCGACCGAGCATGGCGAGGTCTTCGTGCTTTCCGACGGGGACGAGACGGATCAGGATATGGGCAACTATGAGAGGTTTCTGGGGATAAATTTAACTCGGATCAATTACATGACCACCGGCCGGGTATACCAGAGCGTAATTAATAGAGAGAGAAATTTAGAGTATAAAGGCAAATGCGTGGAGGTTGTGCCGGATATTCCGCTGGAAGTCATCGGGCGCATAAAAAAAGCCGGCGAAATGGCCGGGGCTGATGTAGTAATCATTGAGATAGGTGGCACCGTCGGCGAATATCAAAACCTGATTTTTCTCGAAGCTGCCAGAATGATGAAAATTGAAGCGCCCGCAAATGTAAGTTTTATTATGGTTTCGTATTTTCCGACTCCCGGGACAATCGGGGAGATGAAAACCAAGCCGACTCAATATGCGGTTCGCACTCTTAACGGGGCCGGCATCCAGCCGAATATCCTTATTGCCAGAGGTAGCACTAATCTGGACGACAAAAGGAAAGAAAAAATATCCATGATTTGCAATATTTCCAGCGATAAAGTGATTTCCGCGCCGGACGTGGATAGTGTCTACGACATACCGCTCAATTTTGAAAAAGAACATCTTTCCGATAAGCTCTGCGAGATTATGGGAATTGTTTGCCAAAAACCGGACGAGAAAGAGTGGATTAAGTGGCGGAACTTTGCGGCCTATGCGCACAATGGCAAAGAAGTAATTAAAATTGCGATGGTCGGGAAATATTTTGAAACCGGAGATTTTATTTTATCCGATTCCTATCTTTCAGTTATCGAGGCAATAAAATATTCTGCTTATCAGGAAGAAAAAAAACCGGTTATTTCTTGGCTTAACTCTTCCGACTTTGAAGAACATCCCGAAAAAATAAAGGATCTTTTAAATTACGACGGCATCATCGTGCCGGGCGGCTTCGGGACCCGGGGAGTGGAAGGGAAAATTTTGGTTGCCGAATTCGCCCGCAAGAATAAAATCCCGTATTTCGGGCTCTGTTATGGCATGCAGATGGCGGTGATAGAATATGCGCGCAATGTGCTCGGCCTTAAAGATGCCAACACCAGAGAAGTTAATCCGGACTCCAAAAATATCGTTATTGACGTGATGGAGTCGCAAAAAGAGAACTTGAAAACTAATCACTATGGGGGCTCCATGCGCCTCGGCGGTTACAAGGCCCTGCTTCAAAAGGGAAGTATTGCCCATAATGCCTATAAGGCGAGCGAAATAATTGAGCGGCATCGCCATCGCTATGAAGTGAATCCTGCTTTTATCGCCGACTTGGAAGCAAAAGGTCTCATTTTCTCCGGCCGATCTCCGGATGGCGTCTTGATGGAAATTGCCGAGCTCCCCAGAGAAGTTCATCCTTTCTATTTAGGCACTCAATACCACCCGGAATTTCTAGCCCGCCCGCTCCGCCCGCACCCGCTCTTTACCGCCTTCATTAAGGCGTGTACCAATAAAAAATAATTTGGCTGCGGGACTTGGATTCGAACCAAGATAAATGGATCCAGAATCCATTGTCCTACCATTAGACGATCCCGCAATAACTCGTCTCACTACAATAATACAAAAATCTCTTTTTATCAAATGAGAAAAATGCTATAGTGAAGTCATGAAAAAACCTTTTTTACATGCACTGGCGGCGGCGCTGTATATTGTTGTTATAGTTTTTGTCGCGCAGGCGGTGGGCTCTGCCTTAAAGGACCAAAACGACAGCATAATTACCCCGATGACTATGTTAAGTTTATTTGTACTTTCTGCTGCAATTATGGGATATTTATTTTTATCCGAACCCCTACAGCTATTCCTGGAAAACAAAAAACAAGAAGCTGTCACTTTCTTTGCCAAGACCGTCGGAATCTTCGCTTGTTTCGTAGCCGTCTTTACGATTTTGCTTTTTCTCGTTTAATGTAATCAAAATTTCAGAACTGCTTCGCAAATCTGCTATAATATGTCCATGAGAATAGAAAACCCCCCTGCTCCAAAAACTCCCGATCAAACAAAACCGCGAGTTTTGTTCGTGAAAAAAGAATTTTTCCCTTCCATCCGAAAAGGCCTACAGACCATTGAAATACGGCCGGTTTATGCCGGTTTTAGGTTGCCCCACATAGGAGAAATTTTGACATTTAAGACCTCTCCTACCAGCAGAGCAGTCAAAGTAAGGGTGGTGGGTGTGCGCCAACATTTAACACTAGCTGCAGTTTTAGAAAAAGAAAAACTAGATAAAATATTTCCAGGAATTGAGGCAAGCCAGGCAGCTTTGACCGCCCAAAGTATTTTTAATGACGAAAATATTAAGAAAAACGGGTTAATAGCCATTGAGTTTGAAAAAATATAATTATGAAAACCAACAATTTATATCTCCATGCAGATGGCGATGCTTTTTTTGTGGCCTGTGAGTTGACGCTTCGGCCGGAGCTCCGCGGTAAGCCCGTGGTGGTGGGGGCGGATCGCGGCATTGCGGTGGCCATGAGTCCCGAGGCCAAGAAGATAGGCATTACCCGCGGCATGCCGGTTTTCCAGATCAAAAAATTATATCCCGAGGTTGTGATTCTCTCGCACCATTTTGATTTATATGAGGACATCGAGAAACGGATGCAGCAAATTCTATCTTCCTACTTTAATAAAATCGAAGTATATAGCATTGACGAATGTTTTGCGCTGGTTGATCCGTCTGAAGTTAAATATTTTGGAGGAGAAAAGAATCTTTTGGCGGAACTGAAGAGAGAAATTGAAGGCACGCTTAATGTGACCTATTCTCTGGGACTGGCGAGAACCAAAGCGCTTGCCAAGCTGGCCTCTAAATTAGAAAAGCCCGGCGGGGTGGTGGCGCTTCTAGCCAAGGAAGATGAAATAGCTGCGCTCAAGCGTACGTCCATAGACAACATTTGGGGCGTAGGCCGGAGGACTATCCCGCGGCTCAAGCGTTTTGGGCTCAAAACCGCATACGACTTTGTTAATTTTAACTTACCGCCGTCATTTTCCCGGCCGATGTTCGAATTTCAAAGAGAACTTCAGGGCGAGGAAATTTTTGGCGTTAGTTTCAATGCCGACCCGCGGGACCAAAAGTCGATCCAGGCGACCCGGACTTTCCGGCCGGCTTCGACCGACCAGAAAGTAATTTGGCGCGAAATTGCCAAAAATGCCGAGCGGGCAAGCGAGCACGCGAGAGAGCTCCGGCTTGTATCCAACAAAGTGGGGGTTTTTGTAAAGACAAGCGAATTCAAATACAAATTTGATGAAATAAAATTGCCTATGTTTACCAGCGACCCGGGTATTATTTTAGATGCAATTGAGCCCAGGTTCCCTCGGCTTTTGAATAAACGTGAGAAGATCCGCTCCACCGGCGTGATACTTTATAACCTTACCCGCGAGGAAAGCGTGCCCTTGGACTTGTTCGGGCGGCAGGACAAAATTCTTAAAAAGCGCATCGTAGAAGATGCCGCCGACAAAATTCGCGCTAAATACGGACAGGGAGCCATCCGCCGCGCGGCCTCCCTCGCAAACTTGAAAAGAAAGTGAATTGTGTATAATGGTATTTAATGAATCCCGATGGCACATCTTCTAGCAGCGTAGCTCCGGCTCCTAGCCCGGCCGATACAACCCCGGCCCCGGCGCCAGCTACTTCAACGGCCCAAGCTGCCCCTACGCCGGCAACTCCTCGTGTCACCACCCCTGCGCCTACGCCCACACCCACCCCTATCAGTACCACTTCTGCCCCTTTGCCCATAATTACTCAAATTGAGGACACTACTGACATTCCTGCAATTCCACCCGAGAGCACAAATTATATTCCCATTGTGGGTGGCTTGGTCGCACTTGCTTTCCTTACCGCGGCAATAATCCTTCGCAGCACAAAAAAATCAAAAGAAAAAAAAGAAGACAAAAAAGATGACTCCAAGTGCCTAAATTTCAAAAAATTAATGGAAGAAAAACTGGAAGAGATAAGAGATTTGAAATCTCAAATGAGAGACAAAGTTAAAGGCAAAGGCGAGGAGTTAATTAAAAAATCTGTGGCGGGGACTGCGGCCGGCAGCCTTTTACTGAAGCTTGAAGGCGCGAATAAAGAATACGAACGGCTGAAAGATCTCCATGAAAAGTGTCTGGCAACTCTCAACCTTAAAAGTGTACACAATATTTTTATCTTCCATGGCACTCAAGGATATCCGGAGGAGAATTGGTTCCCTTGGCTTAAAGGAGAATTAGAAAAGAGAGGACAAAAAGTATTCGTGCCGCAGTTTCCGTCGCCTCCCGGCGCTCCTGCCAAAATTAAAGAATGGTTTGAGGTTTTGGGGGAATATGGCGAATATTTTAATGAAGACACTATCGTAGTGGCCCATAGTTTAGGTGGCATGTTTCTTTTACGAATTTTGGAAAAGTCCGAGTACCCCATCCATGCTGGAATTTTTGTTGGGACCCCAATCGGGAAACAACCAATTGCAAATTACGAACGGGACAGCAGTTTTACCCCATTCAATTTTGATTGGAATAAAATAAAAAATAACGCCAAACATTTTGTTGTCTTTCATTCCGACAATGACCCGCACGTGGGGCTCGATAACGGCAAAGAACTTGCCAAAAATTTGGGCGTAGAACTCTCCTTCATCCCCAAAGCCGGCCACTTCAATACCAAATCCGGCTACACCAAGTTCGAAAAATTACTCGAAAAACTGGAATCGATATTGTAGTGGTATGTAACATATTACGTAATATGTGGCTCGAGAGAAAATTGGTTTTCTTCTAAATATGCTATATTGGAAGCATGGAGTACAACAAATTAGCCACCAAAGAAATTGTAGAACGCGTTGCGCAAGCTCTCAAGGAGAGGAATGTGGAGGCCATTATGATAGAGAGCGGTAAAGACGCTCTGGCTAAAATAAAAGAGCTTGTTCCTAAAGGAGTATCGGTGATGAATGGATCTTCTACCACGCTAGAGCAGATCGGTTTCGTGGAGTATTTGAAGACAGGAGAACACGGCTGGAACAATTTACATGCATCAATTCTTACTGAAAAAGATCCGGCCCAACAATCAATACTGCGCAAACAAGCAGTATTGTCAGATTATTATTTGGGGAGCGTGCATGCGCTTGCCGAGACGGGTCAATTTGTGGTTGCTTCCAATAGCGGCAGCCAGTTGCCGCACATAGTTTTCACTTCCCCGAATATTATTTTTGTAGTCAGCACTAAAAAAATTGTGCCTTCTCTGGCCGATACTTACAGGCGTTTAGAAGAGCACGTTATCCCGCTTGAAGAGAAGCATGTGCAAGAAAAGTATGGTGTTGGCACCTATCCAAGCAAAATTGTCACATTTAATGCAGAGAAACAATCAAAAAGGAAAATAAAAATTATATTAGTCAACGAGGATTTAGGATTTTAAAAAATCTTTGAAATAAAAACGACCTCCTCACCCAAATTCAATTTTTGTCTAGACATGTATGTTGTTTTGTTGTATTTTACACCTGTGGCGCAAAGTAAGAAAATAAAGGCCTCTGCGTCTTAACATATGAAACTAGATATCACCCATGCATTCGAGAAAATATATGGAGAGGAAGCAGATATCATATTTCGGTTCTGCTTGGTTCGCGTGTCAAATAGGGAGCAGGCGCTCGATATAACCCAGGAGACCTTCCTGCGCCTTTGGCAAACCTTGCTTCAGGAGAAGGAGATACTCAATACCAAGGCGTTTCTCTTTACGGTTGCTCATCGGCTCATCATTGACTGGTATCGTAAAAAAAAGAGTGTTTCCTTGGATAATCTCATGCAGAACCAAACCAATACACAGTTCGATATTATCAACACCATGAATATAGACAGCGCCGAACTGAAAGCCGAGGGACGATATCTCGTAGAGAAGATACAAGAACTACGTTCTACCTTTCAGCAACCAGTGTATCTGCGTTTCGTCGAAGGGCTTTCTCCGCCGGAGATTGGGGAGATCTTGGGAATATCCGCCAACGCGGCATCGGTCCGGGTCAATCGGGGATTGCTTGAACTGAGAAAAAAAACAGGGTATGACAATACCGAAGATAATAAAAATTGATATGGAAGAGAATATGAAAAATGAAAAATTAAATAATGGAGCGAAAGAAATCAGGGCAGTAGCCATGACCCGGGCAGAGAAAGAGCGGATGCTCCAAAACATTTTGAATTCTCCTGTTCCTTCACCCTTCGCTCCGATTGCGAGCCCTTTCGCTCTTGTTTCCTTCATGGCAAAGATACAGCGAAGCCGCTTCTTTTCCTATTCAATTGTCGCTTGTCTTTTTCTTTTCGTCAGTGCCGGGGGAATTGTTTCTGCCTCTCACAGCAGCTTGCCGGGAAGCGTTTTTTATCCCATAAAGGTGCAAGTGCTCGAGCCCCTTGCTTCCATCTTCACTTTCTCCCTGGAAGAGAGAGCCAAATATGAAAGCAAACTTGCCGTTACGCGCATGCTAGAAGCAGAAATTTTGGCTAACCGAGAAGAGCTTGATACTCCTAAACAAAATATAATCTCGGGTCTTCTAGAGAATCACACTTCCATTCTGGGGAAATTTATCAGTCAAATTCAGGAAACAAATTTGGCTACCCATAAGGACAATGATATTGTCATTGATTTTCAAGCCGGGATGAATGCCCATGCGGAGATATTAGATATTTTAAACAAGGATAACAATGCGCCGGAGCTTCCCCGAAGTAGTAAAATTTCTGATACAGCACGTGCCAGTGCAGTTAAAATCAGAAGTTCTTTAATGAATGTCAAGAACCGGCCAGCGTGCAGTTACGCGGATCACAAAAATAAAGACGAGTCCCTTATTACTGATGCGGTTAAAGGAATAAATTCTGCCGCCAATGATTCATCTCCAACGAATCAAGAAATTATCGATGCAACAAATCAAAAAATCGATAAAGCAAGACAACTCATCCAAGAAGCAGCGGAGGACGAAGAGAGAGGAGACAATGACAGTGCTCACTCAAAACTTCTTGATTCCGAAAGCTCTGCAAAAGAGGCCGGAATTCTCCTTAAAACAGGGCTGAAACTGAGGTAGCCAGCATCCTCCATTTTATGTTATAATGTCAATATGGATGACCGAGAACAAAAATTCAAACCGGAAGAGCATTATATTTGCCTAGGAGGTTGCCGGGGAGTTTCAAAAAAGCCGGGTGTATGCCAGACGCCTGATTGTGTAGATCATGGTCACGAAATGGTGAGATGCAGCTGCACTGATGGAAGGCATAATAACTTCGAACCGTTAGAATTAAAATTATAAAAAATAAATTTCGTTCACAATCAAAGATTGCTTCTGTCCACAGACCAGTTCTGTTTTTTTGTGTATTCGTGTTTCTATTTCTGCTCTTGTTTTTTTCTTTTCCAGAATTTTTCAGCAGTGCTTTTTCATACAAAAAAGGCGATCCCATTGTCGCGGCCCCGCAGAAAATAGTTGTTCCCACTACCCCCCCGCTGGATACTGTGGCCTATGACAAAAAATTGGAGCAAATTGCCAATAATCCTCCACCACCACTTCCGCAAACTAAAGTGGTAAAAGACCCGCAAACTGGCATAGAGAAAACTATTACCATTGAGCCCAAGCCAGTCACATATCTCTGGCCCGTGAAAGCTTCCTACCCGCGGGCTGGGGCCATTCTCCCTTTCAAGCGCATCGTGGCGTACTATGGGAATTTATATTCTAAAAAAATGGGAGCTTTGGGGGAATATCCGGAGGAGGAAATGCTCGCTCGGCTCGGGGCAGAAGTAAAAAAATGGGAGACAGCGGATCCATCCACCCCTGTAGCGCCGGCACTGCATTACGTTGCGGTAGTGGCGCAGGGAAGCTCCGGTACAGATGGCAAATATCGGGCTCGCATGCCGGACTCGGAAATCGAGAAAGTTTTGACAATAGCGGAGAAAATTGACGCGCTTGTGTTTCTAGATATTCAAGTGGGTTTCAGCACTATCCAAACCGAACTGCCCCGCCTGGAGAAATATCTCAAGCTCCCGAACGTGCATGTAGGCATGGATCCGGAATTTTCCATGAAAAGCGGAATTCGTCCCGGTAAAGTGGTGGGCACATACGATGCGGCGGATATAAATTTCGCTGCGGATTTTTTAGCCCGGATAGTGAAGGAAAATAATCTGACCCCGAAGATTCTGGTAGTGCATCGTTACACACAAAAGATGGTGACCAACTATAAAACGATCAAACCTAGCTCCGAAGTGCAAATAGTCATGCACATGGACGGCTGGGGCGGAAAAGCGAAAAAGATCGGCACTTATACGAATTTTATTTATCCCGAGCCCGTGCAGTTTACCGGCTTTAAGTTGTTTTATAAAAATGATGTTCTCGCTCCCGGCACAACTCTCATGACGCCTGAGGATTTACTCAAACTTCGGCCGATACCTATCTATATTCAATATCAATAAAAGGTATGCTATAATCAGGCCAGTTATCAGTTTAATCAAAATACTATGAAAAACACAATAATTATAATAGTTGTTTTGGTTTTGATTGTTCTGGGTGCCTTTTTTCTTGTAAACAAAGGTAAAGTGGAAGCGCCGGTGGCAGGAGAGACCACCGAAGACAGTGGCGCGGTGAGCAATACGATGCCGGTTCCCGGAATGGGCGGAGTCGAGGAGATGGTCGTTGAACAAGTTGGTGCAGAAAAAGAGTTTACTGTTACTGGCCAGAATTTTTCTTTCAGTCCAGCTACTCTAAAAGTGAACAAGGGCGACAGAGTAAAAATTATCTTTAAAAATACCCAAGGGTTTCACAATTTTGTGATTGACAGATACGGTCTTGCTACTCCACAAAAGCAATCTCCCGATACCGAGGTGCTTGAGTTTACTGCGGATAAAGTCGGCAGCTTCGAATATTACTGCGCTGTCGGTACTCACCGTCAACAGGGAATGAGAGGCACACTATTGGTTGAATAAATTTTATGAACAATAATATTAAAATTTTCTCCCTAGTTATTGTGCTTTTGATTGTCGGGACAGCAGCTACGGCGCTACTTCGCGGTACGGGTGCACCCCAAGGACCCGGGCAATACGACGAATTCGCTCTCTGTCTCAAGGATAAAGGTGCAGTATTTTACGGAGCGTTCTGGTGTCCCAACTGCAATAATCAAAAGAAAAAATTCGGATCCTCTGCTAAGTTACTACCTTATGTCGAGTGTTCTCTACCTTCAGGAAAGGGTCAAGTACAGCAGTGTCTAGACAAAAAAATCGAGAGTTATCCTACTTGGGAATTTACGGACGGATCACGCTTGATCGGAGATACTCCGCTTACACAGCTTGCCGAAAAAACTGCATGTTCACTACCCACTATTTAAATTTGTTTCTGGGCGCCGGCGCGATACTTCTGCAGATCTTCTCTGTTGTTGCTCTGTTTCTCCTTTTTCTGCGACCGAAGAAAAACAAATATCTGGATTTTATCGACAAGCATTACCTGAATTTAGGATTTGTCATTTCTTTTCTGGCTTCTCTTTTTTCTCTGGTTTATTCGGAAGTGATAAATTTCGTGCCGTGCTACCTGTGCTGGTTCCAGAGGATATTTATGTTTCCGCTCCCGTTCATTTTCGGCGTAGCCATCTGGGTTAAAGATCGAAAAATCGTGAAATATACTCTGCCGCTTGTCTTTGTCGGCCTAGTTTTGGCTGCTTATCAAAGCTTTGTTTATTATTTTGGCGATGCCGGCAATGTTCCTTGTGACGCTTCTGGCGTTTCTTGCTATCAGCGATTAGTCAGTGAATTTGGCGGTTACATTTCCGTGCCGACATTATCTCTCTCCGCATTTGTTGCTCTTCTCACTATTCTTCTGGTCGCGCATTTCTATAAAAAAGAGGATTAAAAATAAAACGGCGCCGGGTACTCACGAAGAGTCCCGGCGACCGGTGTCTGCGAGCAGCGGCAACTGGCCGCTGATGATTGCCTTCCGCACTGTTCGTACGGAAGTGAAAGAGCGACGAACCGGCTTGCCCTTGCGAGCAAGCGACTTTGTGACCGCCTCGCGTAGGCGATCAGCAAAACGGGATTGTCGTGTCCCGCATTCCGGGCATCGTTCCCGATCGAGCGGCATGTCCAAGCCGCATTTCTGGCATGGCTTCATGGGCTCCTCCTGTCGATACATTACACCGCTTTTCACTTTTGTCCACCATTTGTGCTAAAATATGGATATGATTAAATATGCTATTATTATTTTGGTTTTTGCATTAGGGATTTGGTTTTTTATGAAAAGTGGCGATAATACTAACAAACAAGTACAAAATATGACCGCAATATTACATACCAATAAAGGAGACATAACTATAGAATTTTTTGATAAAGATGCACCGAATACGGTGGCAAATTTTAAGAAGCTCACGGGGGAAGGATTTTACAATGGCGTAAAATTCCATCGAGTGATCAAGGGTTTTATGATTCAGAGCGGGGACCCGTTAACTAAAGATGATTCTAAAATGGCACAGTGGGGCACCGGCGGACCCGGCTACAAGTTTGCCGATGAAATAGGTTCAAACAATAAAAATAATATTGGCACAATTGCCATGGCCAATTCCGGCCCCAACACCAACGGCTCGCAATTTTTTATAAACGTGGCGAATAATAATTTTCTGGACGGCAAGCACACAGTTTTTGGCAAAGTAATGGTCGGCTTGGATGTTGTAAAAGCAATCGAATTGACGCCGACTGACCAAAAAGATCGTCCCTTAGAACCAGTAGTTATCAACAGCATTGACTTGAATTAATATAGTATAATTCGTTGTAGTTATCATTAATAATAAATTTTATGGAACAAATTCACAATAAACTAATGGAGAGTTCAAAGGGGTATGCGAGTTGGCACGAACATCCTCATCACAAGAAAGTTCATTGGGGGGTTATCATTCTTATTTTGGCAATATTCGTCCTAATCTTTTTTAAAGGAGTGGCTAATTGGCGCAATGCAGTTACCAATCTGGTAGTAATAGAAATTGCTCCGCCTTCAGCCATTCTGACCCTCGACCCTAAAGAAAAAGCAGTCGGGGTGGGTGACTCGTTTACCGTAGACGTTATCCTCGATACGGACGGCAAACAAGTTGACGGTGTGGATTTGTATTCTCTGCATTATGACCCGACAATTTTAAACGTAGTTGACGGTGTGTCCGCGAAACCGGGCATTCAAGTCATACCGGGCACCATTATGGATTTTAACGCAGTGAACAGCGTCGATCAGGCGACTGGCACTATCAAGTTCAGTCAGGCGGCGACAGGGGGGACAAGTTTTAGCGGCAAAGGAGTTCTCGCTTCAATACATTTCAAGGCCGTCGGTAAGGGTAGCACCTATCTCAAATTCGATTTTAGTTTTGGCAGTACCAAGGATACCAACGTAGCTCATGCTGGCAAAGATCAACTGGCACGCGTGGTGGATGCACTTTATACCGTAAAATAAAAAACCATGCGAAAAAATTTTTCTCCTAAATTCGGATTATTTGTTTTACTGACGTTATTTTTTGGTTTCGCGAGTCCCGCGCTGGCCGCCACTCTCTCGCTTTCTCCAGCTTCTGGGAGTTTTACCGTCGGGGAAAATTTCACCGTCAATGTTCTGTTAAATACTGCGGGAGTCAACATTGAAGCTGTTGATATTTATTCTCTGCGCTATAATCCGACAATTCTGCAGGTTCAGGATGGAGTGACTTCCACGACCGGAGTTCAAATAAGTCCGGGTACACTTTTGCCAACTACGGCGCTTAACTCGGTAAATGCTACCGCCGGTACAATACAATTTTCTCAATTAAATTTGGAAGGCGGTTATTACAACGGCACCGGCACTCTGGCCTCCATTACCTTCAAGGCCCTTGCGGCGGGCACTTCGGCTGTAACCATTGACTTTTCTCCAGGCAGTACTTCTGATAGCAACACTTCTGATACCACAAGTACTGATCGACTTACCGGTGTCACCAACGGTACTTATACCGTGTCAGGCATTCCAGCTCCATCCACCAGATTCTCCATTGGCGATACTGTAGAGGCGACTACTACTATAAACGTCCGAGCGACTCCTTCCGTCTCCGGAACGCTTCTTGGGGCGCAAACGCAAGGCGCTCAGGGAACGGTTGTCGGCGGGCCGACCTACGCCAACGGCTATCATTGGTGGCAGATTAATTACAACACCGGCGTGGACGGCTGGTCAGCCGAGGACTTTCTGGTAGAGTATACGGCGCCTGCACCCTCACCAACTCCTACACCCAGTCCATCTCCATCTCCATCTCCATCTCCATCTCCCACTCCCACTCCCACTCCCACTCCCACACCAACACCAGAGCCCACCCCGACTCCAACTCCGACCCCCGCACCTTCAGGTGGTGGCGGTGGCGGGGGTGGAGGAGGGGGTAGTTCTTCTCGCCCATCTACTACGCCTACAACCACAACCAATCCCGTTGGTTGCTTGGCAGGATACTTATTTAGTCCGCTTACCGGAGCGAGTTGCGTTACTTCGACAGTCGTGCAGGGCTGTGTGACGGGATACTTATTTAGTCCGCTTACCGGAGCACGCTGTCCTACTACCACGGTATCGGGGTCTGCTGGAGCTGGGACATCAACTGCAACTGGAACTGTAACAATTTATTTCACCAAACCCACCAACACGGCTGATAGGGCTACCGTGCGCAATCTGCAAACTGTCCTCAATCGCGCTTTAGGTCTTACTCTCAAGGTTGACGGTATTTATGGGCCGGCCTCGTTGGCCGCGGTAAAGGCCTTTCAAGCCAGGAACGGCCTGGTCGCCGACGGCAAAATTGGCGACCTAACTCGGGCGAAACTTAATCTAGTTTATCCGTAATAATTTTGGTATAATTTCTAAATGAAGCAAGACAAGACCCAAATCTTGATTGTAGATTTAGGTTCTCAATACACTCAAATCATAAGGCGAAGCCTGCGCTACCTGGGATTTCATTCCGTAATTATTCCGCCCGGAGAGGCCTTGGCCTGGGCGAGGGAGAGCAAGCCCAAAGGTATTATCCTCTCTGGCGGGACGATAAATATTTCCGACAAAGCCACCGCCTCCGGCGGGGCCCCGCAGGATGCGGTGGATGCTCCTGAAATCCCAAAAGAAATTCTTAATCTCAACACTCCTATTTTAGGCATATGCCTCGGTATGCAGTGGATGGCCTATATTCATGATAAGGACGCCATCCAGGCAGTCAAGGAAGGGAAGTCCTACGGGCCAGTGGAAGTAAGCTTGAGCAAAAGTAAACTTTTTGAAAAGTTATCCGGCTCACTTTCCGCGTGGTCTTCACATGGCGACTCGGTGAAGCGAGTGCCGAAAGGGTTTAACATCATCGCCACTTCTAAAGATGGCAAGGTCATCGAGGCGATGGAATACGGAGAGAAAAATTATTTTGCCGTGCAATTTCATCCGGAGGTTGAACAGACAGAAGATGAAAATATTATTTTGAATAATTTTGCGCGAAATATCTGCGGCGCAAGTGTTGATTATTCTCATAAAGATGCAATTGAAGAAATCAAGCAGAGCACGGAAAGAGAACTAGGAGAAGACCGGGCAATTATCGGGGTATCCGGAGGTGTGGATTCCACCACCCTAGCCGCGATACTCTCGCCGGCCCTTGGGGAGAAACTCAAAGCATTTTTAATAGATACCGGGGGACTCCGCAAAAATGAGGTAGAGAAAATAAAAGAACTCACGAAAAAAGCGGGTATTAATTTAGAAGTAATAACCAAGTACAAAAATAAATTCGTAGAACGAGTTGGCACTACGATAGATGCCGAGGAAAAACGCGCAAGATTCAGAGAAGTTTATGGCGAAGTTTTTAAAGACGTGGCCAAGACCTATGGTGCCACCCACATGATCCAAGGCACACTGGCCACGGACTTGATTGAGTCCGGCAGTGCTGGCAAGTCCGCTCTTATCAAAACCCATCACAATGTGGATCTTAATTTAGGCCTGAAGGAAATAATGCCGCTAAAAGATTATTTCAAGTTTGAGGTGCGTGCGTTTGCTCATGAAATGGGCCTCGACGAATTGGTCTCTGGGCGCCAGCCCTTTCCGGGTCCGGGGCTGTATTTGCGGGTGGTTGGAACTCCCGTCACGGAGGAACTCTTAGATATTGTGCGGGAAGCAGATCACGAAGTCGCAGAAATTCTCAAGAAGCATGGCTTATACGACAAAATTTCGCAGACCATCGTAGCTCTCCTAGGGGTAAATTCGGTGGGCGTGAAAGGGGACGGCCGGGTCTATGGCCACTCCATTGCCGTGCGCACCGTCGCCACAACCGACTTCATGACCATCAAGGGCTTTTATCTGCCTAAAGAGGTGATGGCGGAGATAACCAGCGTCTTAATTCAGCACCCCAAAATCGTGCGCGTT
>MFVU01000032.1 GCA_001787125.1 Candidatus Nomurabacteria bacterium RIFCSPLOWO2_12_FULL_44_11
CATGCAGTCCTGTCCAGGAATAGTTGCCGGAACCGGAGTCCCCGGTGTTTAGAAGATATATGTCTTCGATTTCGGTAGCGTTCAAACAATCCGTACAAGTCACATCGTTCACTGTCAGAGTGTTGCCGGAGATGGCAAGACCTGAAAGGGTGGAGATGAATTCAAATTGAGTATCGGAATCGTCCCAGAAGACCAGTTGGTTTGCACCGGGATCTGCTAGAGATGTTTGGGCCAGGTCATCGAGAGTAGCGGTGGCATCAAGGTATGCAGCAGCTGTGTTTTCCGCTTCGGTCCAGACATCGAAACACCCTTCTACTGCGCCGGAAGCATCTACACCAAGTGACGCATTTCCAGCCGCACAATTAGCACCATTGGCGGCTAGCGCGGTGGCAGTAGTGGCCAGGTCAATAGTAATGTTGTTCGGCACTTGCGCATCGGTAACGGCGCCGGAAATGTCTTGTAAATCAAGGGCGGCTTCGAGAGTGGCCTCCGTGGTCGCATCAATAGCATCGAGCCCATTTATGGTTCCGACACCTGTCAGTGTAAGGGTCGGTGTCGAAGTTGTGCCTGATATAGTCACATCATTTGAAAATGTAACCAGGCCGCTCCCAAAAGTCATCGTTGTATCTGTGCCGGACACATCAAAGGTCCAGATGTTTGCGGCATTCGTCCCGTCTGACCAGGTAGTATCGTCTATGGTGGTAGAATCAAAACCACCCGGGCCAGTGCATGCACTGCCGGTTCCGGTTAACACTCCCAAATTATCTACTTCCACGCATTGTGCTCCTCCTCCAGAAAGTGAAGAGGAAGTTATTTCTCCTCCGCTTATGTCACCAAGGATATCGATGTCACCCAATCCATCGAGAAGTAAAATATTGTCGGCCCCCGTGCCTGGAACACTTCCGAGTACAGATCCAGAGTTGATGGCGTATCCGGCAGAAACAATTTGCGGACGCGGATCAAGGGTTTCAAAACTTACCCCCACACAGGAAGCAGCAACCTGAGCCGCAACTTCTACGTTCACATACACAGTATCGTTGTCCTGAAAATTATAATCGAGTGTATCGCCTCCCGCCCCTCCGATCTCAGCGTCAAAAACTCCATCACGAGTGAGAATCGTCATCGTGGTGGGAGTAATAGCTGGCCAAAGTTGAGTTCCCTCACCCTCATCGGGGTCATCCCAGATGGAAAACCGATAACAAAAATCAGTACCATCCTCGTCTCCGAGTAAATTTCCGTCTACATCTAGCAATCGTCCTTGAAAATTAATTATTTCCGGAACACCGGTTTGCGAAAATGCGTTCGAAAGTGGAAAAAAAGCAAAAATAATGACAAAAAATCCGACACTAAAATATCTTAACCTTGTTAAGTTTTCGGTTGCAGTTTTGATGCCGAATTTAATTGGTCTCAATGGTGAAATTATATCATATTACCTAGGTAAAAACCCTATTTGGCAAGGTTTTGTGGATAACATAAATCCGGGATCTCGGCCAGCCATTTTAGGCCGTTCTTATTCCTCCAAAAGCTCAAAATCTTCACCTTCTTTTGCGATAACTTTTTTACTACGGATTAAATAGACAGTTCTAATTCCAATGCCCAATAGAAAAATTAAGGTGGTTACAAGAATATAGAAAGATATTGAATTATCAGCATTATTTGAGGTGGTTACATTTACTGTAGGCAAAGTATCAATGCCGGATGGCAACATTGCTTGCTTGGGTTGGATTGAAGCAGGTTTCGTGGTTTTTGGGGTTAAAAGAGAGGCAGAAGTATACGAAATCTGGTTTTCCGCCCCTGGAGTAGGTTTTGCCCCGACCCAGACATTATTTATTCTTTGGAGTGAATTCCCGTCTCCAGCCCCACTCGTGCTTCCTTTATAGGCATATTGGTCAATGATCTTGTCCCCGTCCTTGAGAGCAAGCACTTCGCCGGCGTTATTTAAGGAAAAAGTCGAATCAAAGATGGTTCCGAAAAAATTCGGCCAATCGGCCGCAAATTTCGAGGGATTGGAAACTATAATAGCGTAACCAGCTGGTTCTATCTTTGTGCTGCCTTCTACCAGCGTAAGCTTATGATTGGTATCACCCTCAAATAACTTAAGAATGGAAAGGTCCACCTCGCTGTCAGAATTATTAAATACCTCAATCCATTCCCTACCCTCATCGCTCCCCGTCTTGAGATCATACATTATCTCATTTATTTCTAAGGAAGCCAGCGTAAAATAAATCGGAAAAAAGGAAATTACTATTAGCAGAATAATTTTCTTCGCCATGCTATAATATTAACACGTGTCCCGTTAGAAATTCAACGAACGGGGATGAAAGATAAATATTATTATTATTTTAAATTTTTAATGGGATGGAAAAAATAGATTTTTTGTCGATTGGGGATATCGTGGTAGACAATTTTATACGAATTAGCGATGCGCATATTCACTGCCGGATGGACACTGATGCTTGTGAGTTATGCCTACGCTTCGGTGATAAAATACCTTATGAATCATCCACAGTGGTGCCCGCAGTTGGCAATTGTGGCAATGCATCTGTTTCAGCTGCCCGCCTAGGACTTCGTTCTGCTCTAATTTCACATTTGGGTGAAGACGATAATGGCGCAGCGTGTCTGATAGCACTCGAGAGAGACAAAGTGATTACAAAATACATCGAGAAAGAAAAGGGCAAGCCCACCAACTACCACTACGTGCTTTGGTACGATATTGACCGAACTATTTTAGTTAAACACACCGCCTTCACTTATAAATTCCCGGAGCTTCCAAAAGTTTCTTGGATGTATCTAACCTCGCTTGCCGATCACTCCCTACCCTACCACGAAAAAATAGCTAATTTTTTGAAGAAAAATCCAGAAACAAAATTGGCCTTCCAGCCGGGAACTTTCCAGATAAAATTAGGGAAGGAAAAATTAAAAGATATTTATGCCCGCACCGAAATATTTTTTTGCAATTTGGAGGAGGCAGAAAAAATTCTCGGCATCCAAGACAAAGACGTTTTGACCCTAGCCAGGGGTATCGCCGCTCTGGGACCTAAAATGGTAGCGATCAGTGATGGTCCCAAGGGGGCTTATTTTTACTATAATAATGAGCTTTGGCAGATCCCGATTTACCCAGATATTGCTCCTCCTCTGGAACGTACCGGGGCTGGCGATGCCTTTTCTTCCACCTTCACTGCCGCCCTGGCGCTGGGCAAGTCCCCTCTCGAGGCCTTCGCCTGGGGACCAATAAATTCAATGTCCGTCTGCCAAGAAATCGGCGCGCAGAAAGGTCTCCTCCCTCGATCTAAACTGGAAGAATACTTGACCAAAGCCCCTGCGGATTATAAGGCTAAAAAAATAAATTAATTTACCAGTTTACAACCGATTACGCTATAATAGCGATATATCGCTATGCCACATGTATCTAAAAAAATATTAAATACCAAACAGGAAATAATAATTAAGGCTCGGCTTGTAGATATGCTACGGGCTGTGGGGAAAGACCACCGATCGGGCTATTCCCTGCGTGAATTACTTACTTATACCGAAATGATTATGCTTGCCAAACGCTTAGGAATAATTTACCTAGTAAGTAAAGAAACACCCACTCTTGATATTTGTAAAATTCTTCAAGTAAGTTCCTCGACTGTGATCAGAATTGAGAAAAGATTCGATCGAGGTGGATACCAAAATCTTTGTAAAGTTTTTAAAAAACTGGAACCGTCTATTGTCGATGTGTTGGAAACTATTTTAGGAGCAGGACTGCCTTCGAAATACGGCAAGGGCCGTTGGAAATTCCTTAATGATTACTAAAAATTATAGAACTGGTTGTTTTAATTATAGCGATATATCGCTATTTTACAGATAATATTTTTGCTTTTTTATATTTCTATTTCCTTCCTAGAATTTTCTTTACCGCTTCTTTGATGCCGTTTTTGCCCATGCCGTAGTGTTCTATTAGCTCTGATGGCGCGCCGGACTGGCCATAGCGGTCTTGGACGCCAATAAATTCTATTGGCACCGGAAAATTCCCAGCCAGAACTTCCGCCACCGCGGAACCCATTCCCCCCATAACCTGATGCTCTTCCACCGTCACAATTTTTTTAGTTTCTTTGGCAAGCGCAATAACAGCATTTTTATCCATCGGTTTTATTGTGGAGAGGTTTAATACTTTTGTTTTTATGCCTTCGGCTTCGAGCTCTTTCGCGGCTAGGAGCGCATTATAGACAAGTCCGCCCGTTGCAATTATGCCTACTTCCGCAATTCCGACTTCTGGCAACCAGAATATTTCTTCTTTACCAAAAGTAAAAGGAGTTTCTTCGGTAGTGATAATCGGAGTTTTCTCACGGGCGAGACGCAGATACGCCGGCCCTTTTGAATTTACCAAGGCAAGGGTTGCCTTCTTGGCTTCAAGCGCATCGCAAGGCGAAACGACGTCCATGTTCGGAAGCACTCGCATGAGCGCGATGTCTTCGAGCGCCTGATGCGTTCCACCGTCTGGCCCCACTGAAATGCCCGCATGCGACCCGGCAATCACCACTTTCCGGTCGTTGTAAGTAATGGTTGTTCTTATCTGTTCCCAATTGCGTCCCGGCGAAAACATCGCATACGAAGAACAAAAAGGGATTTTTCCCATGGTGCTTAAACCGGACGCAGTAGTAACCAAGCTTTGCTCCGCTACCCCCACTTGTATGAATCGAGCTGGAAATTTGTCGGCAAATAAATGCATCTGAGTGGATTCGGTCAGGTCGGCCGAAAGCCCGACCACATTTTTATTCTCTTCCCCTGCTTGGAGCAGCCCTTTGCCAAAGCCCTTTCGTATCGGCACTTGTTCTACATCAGGATTGAATAACTTGGGATTTAATTTTAGTTTTGGATTTAACATACTAGATTGGTCTATGTGCTTTAAGTTCGGCAAGCGCCTTCTCGGCTTCTTCTTTCGAGGGCGGTTTCCCGTGCCATTTATAATCGCGTTCCATAAAGCTCACGCCTTTGCCGGGTATAGTGTGGGCAATAATCACTGTCGGCTTTTCAAAAACCCCTTTGGCTTCGTTGACCGCTTCATTGAGTGCCTGAAAATCGTGCCCGGAAACTTCAATCACATGCCAGTTGAAGGCGCGCCATTTGTCCGCCAATGGTTCGAGCGGCATGATATTTTCAGTAAAGCCCTCAATTTGAATATTATTTCGGTCAATAATAGCGATCAGGTTTCGCAATCTATATTTCCCCGCGAGCATTATTCCCTCCCAGGAATTTCCTTCATCCAGTTCGCCATCAGACATAAAACAATAAATATATTTATCGGTGCTCATGCCGTGATCAATCTTCTCCGCAAGCGCCATGCCCACTGATTGGGAGAGCCCGGAACCGAGCGGTCCGGAAGATGTTTCGAGCCAGGGCATATATTCACGGTGCGGATGCCCTTGCAAGCGAGAACCAAAGTGTCGTAAAGTTTTAAGTTCTTCTACGGGAAAATATCCTGCGTGCGCCATGGTCGCATAATACACTGGGCAGATGTGGCCGTTCGAGAGCACTACCCGGTCTCGATCGGGCCAATCTGGATTTTTCGGATCATGCTTCAATACATGGAAGAACCAAAAGGTGAAAATATCCGCCATGCCGAGGGGTCCCCCGGTATGGCCGGAAGCAGAATATTTGTCTGTTTTAGTAGCTACTAATGATTCAATTATCGAACACCTGATGTCGTTAGCTTTCTGTTCCAGTTCCTTGATTTTGTGCTCGGTCAACATGTTAAACCCATTATACCTTATCGATATTTCCAAAACAATTATAAACTTGTGGTATAATACTTTTGCGATGATAACAGGGCCGAATCAAGGACTACCGACCACAGCTCCAGTAGAAAAAGAGCCGAAAGTGCTTACTTTTGAGGAATTTAGTGCCCGAGATAAAGCTAATTTTAATGCCGTCCGATACGGCAATTTCTACAGACATTTCGACGGAAGTGCTGAACATAAAGCTAGATGGTATTATGGAAAATTTGAAGACGAAAATAGGGAGTTAGTAATGAGGTTACTAAATAAAATACGCGACATGGATGAATCGAGGGGCATTTCTACTGCCTTAAGGCCTTGTGACCGACTCCTTTATGAGGCCTATGTAATAATGCGTGGTTATAGAGTTCCCGACGAAGAGCTTTTTGCTTAATTTTTATTGTTCTAATTTTTCGATAGCTTTTTCGATATCATGTACAGCTTTCCTGTAATCTCTAAGTTTGGCATTCATATTTATTCTGTTTATTTGCTGTAAAATAGGTCCTTTGGATGGAAAAGGAATGTTCGCTCCTGCAGCCCTATTTCTTAGTGTTTCAACTTCATTCGCACGTCGTATTGGTTCTTCACGAGCAAATTTTGCACCAGCTTCTTGTTGCTCTGCCTTGCTCCTCTCGGCTTCCTGTTTTTCTCTAAAAGTTTTTATAGCGGCTTTCACTGCCTTATCGGAATCGGGAAGTCTACCAGCGTCCAATTCGCCTGCAATGTATTTCACAAATTCTAATCCTCCTATTTTATTGGCTTCTTCAAAACGTTGGATTGCTCGTTCCCATTCCTCCGCCAGTTCCCTTAAACCCACCTCGTCAAGAGATAGGCGTAGTGCGTCTATTGTTTTTATTATCGTGTAACTAGGCACAAAATAAAGTTTGCGAAATCTTTCGTCAACATTCCTTAATCTTCTATCCAGACGCCTTTGCGACTCTGTGGCCCCCCATTTTACTTCAGATTTACGATCAGGTGGTTGGTTAAATTGGTTCATAAAATGACTATATTACAATTCTCTAAATCTTTCTATCGTCTCTATTATATCATCTGTATTAAAAATTGCCGAACCGGCGGCAAGTTTGGTGGCTCCGGAGGCCACCAAGAGCGGTGCAGTAGTTTCGTTTACTCCAATGTCCACCCCGATGGGCAAGTTCGGGTATTTTTCACGGATTGTTTTTATTTTTCCATACACTTTGTCATCGAGCGTTATGCCTTGGTAGCCAATTTTATCATTGCCCATGCACTGCACGAAATCGATAAATGGAATTAAAGGAAATAACTTCTCAAGCGGAGTTCCGGGTTTGAGCGCCACCCCTATTTCAATGGCGTCTCGAATATACATATCGATACCCTCTAGGAAATTTTTAAAATTCTCCAAGTCCCCCACTGCTTCCAGGTGGAAAATTATTCTGCGAGGGCCCAGTTTGGTATAAATATCGAAATTTTCCACTGCCCCCACAACCATCAAATCCAGTTCAAAATCAATATCCTCCCAAAACGGCATTCCTTCCTGCTCGCGCAAAATTTTTTTAAAGTGCTCGTCAAAATCATTTTCCAAAAATTCGCCTTCAACTTGGGAAGGTTTCGATAAAAAAGGCCAAGTCAAAGAAGGCACAAAAATTCCGTCGCAA
The DNA here is from genome assembly GCA_001787125.1 of Candidatus Nomurabacteria bacterium RIFCSPLOWO2_12_FULL_44_11. GTDB lineage: Bacteria > Patescibacteriota > Minisyncoccia > Phycocordibacterales > UBA9973 > UBA9973. Next base: position 7,394 of record MFVU01000032.1, read on the forward strand.
AGATCTACCTGCACCACTGGTGCGATACCTCGCACCAGAGCAACTTTGTTTTTCAAATCCTCATAATTTTTCGGCAAAATCGCCGGAAGTATTTCGGCCATATTATTGCATGTCTAATTTCTCTTTTTGTCTTTTAACTTCTTCGACCAACGCATCGTGAAAAACCCCATTAGAAGCGATAAATGAACCTTCATCGGAGAGGGTCCAGTCGCGGCCATTAATTCCGGTGACTTTCCCGCCGGCCTCCAGAACCAAGAGTATTCCAGCTGCCGCGTCATAAGTTTTAAAACCCAATTTTATATCAGCTTCCGTACTGCCTCTGGCCACGAACGCCAAGTCGAGCGCAGTGCAACCAAAATCTCGAACAGAAGAAACGACGCGTTCAGGTAAATCGCGCAATAAATTTCTCCGTATTTTTAAATCTGGTGGCTTGCGACCGGAAGAAACCGTGACAATGCATTTGTCATGACCGCTTTTTGAAACGTGAATCAACTTGTCATTTAAATAAGCTCCCTTCCCAGTTTCAGCATAAAAGAGTGCACGGGTAGCCGGGTTGTAAACTACCCCGACTAGAATTTTTTCATCACAGATAAGTGAGATCGAGATAGCAAAAAAAGGGATCTGGTGCGCAAAGTTCCGGCTGCCGTCCACCGGATCGACATACCAGGTATAGGAACCCTCTTTTATTATTGGGTCGGTTTCCTCGCCAATGATTGAATGATCAGGGAACTTTTCAGATATTATTCTTTTGATTAGCTCCTCGGACTCCGTGTCGGCCAGCGTGACCATGCTTTTATCTTCCTTCACTCCCCGTTTTATCTCAGTTTCTTGATGCCACTCCAGAATTTTTCCAGCTTCCAAGGCCGCCCGTATCGCCACCTTAAGCTCCGTAGATTTATCCTGCATAAATGTTTATTTATAGATGTCGAGCTTATCAATTTTTCCGAGCCGGCGGATGTGCCGCTCGCCATTACTGTAAGGGGTGCTAAGCCACTTGCTCACTGCGGTTATAGCCATATCTTCCGTAAGATATCGCGCCGCTAAGGATAAAATATTTGCGTTGTTGTGTTCTCTTGACCGCACAATTATATCCGCTTCGTCATCCACCACCGTCGGCGCTTCGCCATAGTAAACCACCGCCCGCACGTGAGAAAATTTATTTGCAGCTAGCGCTTCCCCTTGTCCCGTTGCCCCGAGGATTATGCCCCGGGAATTATCAGGGTCCTTGGAAATTTCCCGAGCTACAGGAATCACAAAATCCGGATAATCATCTGTCTCGTTGTATCCAAAGGCACCTTTATCTACCACTTCATGCCCATGGCCCCGAAGAAACGTCACTAGTTTCTCTTTAAGCACATAGCCCGCATGATCTGTGCCGACAAAAATCTTCATATAGGGATTATATCAATAAGTAAAAGTAAAGTAAAAGTCCGCCATTACCTGAATTCGATCCTTACCAAGGATGCTATGGCCACAAAAAAGCCAATGACGAGAAATAGCAAGCTGAAAATGAGCCAAAGCTTGGTTCTGGACTTGCTTACAAAAAGAAACCGATTCTCAAATGAACCTAGAAACTTATTGACATTTTTGTCAAGTTCTTGTTTGCCCTCGCTCGGACGAAACAGCGGACTGCCCCCGCCGGCATAGTAACTGATGAGGTCATGGCGATTTAAAACTCCGGCCAGTCGGCCATCTTCCTGTACAACAGAAATTGGATTTAAGTGATGATGTTCCGCAAATATCTTTGCCGCTTCGGTAATGCTCGAATTGCGCCGGAGTAGTATTGGTTCTTTGTTCATCACATCCCCCACCCGCATCGAAAGAAGAGTAGCCAAGCCGCCTTTGGATTTATCCACTTTATAGAAATCAAATTCTTCAAAAAGTTTGAGCAGAGTAGGTAGGTGAATGCCGGTGCCTTTAAGCGATAGGTCGTATTCCGTCAAAATTCCCACTACTTTCCCGTCGCTTGCGATAACCGGCGCGCCGTCAAGCTTATATTGGGTAAGCAGCCGCACCGCGTCCTTCACTGACATATTCGGTGAAAGCGAAATCGTATTTAACACCATCAATTCGTCCACGCGGTTCATTATTTATAGTATAATCAACCTTATGAAGTTTTACAAATACCACGGTGCGGGCAACGACTTCCTGATGATCGACAACCGGAGCGGGCGTTTTGATATTCATGATGTGGAAAAGATAAAGCTACTATGCCACAGGCGTTTTGGTATCGGCGCGGACGGAGTTTTTACCCTCAAGAATCATCCTGATTATGACTTTGAAATGGTTTGGTGCAATAACGACGGCAGCATGGGGGCAATGTGCGGTAACGGCGGGCGATGCATTGTGCATTTCGCGCACAATATTTTAAAAATTAAAGGAAAATTTCTGAAAAACCCGAAAAAAGTGAAATTTTTGGCCGTGGACGGCGAACATGAAGCGAAGATTCTTTCAGACGGTCGGGTGAAGTTAAAAATGCAGGATGTGAAAGACATAGGGCTCCGAAATGACCTCACTTTCCTCTCTTCCGGAACCACTCCGCATCATATTCAATATGTGGTGAATGTGGAGAGCTTCCCTGTCTGCGAGGAGGCGAGGAAAATTCGTGATAAAGATGATAATTCAAAAGGGGTAAATGTAAATTACGTGGAAAATAAAAATGGGGTATTTCATGTCCGCACTTATGAACGCGGCGTAGAAGATGAAACATTGGCCTGCGGTACAGGGGCTACTTCTGTTGCTGTCGCCTCGCACTATTTAGGAATGTTAAAAGAAAATATCTGCCACATCAAACAGCCGGGCGGAGAGCTTACGGTGGAATTTGATCCGCCAGCTGGCGGACCGGATGGCACCTACAAAAACATCTGGCTCACCGGCCCGGCAGTGTGTGTATTTAAAGGAGAAATCGCGTAACTACGTAATTTACGTCCACGCAATTAAAGTCCCTGATTTTTTGATTGGCGCGCGCGGGCAATGACTTCATCCCGCAATTGTTCGGCTACTTCTTTGGAAAGTCCCACCAATCTGCCTTCGGTAATCCCTCCGTATCCCCCGGTATATCCACTGCCGCCGGCCGTTTGAATATGCAAGTCCGAGAGTCCAAGTAAACGAGCAAGTATGCCGCGATAAATATCCACGTTCTGGATGCGATCATAGGGAATGGTTACATACTTTTTATAGATAACTCCGGATTCTTTTTTGAAGCCGTTCTCAGCGAGTTCATAGCGGTAGAAGCGATAAGTAAGCTTGGCCCAGATAAAACATACAATTATGAGTGCCAGGGCAACCAAGAGAATCCAAATCGCTGAATCACGTAACTGAACTTCTCTCACTCCATCCACAAACACTGTACTTGCATTGTCAGCCAAAAATCCCCCGACCCAGATACTGAAGATAATAATGGGAATAAACGAGCTCAGAACGAAACTGAACGAGAACAACCACACTGCCTTCGGATCTAATTGTTTCATGAAGATAATTTTTGTAAATTTATCGAGCCCTGGTTTCAAGGCGCTCGACGCGCACTCTTAAATTTTCAATATTCCTTTCTTGAGAGATATCCGTATGCATTAATGTCGCCATGGTCTGCCGGTGCTCTCTGCCTTCCTCCGTAAACACCTGCATTTGTTTGAGCAATAATGCAAAGGCCTTATCGTGCTGGGCAAGCTTTTCATCAATCTTATTGAATCTTTCGTCAACTTTAGAAAACGCCTTGGCGGTAGAGGCCATGGCTTTCTCAAATGCGGACATCGTTACATGCTGTTTAGATTTGCCGTCCTTCATGCTCTTAGCATAGCATACACCGAGAAAATACAAAAGAATTACACTGCCTTCGGATCTAATTGTTGCATGTAGTATTATTTACAGCCACTTGGTACTCGGGATACTAAAATTACAATCTTTACCTTCTCCACCGTTCACCGAGCAGCGTATTTGGACAATTGTCATGCCATTTTTCAACAGCAACAATGTAATAGCTAAGCGCCACTTGACATTCAAAATTATTTTCTGCGTTTACCTCGATACTGCAGTTATTATGCATATATTCTTCTTGAATAATTTTTATATAATTTTGCAGATCAGCGCAAAAAACATCATCGAAACCCTCTTTTCCCGCTGAATTATCACTGTCGTTTTCTTTCGTATCGCTATCTGCGGCCTTCGACGTAGATAAATTCACTGATATGCCGGAAGGGTTTTTACTTTTAAAATAATTTTCCACGTATGCAGTTTTGTCTTGCGAACCATTATATCCACTCAAAAATTCTTTTATGTCATTGGAGGTTTGTTTTTCTTTATATTGCCCCACGCCCCACTGCACACCAAGAACAAGTACAACGCCGACCAACACTCCGACTAATATATTTTTATTTAAAAAATTCATAATGATGTTAATAATTAATACTAAATATCCGACGTTGTAATTATAAGTCTGTAAAGCCCCCCGCAACAAGATAGTGGGGATAACTCTCGCACCTTTTGTTTTATGGCTCTGCTATTTACCTTGGTTAGGTGGCAAGATAATTCCCAAATCCTTGCAAATTTTCTCCGCCAAAAAACTGCGAATATCCGCGTGCCTTGGTATAGTCGAGCTCTTGTTTGTTTTCGGATTGTAGTATACAGAATGCTTAGAACCTTCACGAGCAAAGAAGCAATTATTTTTCTCTAAATGCTTAATTAAGAGAACTCGCTTCATGAAAAAAGTTAAGCTATGAGTGGTTCACGAATGACTTTATTGTTACCGAAAGAACTCAAAGAAACAAGGTGGTTGGTTTCTAAAATAAGTGACAAGGCCTCGCGCAAATTATCCCTCGCTTCGCGCAATGTTCTGCCTTGGGTATTCGCCCCGGGAATTTCTTCAATCCAGGCCAAATACCAATTTCCCGACTTTTTATATATAGCTGTATATTGTTTTCGGTTCATACTACGATTATATCATAATTTTCTTATCTGTAAATATCCCTTCCGTTATTTTATGGTCCTACCGGTTTTGATGACGTGATCTACTAGTGTATATGTATACCCCATTTCGTTGTCATACCAACCCATGACTTTGACCAAGTTGCCACCCACAACGCGAGTCATTTTGAGGTCGGCGATGGAGCCATAGTGACTCCCCAGGATGTCGGAGGAGACCAGCGGTTCTTCGGTAACGGAAAAAATATTCTCCCAGCGTTTTTCTTTCGCCGCTTTTTTGAGGATGGCGTTCACTTCTTCCGCTGTCGTTGGTTTTTTGGAAATGAAAGTAATGTCCACGATGGAGCCCGCCACTACCGGCACACGGATAGAGATACCATCAAAAAGTCCTGCAAGTTTGGTAAAGGCGTTGGTTACGGCAATGGCCGCACCGGTAGAAGACGGCACGATGTTCTCGGCCGCCGCTCTGCCTTCGCGTAAATCTTTTTTGCTAGGACCATCCACGAGAGCTTGTGAAGCAGTATAACCATGGACGGTATTTAATATTGCTTTTTCAATTCCGATCGTTTCATCTAAAATTGCAATGAGAGGGCTGGCCGCGTTTGTGGTGCAGGAAGCATTTGAAGTAATATCGCAAGTGCCGAACTTCTCTTCATTCACGCCCATCAAAATCGTCTCCCCATGCACTGCTTGCCCTGAGCCCGTCGAAGGGTCGCCCTTGGCCGGAGCGGTTATAACCACTTTTTTGGCTCCCGCATCCAAATGCACTTTCGCTTTTTCAAAAGAGGTAAATAGTCCTGTTGCCTCCACCACAACGTCAATATTTAAATCCTTCCATGGAAGTTTAGTCGGGTCTTTTTCGGAAATATATTTTATTTTCTTCCCATCTATAACTATATCCGTCCCGCTTGCCTTAACTTCATGATTCCAGGTTCTATACACCGTATCGTATTTCAAAAGATAGGCCATGCTCTCAATAGAACCCAGATCATTTACTGCTACTACCTCAAGCTCGGGCCTATCCCACGATTCTTTTAAAAATGCTCGCCCAATCCTCCCGAAACCATTAATACCAACTTTGATTTTCTTCATAATAGTATTATATAAATTTATATGTCTTTTTCCAAGTGGAGATAGTGCCTTTTCTGTCAGATAGAGTAAGTTTTCCGAAAGTCCTTTCAATATCGTCTTTAGCCAAACACGCAATTTTAGAAAGGCGTAACCAGGATTCTAAAAGCAGGCCAGAATTCTGCCACTCCTTTATTTCATAATCACCTTTACCTTTTCGTTCAGTTGTTGTAATTGGGGCTAAAACTATGTCGTCATCCCCATAATCTAAAATCACTAGAGCCGGCCGCTTTTTTCTCACACCATCGGGCTGTAAAAATAAAACAAGAATAATATCTCCGAATTTATATCGAGTCATAAATAGCGTCAGCGGAGCTATAAGATTTGAGCAAACTTCTCTTTGCCTTACTGTTCCAATTTTCCTGAATACCCATAGTAAAACGCCCAGTGGCAAAATCTCTTGTTGCGGATTGAAGAAAATCACTGAGAGCTATACCCAAAAGCTTTGCTTTTTTTTGGGCAACTTTTTTTACTTTGGCATCGATTTTAAACATGATTTGTGTGGTCATCCCAGTACTAAAATTTTAATTAATAATCTTTATCGTTATGCCCCGTAATCAAAAATTTAGTACGGGACAGGTATTACAAGTATATACTTTGTTATAACATTGTCAATACCCTTAATCATCCTGTCCCCCTGACAAGGGGGACTATAGGGGGTTAAAGAATTATGCTAATATGAAAACAAATGGAAAAAACCCAGCAATTCATTCACCTCCATACCCACTCCCATTATTCCTTACTCGACGGGCTTTCGAAGCTTGAGGACTTGGTGGATTTGGCTAAAAAATTCGGAATGAAGGCCATGGCGCTCACCGATCATGGCAATATGTATGGTGCAATTGAGTTTTATAAACTGGCCAAGAAAGCCGGCATTAAGCCAATAATTGGAGTGGAGGCCTATGTGGCAAATCGTGGCAGGGCAGATAAAGATCCAAATATCGATAACAAGAGATTTCATCTCACTCTTCTGGCAAAAAATTTGGAGGGCTATAAAAATTTGATAAAGCTCGTCACCATCTCGCACCTGGAGGGATATTATTACAAGCCACGCATGGACAAAGAAATATTGCGCAAATATTCGGGCGGGCTAATCGCGCTCTCCGGCTGCCTGGGCGGCGAGTTAGCAAAAGCTCTGTCCCAAAAAGATGAAGAAAAAGCAGAGAAAATAATAAAAGAACACCAAGAAATATTCGGCAAAGAAAATTATTTTCTGGAAATCCAAAAACATTCCAAAATGCCGGACGACGAGAAAGTGCGAGAAGGCATCATTACCCTAGGTAAAAAATTAAATATTCCTCTGGTGGCTACGGTTGATTCCCATTATCCCTGCGAAGACGACAATAAAGCACACGATACTTTACTTTCAATCCAAACCAACTCGGACATCAAAGACGAAAACAAATTCTCTTTCGGCGAAGATGATTATTCTTTCATTAGTAGCGAGAAAGCATATGAATTATTCGAAGATATCCCAGAAGCCGTAACCAATACTCTCGAAGTTGCCGCGAGTTGCAACCTGGAGCTTAAGCTCGGGCGCTGGGTCTTCCCTGATTTTAAAATCGAGAGCGGAAAAACTCCGGATGAGAGGCTGCGTGAGCTAACCTATGCAGGATTCAAAAGATTGGACCTGAAGGAAACAAAAGAATTAAAAGATCGGGTGGAATATGAATTGAAAATTATTTTCGATAAAGGATATTCGCCATATTTCCTGGTAGTGGGAGACCTGTTGTATTATGCCAAGAACAACGGAATTTTAACGGCAATCCGCGGATCGGTAGCGGGCTCTATAGTAACTTACCTTTTAGGAATTACAAATATTGACCCCATAGAATACAAGCTGCCGTTTGAAAGATTTTTAAATCCTTTCCGGCCAACAGCCCCGGATATTGATATGGATTTTGCCGACAACCGCCGCGATGAAATGATCGAATATGTTAAAAAAAAATATGGCGAGGACCGCGTGGCGCAGATCGGAACTTTTGGCACCATGATGGCCCGCGGCGCGGTGCGCGATGTAGCCCGCGCCTTGGCTTACCCTTACACTGTGGGCGACCGGATTTCCAAAATGATCCCTCTGGGAAGCCAGGGCTTCCCCATGACCATTGATCATGCGATGGAAATTGTCCCCGAGCTCCGCGACGCATACAAGAATGAGAAAGATACGAGAGAAATAATAGATATCGCTAAAAAATTGGAGGGATGCGTGCGACATGTGTCCGTGCATGCGGCCGGCGTAGTTATCGCCCCGGGTCCGATATCGGACTATATGCCCACCCAGTTTGATCCTAAAGGTGGAAAAATTATTACTCAATACGACATGTATAGTGCCGAAGACGCAGGGCTATTGAAGTTTGACTTCCTTGGCATCCGGAATCTCGCGATTTTGGCCGATGCCGTCCGGCTGGTGAAAAAATTCTACAATATTGATATAGATATCGAGCGCATTCCGTTAAATGACAGGAAAACTTTTGCACTTCTTGCCCGCGGCGAAACGGAAGGACTTTTTCAGTTAAATGGCGCCGGCATGACCCGATATTTAAAGGAGCTAAAGCCCACAAGTATTCACGACATTAACGCCATGGTAGCGCTCTACCGGCCGGGACCCATGGAGACGATTCCGGAATATATCCGGCGCAAGCACAATCCGCAGTTGGTAACCTACATGGACCCGCGGATGAAAAAATTCTTGGGTGAATCCTACGGACTGATTGTTTATCAGGATGACCTCCTCTTCTGCGCGCTTGAGCTTGCCGGTTACAACTGGGAAGAGGCAGACAAATTCCGCAAAGCAGTGGGTAAAAAAATTCCCGCGGAAATGGCCGCGCAAAGAGAGAAATTTACCGCAGGTGTGATAAAAAACGGCCAGACGCCGGAATTTGCCGAGCGCTTATGGAAACTCTTCGAGCCGTTTCAGGCATATGGTTTCAACAAGGCGCACGCCGCCAGCTATGGCAAAGTTGCCTACCAGACGGCCTACATGAAAGCGCATTATCCGGTGGAATACATGACGGCGATTCTCACCGCCGAGTCCGGCGACGTGGAAAAAATTGGCGAGATAATCGACGAATGCAAAAAAATGAAAATTCCGGTCCTGCCGCCCGACATCAACGAGAGCTATGGCGGATTTACGGTCGTGCGCGACGGAGAAAAAAGCAAGGAGATAAGATTCGGGCTCTTCACCATAAAAAATTTAGGCACCGACATCGCACAGGCAATTATTGATGAGCGGAAAGCAATCGGGAAATTTAAATCCATTACTGATTTTCTGGACCGCATCAAGCACAAAAATTTAAATAAAAAATCTCTCGAGGCCTTGATCAAGTCCGGCTGTTTTGACACTCTCGCCCTACGCGGGGAACTCCTCGCGAACTTGGAAGACATGCTCTCGTATAATCACGAAAGCAGTAAGCAGAGCAAAAATCAGACCTCGCTTTTCGGTAGCGGAATAATAAAGCCGCCGGAATTTAAATTGCGCCCCGCCCTAGACGCGACCCAACAAGAAAAACTCCTCTGGGAGAAAGAGCTACTCGGCCTCTACATCTCCGGGCATCCGCTTGACCGTATCCGCGATAAACTGGAGAAGCGAGATGTAAATATAAAAAAAATAAAAGATGGTGAAGAGAGCAAGCTTGGTAACGGCATGCCGGTAACAATAGCGGGGATTATAGATACTGTGCGGCAGGTAATTACTCGGAACAACGAGCGGATGGTATTTATCAAAATCTCCGATCTTACCGGCTCTATCGAAGCCGTCGCCTTCCCTTCCATTTTCAAGGACACGGTGGATATCTGGGTGCCGGAGAAATGCATTGCCATCTCCGGCAAGGTCTCTTTGCGCTCCGGCGAGAAGAGCATTATAATTGAAGGAGTAAAAGAGGTTTAATTATACAAACTCCCGCCAGGGGCGGGCAGGCATTACTTAATTGTAAATAGACATCGCTTTATTTGAACCTTCAGAAAATATCATTTCCACGGCTTCGGCCACTTTTTTTGAAAGTTTTTTGAGAATTTCCAGTTCCGACTTTTTGAATTCGCCCAGAATGAAATTGATGACTGCTTTCTCTCCTTTTGGCTTTTTTACGATGCCTTTACCAGATAGCGCCTTAGGCGCTATCCCGATACGAATACGGAGAAATTCTTCGCTCTTGAGCGCCCGAATTATGGACTGGAGGCCGCGATGCCCACCGGAGGAACGATTGAAAGAAATTTTCATCTTGCCGAGCGGCAGATCAATGTCATCGTAAATCACTACAAGCTCGCTTAAATCTTTTTTTGTTTTGACCAAAGGCGCGACGGCCGTCCCCGACTTATTCATAAAAGTATCGGGCTTTAAAAATTTTATTTTCGGGTTCTTTAATTTTTTTTCAATCAAGCCAACCACGATCCGCCCGGTATTATGCCGGGTATTTTCGTATTCGTCGCCGGGATTGCCCAAACCTACAACTAACTTCATATTTATATCATAACAAGATATACCACCCTGTCAACATTTTTATGTGCTATATTATACGGGATGGAAATAGAAAAAGAAAAGTCCGGATGGGAGCTGGTACGATTTGCAATCATTGCTCTCCTGGTAGTAGTACCGATCCGCCTGTTCATCGCTCAGCCGTTTGTCGTTTCTGGCGCCTCAATGTTTCCGACTTTTGAAGACAAGGACTATTTGATTGTCGATGAGCTAACTTATAAATTCAACGAGCCGAAAAGGGATGACGTGATAATATTTCGGTATCCGAATGACACCAAAAAGTTTTTTATAAAGAGAATTATCGGTTTGCCGAATGAAACAGGGGATATCAAGGGTGGCACCATCACCATTACCAATGAATCACACCCGGACGGGCTTACGCTAGAAGAACCGTATGTAAAGAACGGATCAGCAGACAATGTACATTTTGAATTGAAAAACGGGGAGTATTACGTAATGGGCGACAATCGAATTGCCAGCTCCGATTCCAGATCTTGGGGCACCGTATCGCGAAAACACATTGTTGGCAGGGCTCTGGTCCGTCTCTGGCCAATCAGTGATATAGATTTCTTGCCAGGTAAATATGAGCCAAACTAAAAAACATCCAAAAGAAAGTAAGGGTCAAGAACTCACGGCACCGAAAGGCATGCGGGATATCGTGAACGAAGAGTATTACAGCTTTCAGGGATTTTTTGAAAAAGCGCAGGAGGTAGCTGTGTATTATGGCTTTAAACCAATAGATACTCCCATGTTAGAACAAGAAGAAATTTTTACTTCGGGTGTGGGTGTGGGTACCGACATCGTGGATAAAGAAATGTATACCCTTAAAACCAAGGGTGGAGACCATTTAGCGATGCGGCCGGAGCATACAGCACCCCTGATGCGAGCTTACATTGAACATGGAATGCAGAGCCTGCCTCAACCGGTAATGTTTTATCAGTATGGTCCAACCTTCAGGCATGACAAGCCCCAGCGCGGGCGTTATAGACAGTTCTGGCAATTTGACCTAGATTCCCTGGGGTCGGATAAAAGTATTATGGATGCATTAGTAATCAAGGCTGGCTTGAGTGCCTTATACGAGGCCGGAGCAGAAAAAATAACTATCGAGATAAATTCAATCGGCGACAAAGAATGCCGAAATGGGTATCTTCGAGAGCTCACCAGCTATTACCGTAAACATATGAGCAACCTAGCCCCAATAGACCGTGAACGCTTGAAGACCAACCCTCTTCGAATATTAGACTCCAAAGAAGAAAAAACAAAAGAAATAAACGCAGGAGCTCCGGATTCCGTCTCCTTCCTGTGCGCTTCTTGTAAAAAACACTTCAAAGAAGTTCTGGAGTATCTGGAAGAACTCGGCATTGATTATAATATAAATAAGAACTTGGTCCGCGGACTCTCCTACTACACCCGCACCGTGTTTGAAGTTTATTCCGATAGTGGTGAAGAGGGTGTGCCTCCGATGCAGATAGCTTCCGGCGGGCGATATGATTACCTTGCGCGACAAATAGGTGGCAAGCGTGATGTGCCGGCGGTAGGATTTTCCATAGGCGTAGACAGAGTTGTAGAGTCTAAATGGTATAAGAAGCTTTCCCCGCGCATCATAAAAAAACCTAAAATTTACTTCATTCAACTCGGCGCGGAAGCAAAATTGAAGAGTTTGAATATTATTGAGGCTCTGCGCAAGGATCATATCCCGATAGCTCAATCTATTTCCAAAGACAGCCTGGCCTCCCAACTCGCCATTGCCGAGAAGCTCGCAATCCCCTACGCCCTTATCTTCGGAGTGAAGGAAGCTATTGAAAACTCGGTAATCGTGCGAGACATGTCCAACCGAAGCCAAGATACGGTAAAAATTTCTAAGTTGGTGGAATATCTGAAAGATCTTAAGTAAAAATGACTAGAATTTTGCAATCTCAACAAAAACCTGCCCGTAATGCTGCGCATAGCGCTGCAGGCGGGGAGAAGGTGTTGCGTCAAGTAGCCAAAGAGGTGCCACTGCCAGCTATCAGAACATTAAAGATAAAAAAAATTATGAAAGAGATGTCCGTGGCACTCCGAAGCCAGAGTGACGGTGTGGCGATAGCAGCGCCACAGCTCGGATATTCTTTAAGGATTTTCGTGGTTTTGGGGAAAATATTGAAGGCAGAATTTACGAGGCGGGGGCTTTCGGAGCGCGAAGAGCGCGAGAAGGAACGCCTGGCGAGCACGCCAGGACGTGACCCCGCATCGAAAGATTCTGCCGTCAAAGATCTGGTCTTCATCAATCCTAAAATTACCAAGTTATCGCGCGAAAAAGAATGGGTGCCGGAAGGATGCCTTTCGGTACGCTGGCTCTATGGGAAAACGCACCGCTCTAAGAAGGCAACTATCTCCGCCTACGACGAGCAAGGCAAAAGATTCGAGCGTGGCGCCTCCGGCCTCTTGGCCCAAATCTTTCAGCATGAAACGGAACACCTAAACGGCATTCTTTTCATTGACCACGCTAAAGAAGTAAAAGAAGAACTGCCAAATGAACAAAGAAGACAAAAGTAACTTCGTATTCTTCGGCACGCCGGATGTTGCGGCCGAGACCTTAGAGATATTAAAGGGGGCAGGATTTATGCCTTCGCTTATTGTGACGTCTCCAGATACTCGGTCTGGGCGCGGTATGCAAATGCAGGCTTCGCCAGTAGCAAAATTTGCAGAAGAAAATAAAATAACTTGTTATAAAAATCTTGAAAATATTCCTGAAGCAGATTTATTTGTGGTAGTTGCTTACGGTAAAATTTTATCTGAAAAAATTATTAATACTCCTAAAAATGGCTCCATAAATATCCACTATTCCCTCCTCCCGAAATACCGCGGCGCTTCGCCTGTGGAGAGCGCAATTTTGGCAGGTGAAACAGAAACTGGCGTTACGATTCAGAAAATGGTTTATGAGTTGGATGCTGGTTATATTTTAGCACAAGAGAAAGTGGAAATAGGCGCAGATGAAACTGCGCCAGAACTGCGAAAGCGCTTGATAAAAATTGGCGGGGAACTTTTGGTAAAAATATTTAAGACCCCCTCTAGCTCCCCCTTCGCAGGGGGAGAAAAACAAGATGAATCCCAAGCAACTTTCTGCAAAAAAATCAAAAAAGAAGACGGATTAATAGATTTAAGCGACGACCCCATCAAAAATTATAATAAATTCCGTGCATACGCCACCTGGCCGCGAACGTATTTTTTTTCCGCCAAAGACGGATCCGCCTCGGGGGGACAAGATGGCAAGCGTATAATAATTACCGACGCCGCGCTAGAGAATGACCCCCTCGACCCTGCTCGGGGCAAGAAATTCGTAATTAAAAAAGTAATCCCCGAAGGTGGAAAAGAGATAAACTATAAATAAACTCGTGACACATATGCGCTATCGTTGATATGTGTAATTCACTTTAGTTGAGTAAAGTAATCTAATTAGCTAAAGTGATTCATTCAAAACTAGGTATGAACCTGGATAATAATATCCGGCGATTCTTTTTTGGGGTTTTGTTAGATCAAAGCCCTCTCCAATATAATGTTTTTTACCTTTAGCTATTGCCGCATGAAGTTCTACCAGACTGTCATATGCATTTAATTTCCCATAATATACCCCTGCAACCTTGCCGGCGCTGAATAAATTTATAAGAGCAATATCTTTAGCAAAATCGGTCGCTTTTACAAAAATTAGACCCTTCTTCTTTAGTTCATCTTGTAACTTTTTGGGAACATTTTTCTCAGGTTCCCCGGACCAATACAGAATCATTTTGCCTACATTTGCTGGAAGTGAAATTTCTGGTATTTGACCAGTAATAGTGTAATTATTTCTTATTATTTTATGTGTTAATTTTAAGGCTGGGAAATAAACAAAAGTATATAAAAGATCTTTACCATCGTGGAGAGTAATGATAACACAAAACTGATTACCTCCTTCAGAATATACTGCCGTGCCATCTATCGGATCAATACCTAAATAATATTGTCCTTGCTCGTCAAACTTTTCAGTTAACGCGGTATTTTCTTCCGCAAAAAGATGACATTTAACTAAATTAGTTTTACTGATTTCCTGTAATAGAAATTCCTGTACTGCCAAATCTGCATTTGTAACAATATCGACCAGAGGGTTACCGGTCGAATATTTATTGTGATGTTTTGCTTCCTTCTGCATTTTGAGAGCGAGATCTCCGGCTTGAACAAAAACAGGTTCTAGTTTTTCTAGTATTTGGAGAAATTTTTCACCAACTTCCAGTGAAGGGGTTAATTGTTCATTTGGCATTAATATTTCGAAGTAAACGGGTTGCGTTTAGAAAGACCCTTCAACATTTTTTTGATACTGCGGGCCCCGCGATGAAGAAGCGTTTTACGGCGATCTTTGTATTTGTTTATTTCGCGGTAAAGAGTGTCTTTGACGGCGTCTATCGCCGCATAGAGGTCCTCCTCGTCGGCGCTCGCGTAAAATTCTTCGCCGTCCAGATTAATAAGGCAGTCGGCATGAAAAACATCCCCGGCTTTGTGATGTTTGGTGCTTTTAGCAATTTCAAAATTTACACTGGCTCTCCCTCCCCGCTCTTCAATACTGGATAGTAATTTCTCCAGATTGGTAACCCGCTTGATCACATATTCATGGATAGCGGAAGTCAGCTCCATATTGGTGCTCTTAAGATTTATTTTCATCCCGTTAGAAGCAGGTCGCGGTCAGACCGTGACTGCTTAAAGTTATTTTGTAATTTTTGCGACCGCGGCTTCTAACGGGATTCATCCCTACATTATAACATGCTTTTTATTTTTTCTTAGGCCGTGCAGGAGCGCTTGCAGGATAATATTAATTTTCATGGTGGCGACTCCTACTACTTTATCCGCTCCACCATAATAAATGTAAAGTAATTTACCGCGCAGGACCATGCCGCAGGGAAAAACGACATTACTGACAATTCCTTCTTTTTCGTATTGCTCTTCCGGCTCCAATATCGGGTCAGCACTGCGAGCCAGAACTATGGCGGGATCTTTGAGATCAAGCAGGAGCGCGCCGACCCGATAGGTATGGTGACTCTTAGATATTCCGTGGTAGAGCAGCAGCCAGCCATGTTTGGTCTTAATCGGCGGCGCAGTAATACCGACTTTCCAGCTATCCCACATATTTACCCTCGGTCCAATAATTCTGATGCATTTTTGCACGGTTTCATTTTTAAAATCCAGTGTTGGTAGATAATCCCCGCAGATTTCGTTCCCTACACGATGCAGTATGAGATAGCCGGCGGGAAACTTCTCCGGAAAAAGACAGGTATCTTTATCGTCAAATTCTTGCGGAGTAATCAAAAACGGTTTTGCCCATTTCCATTTATGCGCCAAAAAATTTTTCTCCGAAATAGAAGAAACAGCCACTCGCGGAGGACCCACGCCGTCAAAAGCGGTGTAGCAGACATAAATATTTTTGCCAATTTGAGTTAGGCGTGGATCTTCGCATCCGGAATTCCCATTGCTGATTTTTTTGTTTTCAAAATCTTCCCGTGGAACATACACCGGTTCGGCTAGCCGCTCCTTGATGTTGTAACCGTCAGGCGCCATAGCATAACCGAAGCTGGAAGTATTGTCATTGGAGAGAGCGCGATAAATAAGATGGGTTTTGCCGTTGAGCAATATGGCTGCCGGATTGAAAGTGGCTTTGGCCTCCCAGACATTTTCAGCTTTGGGAACAATAATTGGATTACCGGGAAAACGTCTAAAGTGAAAATCCTCTTGCAATTGTGGGTATATACTGCCCAAAAGGTCGGCTAAATTGACATGCACCAAACAGACAGTGGTATCAGCCGCGCCATAATAAATATTAAGCGTATCTTTTTGGAGTATTGCTCCGGTCGGGAAAACTACGTTGCCGACGAAACCGGTCATTTCATATGAGTCCTCGGGCACCAATATCGGACCTGCGGTGCGACCGATTATTTTCCGCGGGTCCTCCTGGTCAAGCAGTAAGGCCTCGATGCCAAAGATTCTTTTGGAATTGTCGGCGCCAAAATAATTCTGAATATATGAGTAAATAAGCAGCCAGCCATATTGGGTCTTTAAGGGCGGTGCGCCGATTTCCACATGATCGGACTCGTTCCGCTTCGGATTAATTGTATGCTCGTCAATTTCCTTCTGCCACTTTTCCCAAAAATCTGGATTCCACAGTTCCTCTATTTTATCCAGCAAAGCAATGGATGTTTTAACCGGGGGCGAATCGGTGTGAGCAGAGAAAATCACACATATTTTGCCGTTGATCCGTTCGGGAAAAAGCGCCATCGCCTTGGCGTTAAACGGAGTAACCAGATACCTTTCATCCACTTTTTTTAAGTCCTTGGAAATAGCTACGGCAACCTTGATGCCCTCCGCAGAAAATGGATAAGCAGAAAGGGCGGTATAAAAAATATAAAATTTGCCTTCAAAAAAAGTGATCCGGGGATCCTCACAGCCATATTTCTCCCATTCCTCTCTAGGAGTAATAAACGGCGCGCGGTCTTCAAAGTGTGTGCCATCTTGACTCTTGCTTATCCCGATAATCGAGGTTTGACGGGGATTACGCAACATGTCTGGCGAGGAAATAGCGCGATAAACGCCATAGGGTGTATTGCCCTTTTTTGTAACACTCATATTGAAAGTGGCAAAGGCCTCCCAGTAATGGTTTTTGTCCGGAATAAAAATAGGGTTATGGTGTGAGCGTCGGGCAACAAACATATAAATTTAAATCCGGGTCATTTGTTTTTTTAATTTTGTTGCTTTATGTTTCCTGAGATCAGCCAAAAGGTCAGCCAATCTAATGGTGGCGACACCTACAACTTTGTCCGCGCCGCCATAGTAAACGAAAAGCGTGCCGTCCCCGCCTGCGCGAGCAGGCTTTGCGACAGCGCCGCAGGAATATATCACGCCCCATTTATACCCGTTATTCTCATAGTATTCCTCCGGCTCCAATATCGGACTGGCCGAACGGTAAAGAATTTTGGTTGGATCATTGGCATCGAGAATCATCGCGCCCATCCGATAGCGATCTGGGTTCCGGTGGTCCATGGCGTGATAGAGAATAAGCCAACCCAGTTCTGTTTTTATGGGTGTCGGCCCAACTCCACGGAACCAGCTGTCCCAAGTTCGAGCTGGATCGATGGGGCGAGTGTTATTGCTTTTAATAAACTTGGCCTTGCCGTCCAGCTCCTCAAGCGTATCAAAATAATCAATTAAAACATTTGGGTAAAAACTATGCAGAATGGCAAATTTGCCGTTAATCTTTTCCGGAAAAAGCACCCAATTTTTATGAATCTCCCCGGGCGGTGAAATTAGAACCGGATTTTTCCATTTCCATTTTTTGTTTTCAAAATCCTGCAGTTTGATTGAGGTCAGAGCTATCCGCAGCGACCCCCAGCCGTCAAAGGCGGTGTAGAGCATGTAAACAGTATTATCCAAAAGAGTCAGGCGCGGGTCTTCGCAGCCACCGTTCCAGCCCCCGCCGGAAATATAATCGATGGGGAAAACAGTTGTATCGAATTTTTCTCTGCTATTGGCTCGTCGGTAAATAGAATGCGGGGAGCGGTCGGTAATGTTGTAGCCATCATCGCTTCCGGCGTAGCCCAGCACTGAAGAATCATCGTCGCCGATAGCTCGATAAACGATATGCACTTTTCCTTTATGCTCAAAGGCGGCAGGATTAAAAGTAGCTTTGGATTCCCAAGGATACAACCTCGGCTCGATGATCGGGTTGTGCACTGCCCGTTTCAAAAGTGCGCCTTTCTTTTTTTTTATTATTTTTTTTCCCGACGTTTTAGGTCGGGACCCCGTTCCCTTAGGGCGTCGGGGCTTTTTAAGCTCGGCCATATTTGTCTTCAAAACGAACTATGTCATTCTCATCAAAATTCCCGGTAGCAATTTCAAGGACCATAATACCTGAGCGTCCGGCTGCAAGGCGATGCTTGCTTCCTTGAGGGACTTCACATTCACCTCCCTCCCCTATATCCATTCTAACACCATCTATCTCCACTATTCCATCACCTTTGACAACTTTCCAGAACTCGGCCCTTTTTTTATGGCTCTGTAAGCTTAAAGCCTCCCCGGGATTAACAGTTATTATTTTAACCGTGGAAGAGCTGTTGTGAGTAAACTGTCTAAAGTTGCCCCAGGGTTTTTCTACTTGAAATGCCTTGACCTCCGCCATCTTCTAATTATAGCTCAAGGTGAAATTTTAGCCAATTATTTGGTTTCCAAGGACAAGATTTTCTGCATTAGAAGGTCCGCCGGCAGAAGTTGGCCACGGAGCGGGATATAGAATTTCCCTTTTACCCTTGTTCGATCGGCTGATATCGGCAACCCCGCTTCCCGTAGAAGCTCCTGGTCGTTATAATTATCCCCGATAGCTAGAACATTTTCTTTTTTTAATTTAAAAATTTTCATGGCCCTTCTTAGTCCGAGGGCCTTGGTTTGATCATGTTTTACTAAAATATCATAGGCCTCCCCGTTCCAGATAGTCGTCAGGCCTTTTTCCTTTTTAACTGTCGCTTCAACTTGCTTCATTCTCTTTTTACAATGAACAGTTACGATAAATTCTTTCGGCTCAAAGCCCTTAAAATCTTTTTTCCCCATAACGGCTTTTTGTAATTTTTGAAACAAATCTAAAGTGTATTTAAAACTATTGAAGTGTTGATAGAGCCTACCTTGATACCATGTGGCGCTACCGCATTCGTAAGTCAAACTGACAAAAGGCAGAACTTCCCGGAACATTGCCTGCAACATATAAAGTCCGCGCCCAGAGCTAATGTTGATCAAATACCCTTTTTTATGCAACGCTTTGATTTGCTTAATCTGTTTTTTTGCTATTATTTTTGTTGCGAGCGTTGTAGTGTTACCTTCTTGTTTTATTTTTGTGCCTCGCGGAACGAGCACGCCATCGACATCAAAAACAATCATCTTTATTTTGGCCAGATCTCTCCCAGTCAGCTGGTTTAATGGTTTCATTTTATTTTTGCTGATGCTTCTTCACTACTTCCTTGATCAACTCCGACGAGCTACGAACTTTGCCGCCAGAACCAACATTGTAAATCATTTTGATCCCGAGTTTTTGATGAATTTCCCGCTCGCGATAAAGGGAGGAAGCTGGGTCAAGCGCATCAGCGATATCCCGATCGCCGCCATTGGCAAATATGTGTGGCCGAATTTCTTCGAGTCCCTGGCATACGCTCATGTCTGCCGGGTCCTCTTCGTGACTGCTTAAAATGACCCGATCTACCGTAGCAAAGGCCTCGATGATTTCTCTGCGCTCATGCTCGGGCATAAAGATATAGCCCTTCTTTTTGCGTAGCCAATTATCATTATTGAGATAGACCACCAGTTCATCGCCGAGCTTTTTGGCTTCTTGGAACAGTCGTATGTGCCCGATATGCACCGGGTCAAATCCGCCACTGACCATGACTACCTTTTTCTCCTTTTTTAGATTGGCCTTTTTCTTCATTTATTTTAATTAGATTATATCAAATCTGTGCTAAAATTGATAGACCTGTCCCGTACTAAATTTTTGATTACGGGGTATAACGATAAACATTATTAGTTAAAATTTTAGTACTGGGATGGCGACCAAATTAATCTATTTCGTCCGGCACGGAGAGACGGAGTCTAATGCCCAAGGCATTCGGCAGGGACCAGAAGGACATTTAAGTGGGAAAGGGCGGGGCCAGGTGGCCGAAACAGCGAGAAGGTTCCCGAAGCATAAAGGTAAACCGCAAGTGATTATTGCGAGTCCTTATGAGCGGACTAAGGAAACGGCTGAAATCATCGGGCGAGAACTTGAAATGGATGTAGAATATTCTGACCTTTTGGTAGAGCGCAAAAATCCTTCGGAGATAATCGAGCGCAAGGGAGAAGACCGAGATGTGCGAAGTATCGTAGATCGCATTGACAAAAGTTTCCATGAGGATAACTTGCGTTATTCTGACGAGGAAAATTTTATTGATCTAAAAGAAAGAGCCAGAGAGTTATTGGATTACATCAAATCGAGGCCGGAAGAGCGCATCATCATGGTCACCCACGGAATATTTCTCCGAATGGTTGTATGTTACATGTTCTATAGCGACGCCCTCACCGCATCAGAATACAATAAGATAAGTTATTTTAATCCGATTGACAACGCCGGTATAGCCATAACTCAATATATCCCCCATTGGTTCAAAAAGGATGAATGGAGATTGATTGTCTGGAATGATAATTTGGTAGGCGAAGAAAAACCAGGGGGTTAGCCCTGATGATGATTGCGCACTTTTTTCTCCAATTCCCCAAGCTTATTCTCAATGGAGTCCAGAGCATCCTTGATCTCTGAAATTGCGCTAACTTCGTTTTCCACTTCACTTTCCGTTTTTTGGGATAACCTTTTTTCGCCACGTAGACCAGAAAGAATTAGCTCATTGCCGATAAAACTGGAGATAAAGGCCCCCGTGAAATACAAAATGATTCCGCCGACTAGGAGTGAGGCCGGCCCGTCCCACCAGGGGGTACTTACCGCATCAATGGTCAGATTATTTCCGTTGAGATTGAAATATTCATGGATTTGATCGGCACTATGCCAGATGCCTCGCCAAAACAAAACGACGCCTGCCCCTACAACGAGCGCATACAACTTCGGCCGGTGGCTTAAATATGACGTAATTCTTTGTTCCAATTTAGATAATCCGCTTCGCATCCTTTGATTATATCATGATTCTTAATTTATATGCATTGCCGTGTTTCAATAAACCTAAATATGATTGTTTCGATTCTTTTTTAGGATTTTCCCTAATTCGTTTCAGCATTTTCCTTTTTGTTGAAGTTCTTAAAACTCTATGACGCGGAAAATGCACCCAACCCAGGAAGTCTACCCCGGAAGCAAGAGTTTTAATAAAGACCTTATCAGGATGCAGGTATATATTTAAATAGCTATTTAAATAAGTATTAATTTTTGGTAACAAATTTTCTAAATATCCTTTATCTTCATTTAAAATCACAAAATCGTCAGCGTATCTGATGTAATATTTCACTTTTAGTTCCCTTTTCATAAACTGGTCAAATTCATTCATATAAACATTTACCAGAAGCTGGGAAGTTAAATTGCCTAATGGTAATCCTTTGTTAATCCTCTCTGCGATAGCAGAGTTACTTAACATTGTAGAAAAGCTGTCTATCACCTGTCCTAGGAGCCAGAGAGTGTCGGTGTCAAGGTTGAACCTTGACAATATCTTCTTTAAAACCTGACGATTGATGTTTGCAAAGAATTTTTTGATATCGCATTTTAAAATCCAGCAAGTGCGAGTGTTATTTTTGGAAACCTTGCGAAACATTTGCCGAAACCTGTTTATGGCCTTATGTGTTCCCTTCTCGACTCGGCAGGAGTATGAGTCATGAATGAATTTTGAATCGAAATATTCATATAGTTCTTGATATATCAAATGATGCAACAATCTGTCCCTGACAGTTGCCTTGTGTATCTGCCTGGGTTTAGGGTCCGAAATATTGAAGGCAATATACTCCCCATGCTTGTAGGTCTTATTTTTTAGGTCGTTGTGTAAATCAAATATATTGTCCATCAACTTTGCTTGAAATAAAATCACATCTTTTCTGTTCCTTTTATCACGCAAAAATTCCTGCCAGGCCAACAGCAGTTTTTCTATGGTTATGATATTATCGTAAGTATGAATAAATTGTCTCATATCGTTTTACCCCCCCCCAGCGCCGACGGCGCTTCTAAAAGCAAAAACGGCCTACACTCTTTGGTTTAAAGTATATAATGATTTCCCTAAAGCGCATCGTTACGTATTGGGTGGAAAAATTGAGGACTACTTTCTGGGTCTTTTAGAAAATATTTTCATTTCAATTTATCTACCTCCAGAAACAAAAGTTTCTCGCCTCACCATAGCAATATCAAAATTGGATGGCATAAAATTCTTTTTACAAATAGCTTGGGAAAACAAATGCATCCCGAATGAAAAGTATTCTACCCTTTCCGAACACTTGCAAGAAATCGGCAGAATGCTCGGTGGCTGGAAAAAAGGACTTGAAAAGAAAACTCCTCGGCCGTGAGGTAGAGGAGAAAAACAAGAGTTTCGAGAGAACACCCGATTGTCGGCGTTCCACGTGTTCGGGTTCTCGACGGAGTTGGCATTGACGTTCCAACCGCCGTCGTTCCAGTTCACGTTCACGGCACGGAGAACCAGTGTTATCGTACATAAGATCATCTGTATCACTGCCGACCCAAGCACAAACTAAATGTCAGGGATCGTGCTGTATTTTATTTTGGACTTAGAAGTCCACCAATATTATGCACCAATTCTTGTTATTTTTTGAAAAAACTTTTTATACTCTTGCGTAAGGCAAAAAGAAAACAGCCCAACGCAACTCTCACAAAAAATTTCTTAAGACCATGACGCGAAAGCCGTAACCGTCGCGTAGCACATGATTTCAAAAACATTGTATCAAATTACAAAATTAAATGAAGTAAAAATAGAAGACACCCGGCCCGCCGAAGCGAACCGAGTGTCCAAGAGTCCCAGAACCCAAGGGTCAGCTTGCGGCTGATTCCTGAGGCACTGAGGATACGAGCGATGAATTGCGAGAGAACACCCGATCGTCGGCGCTCCACGTGAGCGGGCTCTCGACGGAGAGGGCATTGACGTACCAACCGCCGTCGTACCAGTGCACGAGCACGGCACGGAGAACGCCGTTCTGGTCGCGAACGTAGAAGATGTTCGCGCGCCCGTCGTGGAGCAAGACGCCCTCTCCGCCGTTCGGCTGAGCCGCCATCATGGCGAAGACGTCGGTGAGAGCGACTTCCGTCTTACCCTCGCCGATCGCATCGAGGATCGGCTTGTCGACCGAGCGCTTGGTGAGTCGGGAGTAGCGGAGCTCGGTCGCGCGCCCGGGTTCTTCGATCTTGCCGAGCACCCACGCCCGGAAGTTGTCGCCGAGGTAGCTGATCTTCACCGGTGCCCTGCGGCTGGTGTCGACCACGAACTTCTCGGAAGCAACGAAGGCCCAGGTGTTCATCGGCGCGATGTAGGTACCGACGAGCTCGAGGAGAGGCGTCGGAGCGGGCGTCGCGACGGGTTCCTCGACAACCAACGAAGCGTACATGGTCTCTGCCATGCGGTTACGCTTCGAGTTGACGATCTGTTGCACAAGAGCGGCACTGAAGCCGGCCTTGTCGAGGACCAATGCAAATTCATGCATCGCTCCACAGCTCATGTCACACACGCGGTCTGCGCTCATGACTGGTCTCCTTTCGGGAGATGCTAGAGGACGACGACTGTCGCCATAGCTTTTAATTTACAAGATTTTATAAGCTAAAAGCTATGGCAAATCTAGTATTTTCTCGCAGTTTATAAAAGAACCTATATATCCTTATATTATACACCCAACAGGCATTTTTGTCAATGTTTTGCTTTTTATTATTTATGGTATATTAGATGTATGAAGAAATTTAATTTACAAAACATTGTTTGGAAAGAAGGGAAATATTATGTTTCTCAGTGTTTGAATGTTGATATTTCAAGCTTTGGTAAAACCAGAAATGAATCGCTAAAGAATTTAAGCGAAGCTTTGGATCTTTACTTTGAGGACTCTAAAATTCAAAAAATACAAGAGGTGAAAGGTGCGCAACTTGTCCCTTTTGTGTTTAACTATGCCTAAACTTTTATCTTCTACGCAAGTAGTAAAAGTTTTAGAAAATAACGGTTTCGTGTTCATTTCTCAAAAAGGTAGTCATGTAAAATTTAGAAAACTGGGAATAAAGAAGCGAACTGTCATTGTCCCAGCGGGCAGAAAAGAAATTCCTATGGGTACTCTTCATTCAATAATGCGACAAGCTTCTCTAACAAAAGAGGACTTCGGAATTTAAGTTTTAAAAATTACTATAGTACGATTTTGCTGTTGAAGTGCAGATATTTTTGCCCTCCCCGGAGAGGACATCGCAGAATTCAAGAGCTTCTTTGTCGGAGTGATAGTAGGAAATAATTTCTTTCACTGCGCCTACGACGCAGTTGTTAAAATCGTTGGAATCTTTAGTGATGGAGCAGAGCTCTTTAGTCCGGTTTTTTTCATGCATGGCCTGGTTGGCCACATCCCGACCCATGCTTTGGTTACAAATATCTCGGTATGGTGTTTCCACGGTGGTACACAAATCAAAAACTTTCTTATAATCATAGCTCGTCACTTGTAGCGCATAGGATGTCTGGCCTAAGTAGCATTGACCTTTATACCTTACTTCCACTGCGGTACAGGGATACAAGGGTTCTTCGGGTTTTAAATACTTGACCACCCCGCCGGTATCGGAGACATTGGTGCTATCAATAATATTTTGCATAAAGACCCCGCTATAACAGGACTGTCGTTCCCAGTCCCCCGTCAGATTGTCACACATGACAAGCGCATGGAAAATTTCGCCTTCGTAGTAGGCTTCTACTCCGTGCCCCAGCCCATGCACGCAGTTATAATAATCAAAATTATAACTTTCCCGTCCGGGAATTTGTGAGCAAATATCGTTTAGCCCTTTGGATAAATCCGTGAGGCCGATTTTTTTGACCATGCCTTCCATCACCCCGTGATAATACCCGCTCCAGCAAAAAGCATCTCCTGCATTGAATGCCTCGGTTATTGTTTTAAATTCATTTGCGGCCTCGCGTCCGATTACGTGCACCAAGGGGTGGCATTGCGCGAGGACCTGGCCATCCTCCGTCGAGATCCTTTTTACGTCGGCTACTGCTACCTTGGTTCCAAAATCCCGGACAAGATTTTTATAGTATTCCGAAAAACAATCATAGGGTGAGGCCAGGTCTTTACACGCTGCGTTATCATAGGTATAAGAGGGCTTTTGTTGGTCGATATACCAGAAACCTGCCCCGCCCAGAAGCAATACAGCCACCAAAATTTTTAACACTAGGCCCGATTTCATGTTTTCTTAAAAATATATTTACTCTGTGCCGTTGTCTATTATTTCCTCGAGTTCCGTAGCAGCTTTTTTGATATATTTTTCTAAAAGCAAATGGATTTTTTGCTTGGTCAATTCAAATTTTTCAGGATCGCGAATTTTTAAATTATTTATATCTTTATATATTAGATCGTGTTCGATTTCCGCCCAGGCATGGTGCAGGATCGAGGTGATTTGAACTTCACTTTTGAGCCCTCGGAACTGTTTATACTCGCTTAGATTTAACCTTTTCCGACCAAAGGACATGATGATATGCGTGGCCCGGTAGCCGTTATCTTTGACCCTCTCTTCTATTTTCATGAAACCGCCGATCTCGTTTTTGATTTTTTTTACGAATTTTTCCTTGTCTCGTTCGGTATAGAAAATTATGCGAATCCCCACCAGATCCTCCACCTCTTCCACCGAATGATAAAAAATTCCATGTTCTTTCTTGCGCAGAAGTTTTTCTTCCAGACGTTCATGGGTTTTGGTTCTGGAAATAATTTGGTACTTGTACTCCCCTTCTTTAAGCAACGCCTCAAGTGCTCGATGGGCGGCAATACGGAACTCTTCATAGTTCGGACGCTTGTTTTTATATTCAGTCAAAATGGTAGAGAGATAGCTCTTCTCGCCCTTGTGCCTTTGGGGGTTGAGTAAGGCGATGATTTTGTCTATCATTCGTGCGTTCATAATATAATTATAACAAATTGTTAGGGAGATGATTCGACGGCGGTTATCACCAACCGTTGGTTGTGAGTTCGATATTCAGAAATCCAGCTACCTGTGCAAGTTATCAATTTCAAAAGTGGAGCATCGTTTTGATTGAAAATTTCTTCCGTTGGCGCTTTGTAGTCATAGGTTTTTATATCCCTGACCACAAAATGCAGGGTGTCGCCTGAAGCTTGATCGATGTATACATCGCTCCCAACTTTTACGTCTTTCAAATCGGCGAATACCGCCGGCATGCCGAGTCCGTTATCCACGTGTCCGGAAATTACCGCGCTCCCAACCTCGCCCGGCAGAGTGCCATACTTAAACCAACCGACATCGGTATAATTATTTGGTGTGGACATATTGCCAAGCTTCGTAATACCGACTTTCTGCACTTTAGCTTTTACTCCAATGGAAGGTATGCGCAAATATTGCGGGTACAAAACAGGGTTAATTTTCTTCTCCTCCGGGGAAAAAGTTTTCTTGACATCATTCGGTAAGGCAACCTCATCAGTCGGCGCGTAGGAAACGGCCCGGTAAACGGTTCTGCCGAAATAGAACATTGATATGACAATTAATATCGCTACAAACGGTATTGTTTTATTTTGTTTCATAACGCTAAAGACGGATACCCGTAGTTTCCTGGCATCCGTCTTTGTAGGTATCACCCTATTTTACCTTACCTTAGCACATATTTGCGAGCAAGATAAAGTGAACCCAAGAGCATTGCCAAGGCCGAGGTTAGGATTAGGATCACGTTACGCGATGCATCACCTCCCGCACCGGTGGTAGGAAATCCCAAGGATCCCGTTCCAGAAACAATTACGGGCGTGGCCACTGCCGTGCCATTACAGGGCTCACCAGTAATCGAACTGTAACCTATAGTAGAAGAACAGCCAGCGAGCCATTGTATAGCCACTGACCCTCCGCTACAAGGACGGCCGTTGATTGAACTGTATCCTAGGGCACTGGTGCAACCGGGCATGTATCTCGCGGTGGCAACACTGGTGCCGTTACAAGGAAGTCCGGTAGTGGCGCTGTAGCCCAGCCCGGAGGCACAGCCCGCTGGAAATGTCGCGGTTTGAGCTTCGGCAGTAGAAACCGAAGAAAACGCTACGCCGCTTATTACGAGAGCAAACAACAAAACAGAGAGAGCGAGTTTGTTAATCATAAATTTGTTATTAAACTGATAATATCAACAAAATTCAAGCAAAAAAGAACCCCTCCGATTATGTGACGAAGCTGCGTTTACAATATTACATTGAGAAATCGATATTACGGCTTTCGAGCCAAACGAAAACCTTGAAGGGCTAGATACGCCGCGAGAATCAAGGCGACCCAAGAGGCCCACATTGGGGGAACAAAACCGCCGATTTGAACTTCCCAGCCGTTTAGCAGGCGAAGCACATGAAGAACACCTACGACCAGAAAGATAAACGATGCAACCGACACAAAATTATTCTTTGTCATATTATTTATTCTTATCTTACTAATAAAATAATAAAAACTGCTTACTTATGTTTGCGTCGTTTTAATTTAGCCGTTAGCAGGGCGTATTTTATCGCCAAACGCTTTTTGGTCTTGTGCGAACGCCTGGACTTTTTCTTCGGACTTAAAGTTGTGCCTCGTTTTGCCATATCCGGAATTATAGCAAATCTAATTTATTTTGGATACCAGTCAAGCTGGACAACTTCGATGGCGGGGTTCCCGGTATTCACCAAAGTTTTGAATTTTGCCACGTCGCTGAAACCATTGGGTGTGCGATAATGATATGGGTAAACTTTTTTGGGCTTGAAAGCCAGCACCACCTCGGTCGCTTCCTCGATACCCATAGTGTAAGGCAAGTTCATGGCAACAAATGCCAAATCAATATTCTGCAAATTCTTCATCTCCGGAGTGCCAGAAGTATCTCCCGAAATGTATACCCTCTTGCCATCTTTTTCCAAAACATATCCATTACCTCGGCCTTTAGTATGGAAAGCTTTGTCGGACTCCGGAATATTGTAAGCTGGTATTGCTTCTATGCTAAATCCTAATCGGTCTGTCTTTTCACCATTTTTCATTACGAAAATTTTTGGCCCAAGCTCATCTGGCAGGAGGTCTGCTACGGCCTTAGGCGCTACGATAATGGTTTTTTCCACCGCAAGTACCTTGAGTCGGGCGATATCCAGATGGTCCTCATGTATATCCGTAAGTAAGATTATGTCCGGATCGGGTTTGCCTAGGAAAAGTTTCGTCTCCCCTACCGGGTCGGTATATATCGCTATCCCGCTCCAGTTTAATATCATACTCGCGTGGGAAATCGGATCCACAATGTTTTTCATATATACATTATACCAAATTTATTGTCTCCTTCTCCTAAATAGATATTTGGCAAACTCGACTAAAAGCACATTGAGGACGAGCCACCCGGCAATAAACCATAGCCAGACGGGCGGCAGTGGCGCAAGTTCAAATAATTCACGAAACACCGGCAGGGTCATGGTGGCAACCAGCAAGACAACGGCAATTAAAACGCTTTGATTCAGTTTTTTGTTTGAAAATACCGGATAGGAAAAAAGTGGTTTATGTAAACTGCGAAATGAAAAAGCAATAACCAGAATATATGAGGCAAAGCAAACAAAAAATACCGAGCGCGCCAGAGAAAGCTCAACCCCAAAGCGTATCAGGAGGTAATACATCAAAAATAATAAGAGCGAGCTGAATACCCCAATTCCGAATGTAAGAATATTCACTTCACGGGTAAAAATTGATTTGAGGGTGTGCTTTTTCGACATTTCATGGTCAAAATCCTCGTCGTAAGCAAAGGCGAGCGCCGGCAAACTGCCGGTAAATAAATTGACCCAAATAATTTGGAGCGCGGAAAGCGGCAGGGCAATACCGACCAATAAACTCCCGCCGATAACAAAGACCTCATCCAGCGAGTTGGACATCAAGTAAACAAATGTCTTGCGAATATTTGCCAGAATTCTACGTCCTTCATGAATGGCCATACTGATTGTCTTAAAATTATCATCCAGTAATACGAGGTCCGCCGCGCTTTTAGCCACATCACTGCCGGAACCAAGCGCCACCCCGATGTCCATGGCTTTAAGTGACGGCGCATCGTTGACGCCGTCCCCGGTCATGGCCACCACTTCCCCAAGCTTGCGATACAAGAGTCCGATACGCAATTTATCTTCCGGTGTGACCCGGGCAAAAATTTTAATTGAAGGCATGACCTCAAGCAGGGCCTCGTCCGAGATTGCCTGTAGATCACGACCCGTCAGCACTTCCTGCTCGGTAATAGTCCAACCAATCTCCCGCGCCACGGCAACAGCCGTGCCTTTCAAGTCACCGGTCACCATCACGATACGGGTACCCAGCGCTTCGATGCTCTTTATCGCCGTCGGCACTTCTTTGCGCACCGGGTCGTGAAAAGCCAGGATGCCGATAAATTCGATATTTTCCACGCCGGAGACGGAAGTTATGGGGGACGTTTTTTTGCCGAGCGCAATTAATCTCTTACCTTCATCGCTCGCTTTTATTATCCACGACTCAATTTTGTTATAAGTTTGAGCGTCCATTTTTGATCTGGCCAGCAATACATCCGGCGCACCCATAATTATAAAAATTCCACCAAGCATTGAAACGGAAAATTTATGGGTGGAATTAAACGGAATTAAAATTTGGGAGCCGCCGCTCCCGCCAAAACGAGAAGTATCCAGCCCGTTGTCCCTCGCGGTTTTCACGATATTTACCTCAAACGGTTTCCCCTTAAAAGTCCAAGCCGATACTTTACTGTTCGGATTTTCAATCAAGACATCCACATTCGCCAGGGCCATTTCAAGAATTTCCTGGTCCTTTTTGCTATAAGTCGCGGGCTCCGTACTGCCAGCGACAAGTTCATCTACTGTATAAATTCCTACCAAACGCATATTAGCTTCGGTGAGAGTACCGGTTTTGTCCGTCATAATGACAGTGGTCGAACCAAGTGTTTCCGCTGCAATGAGCGTCCGGGCAATCCCGCGCTTTCTGGCAATCCGCTCCGCGCCGATAGAGAGAATTACCGTAAGAGCGATAGGTAAGGCCTCGGGCACGGCGCCGACAGCCACCGCCACCGAGAGCACCAACATACCGAATATTGACTCCCCGCGGTAAACACCCAGCATAAAAATGCCGATAACGACTACTATCACAATTGCAAAAATAATCCACGCCAGCCGCGACAAGCCCTTTTGGATCGGGGTCTTAACCCGATGAATGCCGGAAACCAATCCCGCGATTTTACCAATTTCCGTTTTGTCGCCGGTCGAAACGACTACAGCCGTAGCAAAACCGTCGACGACGAGCGTTCCGGCGTGCACCATGTTGGCACGCTCGGGAGTAGAAGCGGCAACCGGCTTAACTTCCCCCAACTTCCGCACCGGCGTGGACTCTCCGGTTAGGATAGTTTCGTCGGTGCTAAGATTATTGACATTGATGATTCGGGCATCCGCAGACACCCGACTGCCGTAAGCAAGCTTGATTACATCTCCCGGCACCAGCATCTCCGAATCAATTTCTGCTTCATGGCCGCTACGGATGACTCGGGAGCGATCTTTAATAAAACTGCTTAGTTTCTCCAGAGTGTTTTCCGCGTGATATTCGCGGTAAAATCCCAGGCCCGTATTCACCAGCACCGCGAGCGTAATGACCGCGACTTCAGCCCACTCCTGGAGTAGAGTTGTTACGATTGCCGCAAAAATTAAAATAAAGATAAGCGGGTTGGTAAGCTGTTTTAGAAAAATGGCGACGGTGTTTTGTTTCTCTTGTTTATGAAATATATTCTTGCTGTAAATATCCAGCCGGCGCAGGGCTTCCTTCTCTGACAGGCCTTGGGGAGATGTTTCCAGTTGAGTGAAAATATTTTCCGATTCCAAAGACCACGGATTCTCAATAAATTTTATTTTTTCCATTCTTCCTATTATAGCAGATAACGGCTTTGCATTATTGAAAAAATAAGCTAGAATAACCTCAATTAACTGGGGCCCGTAGCTTAGTTGGTAGAGCGCCTCATTTGCAATGAGGAGGTCACCGGTTCAAATCCGGTCGGGTCCACAAAACTCAAAAATTTCAACTGCTTGAGATTTTTGAGTTTTGTGGAGACCACAGCGATGTTTTGCGAGCATGCAAAACCGCGAGGGGCGGGCTGCGAAAATTTCGAGCGACGGCGAGAAATTATTTGTAGCCACAGGATTGTTCTTTTTTATTTTAATATTCCGGGGTAGCTCAGCGGTAGAGCGGTCGCCTGTTAAGCGATTGGTCGTAGGTTCGATCCCTACCCCCGGAGCAATGTTTTGTATTTAGGGTCAAAATTAACTTTTTGTCTTTCAGGCAAAGAGTTTTTAGAGGTTCGAGCAGAAGCAATTTCTTTCT
>MFVU01000033.1:0-2700 GCA_001787125.1 Candidatus Nomurabacteria bacterium RIFCSPLOWO2_12_FULL_44_11
CATGACTATTTTAAGGAGTGAAACGACTATAAAATTCGTCACCCTGTGAAATCCGCTCCGCGGAGGCCGAAGGCCTATTTCACTGGGGTAAATAAAATATACTCGCTACACTCGTTATTTATAATATTACTATTATAGGTGAACGAGCGTTCACCTGTCAACTCCCTCGCTGTGGATAACCAAAATTCCATTAAAAATATAAGCCATATGGTAAAATCTCTATATGAATCCAAAAGAAGACATTTACTTGAGTTCGCCTAATTCTTTCGGCCTCAAGGCATTAGAAACGTTAACGGCATCCAAAAACTGGGACTCAGATCAATTTGCTAGGATTATGGCGACTCTTGGAATTATCGGGCATGGACAAGCTATCCCCGCTCCCAATCGACCTGAAACTATCCACTTACAAAGATACAGAAAGGCATTTGAGGAATTATTGCGCCGTACTCAGGAAACCGGCAGAGAGCATGCAAGAACTTTTTTTGCAGATACCGAAAGTACGGATTTAGTTATGTCAAATAAAATATCTGTAGGGACTGACAGAAAGGTAAGGCTATATATGGCACCCGAAAAAGGCAAGGAACATGTCCAGACTTTTATTGGCAGTGTCCACACTCATCCTGTTGCTGAAGGTAGACTTTCTCATGGATTGAGCGAGGAAGACTACCTGTCTTTTCTGCCCGACAAAAGAGAGCAATTTATGATAGTAGTCTTTGGAGCAAGTGTTAGAATGCTAATATTAAAAACTTCGGTGACTCCAAACAATATTTTACCGGAAAGGATAAAGCGAAGAATAATTGAAATATCTAGAGAATTTTTTAAACCCGACAAAGATTGGGGGGAGCAACTTGTTACTTTTAATAAGGTGGTCTGTACAGAATTTGGACTAACTTTTTACTTAGCCGATCAAAAAACTAACGACCTTTTCTCGAGAATGAATGTGGTCGATTAATTATTCACCTTCGGCTTGGAATACTGCTCATGGAAAACCATGGCCATGCCGAGAAAAATAAAGATGGCCCCGAAGAAAAAAATTGAGGTTATTTTTTCTCCGATGAGCAGCCAAGCCCACAGAATGTTGGCCAGAGGTTGTAGAAAAAATGCAGTAGAAGCAAGAACCGGGCTCGCTTTTTTAATCACATATTGATACAGAAAATAATAAAGCGTTGTGCCGATGACGCCGGAATAAATTACCGCCAGCCATGTCACCGGATGAATGTCGGCTAATATTCTAAAATTCTCCAGGCGAAAAAGCAGAAAAGCAGACTGCACAATGAAAGTGGTGAAGAAAAAATATTTGACTAAAACGATAGGCGAATATTCGCTTGAGTATTTTTTGGAAACCACGGAATAGAAACAAAAAGCAATGACTGCGAGAAAAATAATGGCGTTGCCAAATATTGTTCCGCCCCACTCGGAGGACCCACGAAGAGTGGGGCCAAGAATTATAATGAGCACGCCGGAAAACCCCACAATAATACCGAGCCATTTCTTGATACTCACTTTTTCCGAAAGAATGAGCGAGGCCAGAGCGGCCGTGATCAATGGCACCGAAGCATAAAGCATTCCGGAAATAATGGCAGTGGTGTATTCCAGTCCCCAGACAAATAAAAACACATTCGCCGCGCCGATAGCTGATATTAGAATCAGCTTTTGCTTGCGCGGAATCGGTTCGCTCTTATGAGTCCAGAGGTATGGCAGAAGAACGAGGAGCGCAAAGGCAAAACGAATAAAAGTGAATAAATCTATCGGCAGTTCTCGCAGACCAATCTTAAAAAGCGCCGTAGTCGCCCCCGTTACCGCCATCACAATTACCAAAAATATTATTTTATATTCTTCCCATTTTTCTTTCATTAATTATTTACTTTCGGCCTGTATTGTATCGCTTCGAGGATATGATTTGCTTTGATTTCGTCCGAACCTTCGAGGTCGGCGATGGTGCGGGCAATTTTGATGACGCGGTGATAGGCGCGAGCCGAGAGAGCGAGGCGTTCGGCAGAGTCGTCGAGCAGGTCGCGCACAACTTTCTCGAGTTTTACAATATTGGAGAGGTCTTTTACTCCCATTTCACTGTTGGTTTTTATATTCCGTCTTAGTTTCCCGAATCTCTCCTCCTGAATTTTGCGCGCCCTGGCTACTCGGGTCTTAATGCTCTCGCTTTTTTCTCCCGTGCCCTCTTCCCCGAGTTTTTTGTAATCCACATTGCCCACGGAAACCCATAAATCTATGCGGTCCATGATGGGCCCGGAGAGCTTGCGGCGATAGCGATCCAGGTCGGAGGGTTTGCAGACACATTCTTTCTGCTTGGAGCCCAAGTTACCGCACGGGCAAGGGTTCATGGCCGCGACTAGAATAAAATTGGAAGGAAAAATGGCGGAACCTTTGGCACGTGAAATAGAAACAATATTGTCTTCCAGCGGTTGGCGGAGCGATTCGATTACTCTTCTTTCAAATTCAGGAAATTCGTCAAGAAAAAGCACTCCGCGGTGCGCAAGAGTAACTTCCCCCGGTTTAGGAAATGTGCCACCGCCGATAATGGAAACATAGGATGAGGTATGATGCGGCGAACGAAAGGGCGGGAAGCATACGAGCTCGCCCTGGGTTGAGCCGGACACGGAATGAATCCCAGTAATTTCGAGCACTTCTTCGGTGGAGAGGTCCGGCAATAATCCCGAAAAAACCCTGGCCAGCATTGTCTTT
>MFVU01000033.1:2753-19423 GCA_001787125.1 Candidatus Nomurabacteria bacterium RIFCSPLOWO2_12_FULL_44_11
ATTATGCCCGCCGGCAGCCGCTATTTCTAACCCCCGCTTGGCGCTCTCCTGCCCGCGAATATCCGAAAAGTCCCCGCCTTTCATCTCTTTTGCGTAATTAATTTTAGTTTTTGACTGAAGCGGAATATTTCTTTTTCCCGCCAGAGCTGTAGATTTTCCCCTCAATCTCCCCCCGGACTCATCGAGATGGTCCACTATCTCCATAAGATGTCGAACCCCAAAAACTTTTATCCCATCTACGAGCGCTGCCTCTTCCGCATTCTCTTTCGGTAAATATATTTCCTCAAAGCCGTGCTTTTTCGCGGCCTCCGCCAGGGGCAAGGCCCCGCG
The DNA here is from genome assembly GCA_001787125.1 of Candidatus Nomurabacteria bacterium RIFCSPLOWO2_12_FULL_44_11. Classification (GTDB taxonomy): domain Bacteria; phylum Patescibacteriota; class Minisyncoccia; order Phycocordibacterales; family UBA9973; genus UBA9973. The sequence goes on from MFVU01000033.1 coordinate 3,084, forward strand.
AATCCGCCGCAAGGTGCCATCGAGTCCGAGTTCGCCGAGGAAAATTTTACCGGCGGGATTGAATTTAATTTCCCCGGCCGCGAGCATATACGAGAGCGCAATAGCGAGATCAAAAAACGGCCCCTCTTTTTTAAGGTCGGCCGGCGAGAGCGATACAGTTATCTTTTGATTCGAGGCCTTGGGGGACTTGTAGCCGGAATTTTTTATGGCGCTCGAAACTCGGTCCTTGGATTCATCTACCGCCTTATCCGGCAAGCCCACCACGGAAAAGGTGTGCAAACCGCGGGAGAGGTCCGTTTCCACAGTCACAATCACGCCGGAGAGCAAATTTACCTGCGCGGAATAGACCTTCGCAAAAGACATGCGTTTAGTTTAACTCTCGAGATGTTTTTTGCAAGTTCGGGCGGCCGGATTGGCTTCCAATCGTTCGTCTTCAATCGGCTTTTTACACACTTCGCATTTGCCAAATGATTCTTTATTTATGGCCTTTAAGGCCCGCAAGATATCGTTCAACCGTGGTTCCAGGGTTCGGATCATCGAACTGCGCTCTTCAAAGTCCTCGAAGCGGTCCGCCATTTCATTTTGGTCTGCTTCGGGAGTATCAATCTCTTCCGGAGTCGCTTCCCATTCCCCCGTCTCGGGATTGAGCTTGCCCATGTCCCCAAGTTGCGCGAGCAGAACATCCCGTTCGGCCTCCAGCTTTTCTTTTATTTTTTTCTTGTCTAGCACCCCGCCATAATAGCACGAAAAAAATATATAGCAACGAATTTTGGCTCAAAAACCCTGCTTGAGAGTTTTCCACACCCCTCTTGTCTTCGATTGACTTTTGGCCATTTTTGGACTATCCTCTAGGCATAGTCCTGGGGAGAAGAAAGACGGAAAACGGCTGTCCGGCAGAGAGATAGTAACCATCGTGAGAACCTTTGTTTGCAGAACTATTTAGGTCGTCCTGTGATTCTATCCTTTCCGCCAGCCGGCGGATCATAAAGTTTAGAAAGGAAATCTCGCGATATTTAGTTTGTTTTATAAAACCTCAATTTAAAATATTCTTGTTCGTTTCGGCTCTTTTCCTGCTAGCGGGATTGGTCCTTTTACCGTCTCTAACTTTAGCTTTTTCTGTATCTTCTTTATTCGGCAGTCAGGCATCTGCTCAAACGGATACTCTACCACCACTTGATACCTCAAACTCCCAAAATATGGCGCTCTTGCAGGCCACTGCTTCCCCCGCTTCAACATCGGTAGAAAAAGGTAATGGTGGGGATTTGGGCGAGGAAGATAATTCCAATATCGTTTCAGGTACTGCTCTCCTTCCTGCCACTAGCCCCCTTGGAATCTCAGATGGAAGTGGGGTTGCTATTGGAGGCGCTGACGCTGACCAGGTAAGCGTATACGTAGTGAGACCCGGTGACACGGTATCGCAAATAGCGGAAATGTTCGATGTTTCAGTCAGTACAGTTCTCTCAGCCAACGATATGAAAAGAGGTGACATCCTGAGCCCAGGCGATGTACTCATTATTCTGCCTATTTCGGGAGTGGAACATACAGTGGCTAAAGGTGAAACTCTAAATGGGATCGCGGCGAAATATAAAGTGGATGCCTCGGACATCATGATTTATAACGGAATTGCTGCGAACGTCGGACTCGTCGTCGGAGATAAATTGCTTATTCCGGATGGAGACATGTTAGACGAAGGTGGTGATCAGCCAGCAGCCAACTTAGCTTCAACTGAAGCAAAAGACAGAAATTATTATGCAACCAACCCGATTAAGAGCGCTGCAGGATACTTCGTTAACCCTGTGCCTACTGGTCGCAAAACTCAGGGGCTCCACGGCCCTGGCCGGCGCGGCATAGATATCGGGGCCCCAAAGGGCACGCCGATCTACGCCTCCGCCAGCGGCAAGGTTTTGATTACCAAGAGTGGTTGGTCCGGCGGGTATGGCAACATGGTTATTCTCGAACATGGTAACGGCACCAAGACCCTCTATGCCCATATGTCCCAAATTGCCACCACAACAGGATCCAAGGTAAAACAAGGTCAAGTTATCGGCTACGTCGGTTCCACCGGCAAATCCACCGGCCCGCATCTCCATTTTGAAGTTTTCAATGCTAAAAACCCAGGCGCTGATTGGTCCTGGAAAAAATAGCTACTCTAAAAAAGTCAGAAGGATCATCGCTAATACTCCGGCGATGACCCCGGCAGTCTGCAGAGCCGAATATTTGATTTCAGTGGTTTTTTGAAGCTCCGGAATTAGATCGGCTACCGCGATATAGATAAACCCTCCGGCCGCCATGGGTAAAAAAACCGAGGCAGAAAGTTCTGCGACATTGCCTATAGTAAAGAGCACAATCGCTCCTAAAACTGCGGCTAAAGCAGAGACAAAATTGAGCCAGAGCGCGCGTGATTTTGTATAACCTGCATTGATCAGCACCGCGAAGTCCCCCACTTCTTGAGGTATTTCATGCAAAATGACCGCAAGCGTAGTGGCGAGACCGACCGGGACACTTACTAAAAAGCTTGCTCCAATAATGATACCGTCCATAAAATTATGGATCCCGTCGGAGAAAAGAACCAGTTTCCCCACCGGCTGGATATGATGCGTGTCTTCCCTCTCGCCGTGGTGATGCCAGTGCATTATTTTTTCCAAAACAAAAAAGAAAAGGACTCCGGCGATAATTAAAGTGCCGGTTAGGGTCGCATCACTCGACTTTTTCAAGGCCTCTGGTATCAGATGGATCAAGGCATCCCCTAAGAGCGCGCCGACCGCTATGCTGATGAGGAAAAAGGTGTGTTTGTGAAGCGTCTCTGCCTTCAAAGAGAGAGTAAAAACCCCGATAAAGGAAATGAAACTGACGAGGAGAACGCTCGCGAAAGTATATAAATAAATTGTCGCCATAAACAAGTTAATTCTAGCATAAAAACAACGGACGGGTCGCGACACGCGACCCGCCCCTCCACCTCAACTCTCTAGTAAGAACCTTGCCCAGCGGGCCACCAGGCCCAGCAGCCCGAGCAGGATGGCGGTAAGTAGCATCCACCGCCATGCCCCTTTTTTGATCAGGGGCTGAGTTTCTTTCCCTGTTGTCTCGACAGGCGTCGGTGGTGGCAACTGCGGCCACATCCGCAGTTCTTCATCCATGTGCCCCTCCCTCCAGGAACAACTATGGGGGAAATATTATACTTTTACACGCTTTAGTCAAATTGTGCGGGATAGGGTAATCGAAACCCTGACTACAGTTTGGAAAACTGTCGTTTTACCACTAAACTAATCCCGCCTCCACTCAAACAGAAAACAATATACCAAAAAAAGGCTTGAAAATCAATGCAAAAATGGAAATTTAGAGATTGTTATAATATGACTCGGCTGTACTCATGCAAACATCCTGCAGATTTTTATCGTCGAGCGCCGCACATAATTCTTTTGCCCTGGTATCCGAGTGCAAGTAAGAAATAAAATCCTTTACCGCACCGATTATGCAGTTTGCTCTTTGGTCATAATTTTTTCCAAGATAGCATGTCTCTACTGTTTGCTTCACGTTGCTTGTGCTTCGCCCAGAAGCATCACGCCCCAAGCTTTGGTAGCAAATGTTGCGGTATTCTGGCTCAATACCACTACAGAGCTCAAAAACTTTTGAAAAATTACTATTCACGACCGTAAGTATGTAGGAGGTCTGCATCAGGTAGCAAGTTTCTTTATATTGTTTACCCACCGCATTGCACGGATATAGCGGATCTTCCGGTTTTAAATATTTTGCGGTGTGATACCTGCTATCCATCATTACGTTTTCCATAAAAGCACCACTCCAGCAGGAAGTGCGTTCCCACGAATCATTTAAACCGTCGCAAATATCAAGGGACTGAAAAAGTTCGTCATCCTTCAGCGCCATGATGCCGTGGCCAAGCCCATGCACGCAGTTGTAGTGGTCAAAAGAATAGCGGCGGGTCTCTGCTAGTGGTTTGCAAATTTCGTTTATGTTCTTTACAAAATTTTTATATCCATTCTGATTGGCTATCCCCTCAAGTACCCCATGATAATATCCGCTCCAACAGAAACTATCCCCTTCTTTGTATGCTTGGGTCACAGTCCTCCACTTTTTTGAGGCCTCGAAGCCGATCACATGCACAATCTGATGGCACTGCGAGCTCACGTAATCGCTTTTTTCATAGCGCGACTTCAAATCCTCAAAAGCATCTGCCACGCTGTTATTTTTCACCATATTCGAGTAATAGCTCCTATAGCAATCGAAGTTATTGGCCTTTTCTTCTGTGCAATTAAACCTAATGGCTGCAGCTTTTTCTTCCTTCTTCCCATGCAGATAAAAAATTCCTCCGACCACTATCGCAATTATCAGAATTTGAATTAAACTCTTTCTCATGTTGCTTAAAGTTGTCGGGCCGCCGCGAATCGAACGCGGTCTAAATGCTCCCAAAGCACTTGTACTACCGGTATACTACGGCCCGGAAACTCATTTATATCACAAAATAATATCGCTCACCACTTTTACCTTTGCTTTCTTGTGCTTTATGTCCATAAATACCACCAATAAGTCCAATTGCCATTCTCTATCGTCTAATTTTCGGCTTAAAATATAGGTCTGGATCGCCCGAGCAAGCCGTTTTAATTTCCAGGGATGCATATTGTCTTCTGGCCTGTAATCATCAAGTGTTCCTTGTGAAACACTGCTCAAAACTGGCCGAGAAACGCTTTTAACTTCAACAAAATAAATTTTTCCCTTTTTTTCAGCAATTATATCTATTTCTCCCCACTTTTTCGTATAATTGCGACCTAATATAGAAAAACCATGTTTCACGAGAAACTTTACAGCTATATTCTCCCCTATTTCTCCAGTTTTTTGCGATTCAGATGTAAATACTTTAGGCATCTGTTATGTTCCACGTGGAACTTGTTTCATGTGAAACTAATTTACAATTTTTGATGTCTTTTATAAAATACCCTCATTTTACAAGCATATTTTGTAAAAATTAGACCCTATAACGGACATAATATGCCATGTCCTTTATACACATATTAACATATTTATCCACAGTTTGGCATATACTCTTGAAAATCAAGGACCTTGTAACGGACACAAGGGCTGTGCGGCCAGGGGGAATCGGACCCCCGACTCAATCTTGGCAAGATCGTGTTTAACCACTAAACTATGGCCGCATACTAATCAAAATGAAGTTTACAAAGCTCAAGCCACTTAATCATTTTTTTCTTCAAACTTGTGCTGGATATTATACTATTCGCAACTCCGTATTGCAATTTCCTTAATTTCGATCTACCCAGTATAACTTGTGATTTATTGAAATTTAACTTACTTAGTCTGAGTTTTTGTGACCAAATTTCGATACTTTCTTCTATGTTATGATCTGGGTATAATAGTAGCCAAACTTTTATCTTGTCTCGTCTAATATGGAGAAATCTCTCAGAAAACCTAATAAATACAAGGTGTAAATAGAATTCAGAGTTTGCTATTCGAGTAAGGTTTCTGCTAGATTTGTCGCCTTCTCCTGCATATACCAAAAGGCCCGCCATAAAAAGCGGGTCATTTTTATACAACTCAAACTCTTTTATGGCATCTTCTTCAACTTGCTTATATTTTTTATCAAGCATTAACCTGCGAGCATCGTGTAGTTTTTTTAGATGCACTATACTAACTTTTGCGTGCATTTCCTGATTTAATTTTTTTATACCTTCTGACCATTTTTCATTTTTAAACCAGAGAGAAAGAGTGCTCAGTGACATGCCTAGCATTGTCTTGATTTCGTTATATGTTTTACCTTGTTTTCTAAGCTCCAATGCTTTTTCTTTATCATGTCTCATGCTTATATAAGTATATCATGGCAATTCGCTTTGTGGAATAGTAATGAATAGTATATACTTAAGGTTTAAAAGTAATAATGCACCCGTAGTGAAATGGATATCACAATAGTCTTCGGAACTATTATTGCAAGTTCAAATCTTGCCGGGTGCACCAAAAAGGTTTCATGAATAACTATGAAAATTTAATAAAGAAGATCCCAAAAGAGGTTTCACATGTAACAAAAACGCTTGAAAAAGCTGGTTTTGAGGCGTACTTGGTAGGAGGCTGCGTACGTGATCTTATTATGGGCAGGGTTCCAAAGGATTGGGATGTTACTACTAATGCCAAGCCGGAGCAAATTATAGGCCTTTTCGAAAAAACTGTTTATGAGAATAAATTCGGGACAGTGGCTGTTATTCATGAAACAGTTTCACAAGAAACATTACGACAAATTGAGGTTACCCCATATAGAATCGAAGCTAAATATAGCGATTTTAGGCACCCGGATGAAGTAAAGTTTAGTGATAAACTAGAGGATGACCTTAAAAGGCGTGATTTCACGATGAATGCTCTTGCATTGGGACATTCCGCCAGAGGCGGATCCCTGCCCGCCGGATTTGGCAGGCGCGGCGCCTCGGGCGGAAAAGAACATCCTAATGGACATATAGTCGATCTATTTGGCGGTCTATCGGACATTGAACAGAAAACAGTTAGAACAGTAGGGAACCCAGATGACCGATTCGGGGAAGATGCCCTGCGCATGCTCCGGGCGATACGCCTCTCTTTACAATTAGATTTTTCTGTGTCAGAAGAATGTACGGCCAGCATCGTAAAAAATGCGGACTTGATTAAAAAAATTTCAGCCGAGAGGATTCGTGACGAGCTGGAAAAGATAATTTTGTCGGAAAGTCCGAGCGCCGGCGTTGCGATGCTTCAAAAGTTTGGATTATTAAAACACATAATCCCGGAATTACCCGAGGGAATAGGGTGCGAACAGGGGGGAGAGCATGTTTACCCTGTTTGGGAGCACCTCCTCGAAGCGCTCCAACATGCGGCCAACAAAAACTGGCCGCTCCCGGTGCGCCTGGCCGCACTTTTCCACGACATCGGAAAACCGCGCTCACGCAGAAGCTCGGCCTTAGGCACAAGTAAAATTCTGGACATTCCTCCACCCTTCTGGCGGAACCTTCCGTCTGCGAATTTTTCTGTACCTAAGGCTGGAGTGCAGGAGGCGAGCGGAGGTGCTTTTGAGAAGGAGTGGCTGAGCGAAGCGAGGGACCGAGCGACTGAGCAAAAGCACTCCGGGAGCCATTCGAAAAAAAAGTGGACCTTCTACGGTCATGAAGTTATCGGCGCGCGGATGGCGCAGAAAATAATGGAGCGCTTAAAATTCCCAAACAAAGAAATGGAATTAGTAGAGAAACTTGTCCGCAATCATATGTTTTTCTCCGATCCGGAGAAAATTACACTCTCGGCTGTGCGTCGTATTATTGTAAAAGTCGATAGAGAGAATATTTGGGAATTAATGAAAGTTAGAGAGTGCGATAGGGTAGGGATGAAGAAGAAGGAAGCGCCATATCGCCTGCGGAAATACTTCGCCATGATCGAGGAGGCGCTCCGCGACCCTATTTCCGTCTCCCAGCTTAAAATTGACGGAAATTTTATGAAAGAAAATCTCGGAATCGTCCCGGGGCCGCGCATGGGCTGGATCCTGCACGCACTCTTAGAAGAAGTGCTTGATGATCCTTTGAAAAATACGATGGAGCACCTCTCGGAACTTGCAAAATCCCTGAATGGCCTGCCTGACGGCGCACTCCAGGTCCTCGGCGATCGAGGAAAGTCAAAAAAAGAAGAACTGGAAGAGCACGAAATCGAAAAGCTACATGAAAAGCACGGGGTGAGGAAATAAAATCATGACTCTACCTAGTCATATTGCGCTTGGCTTAATTATTGGCAAAGTCACCGGCAATTATGGATTAGCTATTTCTACATCCGTGCTGATTGACTGTGATCACTTCATTTCGCTTTATAAGCACGGTGTTTTAAGGAGTTTTAAGGAATTTTGGAAAGCTGAAACTAACCCAGAAGGAGTATGTGGCGGAATCCCCCGACCAAATTGAGAAATTATTGCAGAAAAAAATTGAAGCGGATAGCTCTGCCATAAAAGAAGCGCGTAAAATTATCCCGGAGCTCCGTTCTATGCACAATGTGGCCGACCGACCGAAAGTTCTCTTTTATGAAGGCAGGGAGGGACTAGAAAAAGTTTACGAGGACACCCTGACCTCGCATGAAACAATCCGCGCCTACGCTAATGTGAACGAAATGCATGAAGCGCTCCCAAATTATTTCCCAGAATACTATAAAAGGCGCATCGAGAAAGGCATTTTCATTCGCGCGATTTTTCCCACCAACAAAGCGGGCTTCGAACGAGCGCAGAAAGATAAAAGTGAAGCCCGCGAGTCGGCCCTGGTGCCGGCAGACAAGTATTATTTCTCGCCGGAGATAAATATTTACGATAATAAAGTGATAATCGCCTCCTGGAAAGAAAAACTCGGCATAATTATCGAGAGTAAGGAAATAGCGGAGAGTATGAAGACAGCTTTTGAACTCGCCTGGCCGGAAGCCAAGCGATTAGATAGTGAGTTGGAAAAATCCTCCTAAATTTAATCCGCGAAGTGGCCTTTGACGTCGGGACCGAAGAGGGCGTGATGAAAACCCTTCAGGATTTTTTCAAAAAGGCGGGTGCTGTAAGTGGAGAGATTGAAAATTACGGCAAGGGTGAGCAAAGTCACGGAAATTTTTATACTATAGAAGGCAAGTGGAATAGCCAGGAGAGCGAAGAAGACCGGCACCAGCGTGCGGATGGTAGAACCGCGGATCTCACGCTTGGTAATTTCCGGATTTTTGATATGCGGAGAGAAAAGAACGTATCGGCGCATCCAGTATAAAACAAGACCGATGAGGATAGTGTGTAAGCCGAAAACAATTATTGAGATTTCATTGTGCGGAAACTTGCCCAGCAAGCCAGAAGAAAAAGGCACGAGGGAAATAAGCATGAAAAATAGCGCGTTGATGTTCGTCAAAACGGAGTCCACGTTCTTGGCGTAGATGGAAATGAAGAAGTGGTGCGCCCGCCAGTAGGTGAAAAGGAGCGCGAAGGAGAGCACATAGGAGAGAAAAACAGGGAGGAGCACTTTTATCTCCAGCCAGAGGTCCGCGTTGTTAATCGGGCCCCAGATTGCGGACACCTGAATCTCAAAAACCAGAATCGTCATGACGATGGCAAATATTCCATCGGAAAGTTGGTCTAATCTTGTGTGACTCATGGAATAATAATAACATAAAAGCTCTTACTTGGCATACTTTTTATAAGGCAATCTATCTGAGAGTGCTCTCTCAGCGAACTGCTCGGCGCGTCCACCTGCGCAAGGCCTTCTAAAAAGTACGCCTGCAACGAGCTAAAATGTTAGAATATAGAAATGCAAATTGGCATTTTTGACTCCGGAGTAGGAGGGCTCATTGTGGCCCGAGCTATACATAAATTGATGCCTGAATATGATTATGTGTATCTCGGGGACACTAAAAGAGTACCCTATGGCAACCACTCAGCAAAAGTTGTGTATGAATTTACTCGGCAAGGCGTGGAATACTTATTTAATAAGGAGCATTGTGGGATTGTGGTGGTGGCCTGCAATACCGCTTCGGCGCTAGCTTTGCGTAAGCTCCAGAAAAATTTAAAGAATCGGAAAATTTTAGGGGTTTTGATTCCGGCAGCGGAAGAAGCGGCAAAATTTAGAAGAGTGGGAGTACTGGGAACTATCGGCACGGTTGCCTCCGGTGTTTTCCCAGCAGAAATCAAGAAGCTGGACAAAAGAGTGCAGGTTTTTCAAAATCCGGCGCCAGTTTTAGTGCCTTTAGCGGAAGCAGGGGAGAGGGCGCGCGCGATGCCATTTATTAAAGAGTATTTGGAACCGCTTTTGAAGCAAAAAATTAATGCGCTTGTCCTCGGCTGTACGCATTATCCAATTTTTAAGAGAGAAATCAAAAAAATTGCCGGCAAAAAAGTTAAAATTATCTCCCAAGACGAAATTGTGCCGAAGAAACTAAAAAATTATCTCGCTCGGCACCCAGAAATTACCAAAAAACTTTCAAAAAATAGAAAAGTTAAAATTTTAGTGACGGACCTAACAAAAACAACTGACGAACTAACCAAAAAATGGTTCGGTGGCAATACAAAACCGCAATTAATTAACCTAAAATACTAAAGGCCAGTCGACGATGTCGACTGGCCTCATGATGTGCCCGGCTAACGTGCGGACTTACAGAGCTTCCACTTTCAGACACTGGGATGACGCTCCAGAAGACGACTCTTGACTTCCAGGGCGAGGAGCTCTCTTTTGTGACAAGAGCACGAATCCATTTGTGGGCTAGTAGAGATGGAAATAGCAAGATGCACCCTTGAACAGTTCGCTCAGGGCAACGCGCCCACCTGTCGCCCCGCAGGCTACCACCACATGTGCTAAACTTTCTGGTTCGACATGGTGGGTGTTGGGGCCCAACATTTTTTCTGGCGGGGCTCCCTCTCCAACCCACATAATAACGGCCCCCACTGGTGGTTCTGTATCAGGATCATCGGTTATATACAATAGACCCTGTTGTATACAATCGTAGTCAATAACCCGAAGAGCTGCTACCAATTCCTCTCTAATCACGTTGAGCAAGCAAGCAGCTCCAGTTTTCTGAAGCGTTGTGCTAAATTTCATTTTCTGTGCTCCTTTCTTTCTGGTGTTCATTGGCACACCTATCTAAAGCCGTTGTCGATGAACTTTCTGACGGGGAGCATAGCACTTTATATGAGTGGTGGCCAATACCACCATTTTCTTGACATTTCTAGGTAAATAGATTAAGATTAATGTATGTATATAGAAAGCTTGGAAGATATAGGTTTAACACCGAACGAGGCGAAGATATATAACGCTCTTTTGGAACTTAAAAAAGGGTCAATTTGGGATATTTCAACGCATGCCGGTATTCATCGCCGTAATGCATATGATGCTATCCAGCGCCTTATTTTTAAAGGCCTGGCGTTTCAAGTTCTCCCTAAGAAATTTTTAACATATGCGCCGGTTCATCCCGAGAAACTTCAGGAGCTCGTTGAAGAGAAACAAAAATCTCTTGAGAACATACTGCCGGGACTGGTGAAAAGATTTGATAAAGTGAATGTGTCACAGTCCATCTATGTTTATAAAGGAGTCGGTGGGCTCAAAAACTACATCAATCTCGAATTAAGGGTAGGCAAGCCGATATATGGTATCGGTAGCAAAGGTTCGTGGTTTGATCCCCGCATAAAGAATTTTGCTTTGCGGGCCGCGAAGAAATACGATGCGCTTAAAGTTCAGAGCAAGATTATCTATGACGACTCCGTCAGAAATCATCCCGAGGTTATAAAAGCGATAGGTGGAGAGCATAAATTTATGCCAAAAGAATTTTCCACCGAATCCTCAATTGATATTTTCGGGGACTATGTGGCTATATATTCAGGAATTAATCCAAAGCAGTTAGATGATGAAATTACAATTTTTATTTTAAAAGATAAGTCCCTTGCGCGTGATTATATGAAGTGGTGGAAATTCATGTGGAGCGTGCTTCCTGTAGGTCGTTCTTAAGAAGAAAATTTTTACACCGGCGAATTATTGTATAATCTCAAGCCATATCGGACAATGGTCGGAGCCGTAAAAAAGTTATTTACTTGACCAATAATTTCAAACCAAGACCACTTGTTATTTTTTGAAGAAAAGATAAGGTTGGGTTTGTTCCGCCAGTTTCAAAGCGTGCTAGGGCTGATTGAGTTATGCCAATCTTTTTAGCAAATTCTCTCTGGCTCATGCCTTTTTTGTTTCTTGAAATTATAAGAGCACGGATTATTTGAATCTCGGGTTGCATTTCAGTATAGGCCTTTCTTACCCCAGGTCTTTTAAAGGCTTCTTTTTTAAATTGTGCTAATGTTTTCATAAACTCATGATAGCATATATGCTATCTTAATGCAAGTACTTTAATCTGTTAATAACTAGTGTTAATTCTTTTGGTGGTATTTTCTTACTTTTCTTGATAAAAGCGTGCAAAACCCAAATATTATTGTGATGGAAAGTATAAAAAATTCTAACAGACAAGTTTGCCAGAACTCTTAACTCATAAATATTTTTGGTCACTTTTTTCGAGCGGGGAGGCCTAATTTTTTCACCAAAATCATCTAAAATTTCAAGGGCATTTATAATCTTTGAAACGGTAGAGTCGTCAAACGATAACAAGAAAGTTTGGATATCATCTCTTAAGAATTTTACACGATTCATAATTTATTATTATACAATTATTTACATCTCAATTAGTATAGGACAATGATCGGAGCCGAGGACTTCGGGGAGGATTTTGGCAGAGATTACTTTTTTTGCTAAATTTTCGCTTACGAAAATATAATCAATGCGCCAGCCCACGTTCCGCGCTCGGGCGTTCGCAAAATGGCTCCACCAGCTGTAGTGCCCGTTGCCTTTTGTGAAAATTCGGAAGGTATCTACAAAACCAGAGCTAACAATATTATCAATTCCTTCGCGTTCCTCACTAGTATAGCCCTTCAGCCCTTCATTTTCTTTTGGTCGCGCGAGGTCATCCGGTGTGTGTGCAACATTTAAGTCGCCGCAGAAGACGACGGACTTTTTCTTTTCTAATTCTTTCATATATTCTAGAAAGGCGGGGTCCCACTGCTTGTGTCGAAGAGGAATACGGGAAAGGTCGTCCTTAGCGTTCGGAGTGTAAACAGAAACCACATAAAAATCTTTAAATTCTGCAACCACAATACGCCCTTCTTCATTGGGGTGACCATAGCCGTCGTTCACTAATTTATATTTTTTTGCGATTTTTTCTGGAAGCCCTAACGCTACAGAAATTGGCTTTTCTTTTGTGAAAATGGCTGTCCCACTATAGCCCTTCTTTATTGCGGAATTCCAATACTCCTCATATTCCGGTAGGTCAATCACCGCCTGACCTTTCTCCGCCTTGGTTTCTTGTAAACACAAAATATCCGGCTGGAATTTTTTAATAAAAGGCAAAAATAACCCTTTCTTATGCACTGCCCGTATTCCGTTTATATTCCAAGAAATTATTCGCATATCATTTTTTGTTATGAAATTTTTTGTGCACATCAAGCAATTGCCTGTCGGTTACGTGGGTATAAATTTGGGTAGTAGAAATATCGGAATGCCCCAGCATTATTTGCACACTACGTAGATCTGCTCCGTTTCTAAGTAAATCAGTGGCAAACATGTGTCGAATAACATGGGGGGTGACTTTTTTTGAAATACCCGCTTTTATCGCATGAGTTTTTACAATCCGCTCGATGGAGCGCTTGGTTAAAGATTTAAAATCTTTTATTGTCTCTTTTTTGCCAGCCGAATCCTTAGAAAAAGAGGGGATTTGAATAAATAGAGCATCGCTCATATCTTTACGGGCCTCTAAATATTTTTTTACCGCCTTACGTGCCTCTTCGGAGATAAAAACGACTCTGATTTTTCCACCCTTTCCCCGTACAGAAAGTTCGTCTGAAGAAATATTGATATCGGAATTCAAAGAACAAAGTTCTCCCAAACGAAGCCCGGTAGAAAACAAAAGCTCAAGAATTGCCCGATCACGCAGATCAGAAAGATTATTACCTCCGGGGGAGGCACGTAAGCGCTCTAGCTCAAGAGGCGTAATTAGATCAAGTTCTCTTTGACTCACTTTGGCCAATTCAATGCGTTCAGCCGGCAAAGTTTTTATATCTTGTCGAGCTAAATATTTTAAAAATGCGCGCAAGGCAATGAGATGATAATTTTGGGTTTTCTTGGAAAGAGTTAGGCTTTTATCTTTGCGACCGGCTGATTGACGATTAAGCCAAATACGAAATTCACGGACTAGTTCATCAGTTATTGCCCCCGGATTGTCTGTTTTAGCAAAAGCAAGAAAACGGGAAAGCCATTGATCGTAATTTTCAATCGTGCGGAGCGCCCGCCCTTTTTCTATCTCCACATATTCCAGAAATCTATTTTTTTGCTCCTTAAGCGAGGCCATAAAGTAATTGTAGCAAATATTGTGCGACATGCTACATGATGTAATAAAACTTGCTTTTTAGGCCAGTTTGTGATACGATATAGCTCATGTTAGCTACGAAGAAAAAGCAGACAGTTATTAAGAAAAATCAGGTTCACGAGAAGGATACAGGAAGCCCGGAAGTGCAGGTAGCTATCTTGTCCGTCCAAATCAGCGAATTAGCGAAGCATTTAAAGAAACACAAAAAGGACAATCATTCTCGCCGCGGGCTCATCAAGATGGTGGCCGACCGCCGAACTCATTTGAAATATTTGGAGCGCAAAAACAAGCCCCGCTATGATGCTCTGATGAAGAAGATGGAATTAGCGTAATCTCTGCTACAATATATACATGACGGTTATCAAGCATAAAGAACAGCGCGTGGGCGTTTTTATTGACACCCAGAATCTCTATCACTCGGCCCGTAACCTGTATAAAGCCCGAGTTAATTTTGGCGCGGTGGTAAAAGATGCGGTAGCGGATAGGCAGTTGGTACGGGCAGTGGCCTATGTCATCACTACCGAAGCCGGAGATGAGAAGAATTTTTTTGAGGCACTACAAAAAATCGGCATTGAAACAAAAACAAAAGATCTTCAGGTTTTTGCCGGCGGTGCCAAGAAGGCGGACTGGGATGTGGGGCTGGCGGTGGACGCTATTAAAATGTCCCCGAAGCTCGACTCTGTGGTTATCGTATCCGGCGACGGGGATTTCGTTCCCTTAGTGGAATACTTGCAGTCAATTGGTGTGCAAGTGGAAGTGATTTCCTTCGGTCAATCAACTTCCGGGAAACTACGCGAGGCCTGCGACGACTTCGTGGATCTCTCCGAAAATCCGAGAAAATATCTCATTGGGGTAAGATAAATATTGCGCTTTCCCTAAAAAGTGCTAGGATATCTCTTATTAATAGAGTTAATCCGTTCGCGTTCGGACACATAGTAATTGTTTTTCTGAAGTCCTTAAACTAGGCTCAGGATAAAAACAATACTGCAGTTCGAACACGAGCTCCAAGGAATTATGCAAAAAAAAGAATATACGATTGATGTTGGCGGCCCCGACGCTTCGGGCGGGGCAGGCAAAACTTTGACCGCGGTGTTTACGGACTTGGCGGAACAAGCTGCCGGTTCAGTGATGCTTAAATACGGCGAGACGGTAGTGCTCGCCACCGCCTGCATGTCGCGCGACAAACAGGAAGGCCTCGGATTTTTTAATCTAACGGTGGACTATATGGAACGGTTTTACGCATCCGGTAAAATTTCCGGCTCCCGTTTTGTAAAGAGGGAAGGTAAGCCATCGGAGGATGCTATCCTGGCCTCCCGAGTAATCGATCGCACGCTTCGCCCCCTCTTTGACCAGGAAATTCGCCACGCGGTGCAGATAATTGTCACGGTTCTCTCCGTGGATGATAACGATTCAGTAATCCTCGCCATCAACGCCGCGTCTTTGGCGTTGGCTGTGTCCAACATCCCCTGGAATGGGCCAATCGGCGCAGTGCGGATTGGCAAATATACGGATGAAAAACTAATAATAAATGCTATGTCTTCAATGCGCGCAGAAAATTCGCAATATAAATTTGACCTTACGGTATGCGGCAAGGATGGCAATATAAATATGATCGAGGCCTCGGCCCGGCAGGTGAAAGAAGAGGAATTGGAGGAGGCCCTTCAGGCGGCTAGCGCGGAGATCACTCGACTTGAGAATTGGCAGAAGAAAATCGTCTCCGAAATTGGAAAAGAAAAAAGAAAAATTGAAAAGGAAACAATAAATCCGGAGTCGGTAAAATTATTCAATGAAAATATTTTGCCGGTAATGGAGGGCGCTATTTTCTCTGGCCCGGGCAAGCGCGAAATCGACGAACTGCACAGTATCTGGAACAAATTAGTGAAAGAAAAATATTCTCAAGGAGAGGATAAGCGCGATGATTTTGCCCTGGAAGATAAACTTTTTGACGATACGGAAAATGACATGCTTCACCAAAAGGCGCTCAAGGAGGGCAAGCGTCCGGACGGCCGCAAGATGGACGAACTGCGTGGCCTCTATGCGCAGGCTGGAGGGGTATCTTCCATTCTGCATGGCTCGGGAATTTTTTACCGCGGCGGCACGCATGTGCTCTCGGTCTTAACCCTTGGCGGGCCGGAGGACCGGCACATGATTGACGGCATGACCGAGAAGACAGAAAAAAGATTTATGCATCATTACAACTTCCCGCCATATTCGGGAGGAGAAACGGGCCGGGCCGGATTTACGAACCGGAGAGAAGTGGGCCACGGCGCCCTCGCGGAGAAGGCGCTCCTCATGGTCCTGCCACCGGTGGAAGAATTTCCCTACACCATTCGCGTGGTCTCCGAATCAATGGCTTCCAACGGTTCAACTTCGCAGGCATCCATCTGCGCTTCATCGCTTGCGCTCATGGACGG
>MFVU01000033.1:19429-21817 GCA_001787125.1 Candidatus Nomurabacteria bacterium RIFCSPLOWO2_12_FULL_44_11
GCCGATAATTGCACCGGTTGCAGGTGTAGCTATGGGGCTCATGATGGAACAAAATCCGAAATCCGAAACTCGAAATCCTAAATATAAAATCTTGACGGACATTCAAGGCCCGGAAGATCATCATGGCGACATGGATTTTAAGGTGGCCGGCACCCGGGAGGGAGTGACTGCCATTCAGCTAGATGTAAAGGTAGATGGTATTCCGATACATGTATTGGGCGAGGCCTTGAGGCAATCCAAGCAAGCGCGAGTTGCAATAATCGAGAAAATTGAGGCGGAAATTTCCGCACCGCGGGCAGAAATTTCTCCGAATGCGCCGAAAATAATTATGATTAAGATCATTCCGGACCAGATCGGCATGGTTATCGGCAGTGGCGGCAAAACCATAAAGGAAATCAAGGAAAAATCAGGCGCGGAGGTAACTATCGAGGATGACGGCACGGTGTATCTGACCGGCAAAGGTGATGCTCCACAAAAAGCTAAAGAAATTATTGAAGAGATGACGCATGAATTTAAGCCCGGCGAAATACTCCAGGGCGAAGTGGTGAAAATTGCGGATTTTGGCGCTTTTGTCCAACTGAATGATTTCACTGACGGCATGGTGCACATCTCAGAGCTGGCACCTTTCCGGGTGGAACGAGTTTCCGATATAATCAAAGAAGGCATGATCGTGCCGGTTAAGGTCATTAAGATCGACCGCGAACGCGGTAAGATTAGTTTGTCCATTAAAGAAGCGGATAGGAACTTTTTTTCCGCCAAAGGCGGATCCGCCTCGGGCGGACAAAGCAATGCCAGACGATGAAATGAAAACAAAAATGATCGAGACCTACGCCGATGACATGGCGCAGGCGCTGGGTGATGGCGGGGCCGTGACAATCAAGAAAGTTATTGAAGATGAGGAAGCCCGCGAGGCCGAGAAAAAAAATCTCTCGCCGGAATCAAAACGCAATAAATTTTTCATGCTGGCAGGCATTCTACTATTAGGGCTCGCGGTTGGAATTTTGGGTTTCATTTTTTTAAACAAAAAGGCGGGCATGACAGCGGTGGCGCCACAATTTACGCCAATGATTTTTATCGACCAGACAAAATTTCTAGAAATATCAGAGCAGAACAAGGATAAAATAATAAAAAGTGTCCGGGATGAGGCGAACGCTACCGAAGTCAAAGAAGGCGGCATCGAAGTCATCTATCTCACTCTAAGCAAAAAAATCGTCGGTCTTCGAGAATTTATTGTTCTGCTCAAAGGCAACTTGGTTTTGGGAGGGCAAGAGTTAGTGGATGATAATTTTCTGCTCGGCATCGCGAACAACGGATCCAAAAATGTTTTTCTGCTCATTAAAATGCGGTCCTGGCCGGATATATTTGACAGCTTGCGCGTTTGGGAGAATAAAATGTTCTATGATTTGCAGGGACTCTTTGGAGTTGAGCTTTCAGCTAACACCAATTACCTTTTAAATAAAAATTTTGAAGACGGAATTATAGAAAATAAAAATGCGCGTATACTCTATGACGCAACTGGGGAGGTAGTTTTAATGTATGTATTCGTAGATGATACGCATGTAGTCGTGGCAAATGACAGAAATACTGTCCGCGAAATAATCACTCGCCTGACGGGCAATCGTCTGAAGCAATAAGAATTTACTTTTGCATTATGGGCAATTCTACGTAGAATTGCGAGCCCTTGCCGGGACCCTCGGACTCGCCCCAAACCTGTCCTTTATGAGCATCTATGATAAGCTTTACCGAAAATAGGCCGTAACCGGTGGAATCCACATTAATTTTTACCGAATCCTTGCCGCGGCCGCCCTCGGTGAATAAATTCTTTTTATCTTCGTCGGTTATACCCAAGCCGGTATCTTTGACGGAAAATATTACCTGGCTGTCTGTTCTTTTAAGCCCCACGGTGATTTTGCCCGCCGGTGTATATTTTATGGAATTATCAACCAAGTTGTTCATCACTTCCTTAAGCCAGAAAGCATCACCCGAGACGGTATAATTGCCGTCCCCCAAGTCGCTCCCCAATTTTAGGCCTTTGGCTTCAGCAGGGACTTTCTTTTCGGAGATTGTTTTTTGCGCCAGTTCCTTCAAATCAACCGGTTTCATTTCGTATTTGATTGTTCCGGTCTGCATATTGGAAACGTTTAAGACCAAATCAACCGTTTGAATGCCCCCGTTGTCCGATTCCATGCCTATCGCCGCTCTTTTTTTGATTTCCGGAGAGACATCTCCGAAGGTGCCGTCCAAAATCCCGGCAAAAATGTATTTGGAGCGCGTGAAAGCGCCTTTGACCTTATGAGTAACGAGGTGCACCAAGCTCTCGCGTTGCTTGATAAGATTTTGGAGATCAATATTGAGCTTGGCTAACTGTTCTTTCTGCTCGATTTCTCG
>MFVU01000034.1 GCA_001787125.1 Candidatus Nomurabacteria bacterium RIFCSPLOWO2_12_FULL_44_11
CATTGGGAATTTAAGTGGTCTATTTCACACTTTTGATGGGGTTATTGATGAAGCGAGAGCTTCTGGCGTCGCCCGCTCTGCCGACTGGGTTGAGGCCGAATATCTCTATACTCTAGATAACGCCAAATACAGTTACGGCAGCGAAGAAACGCCGCCTTCAAATACCACTGTCAATCTCGCCTCTTCGGTTAAAGCGAGCTCGCTTACAATTGATTCTTCCCAGACATTTTCCGCTAACGGCTCCAACACTTTAACTTTGACCGGCGCGGGACTCACCAACAACGGCACTTTCACCGCTTCCACGGGAACGGTAACCATGGCGCCCTCCAATACCAATACTCCGGCAGTAGTAAACGGCTCAACCGCCACGACTTTCAACAACTTCACCGCCACGATCGCCGGAACCCAATTGCAATTTAAGGCCTCGCAGGACACCGGCTTTGACGGCACGCTCACTGTCACTGGCTCGTCGACCAATTATATTTTCATCTCTTCTGATTCCGGCGGCACGAAGTGGGACCTGAATCTTACCGGCAGCGCCAGCATAAGCTTCGTGAACCTTACAGATTCCGGCTGCGCCGGCGGGACCAATTCTCCCACTTTGCATGAGAGCGTAAATGATCAAGGCAATAACACCACTTCTTGCTGGGTCTTTATTTCTCGCGGCGGTAGCGGGGGAGCGTCTGAAGGCAGTTCCGGTGGCGGGACAGTTGAAACCGGCGGGGGCGACACTGGCGGGAGCGGTGGCTCGGGCGGTGTTGGTGATTCTGGGGACTCCGGCGGCGGAGATGTAGAAACAGGTGGTGGGGACTCCGGTGGTGGCGGAGCCAGCCCATAAAATTATGGTATAGTTAGCACATATGAAAGCCGCAATTATTGTCGTTATAATCGTTTTGCTTTTCGCCGCTTTTTACTTTTTCGGCGGCGGGGATTTGCTTTCTCCGCAGGACGAAACAACATATCAGGCGGTGTTTCTCGGGAATGGCCAAGTTTATTTCGGCAAGCTCGCTTCTGTCTCCGGGTGGCTGGTGCTCCGGGATGTCTATTACCTCGAGACAACCAAGCCCTTGCAATTCGAAGCAGGCGATACTCCCGAGCCGCCATCCCCGTCGAAAATCAAATTAGTAAAATTAGGCGCAGAGCTCCATGGCCCGGATGGAGAAATGTTCATTGATCGTGACCAGATTTTGTTTTGGGAAAACATGAAAAGCGATTCAAAGGTGTTGGCAGCCATCCGGGAATATCAGAGTGTCACCCCTTAATCCCGACGCTAAGTATGATTCAAAAATTTATTTTTTATTTCTGCCTAATCATCTTTTTTATCTTAGGAACGGTAAATACTGTCTCGGCTCGCGACTTAACTAGCGCGAGTTTCATTGTGCGCGATCCGGTCATCGGCGCCGGCGGGGGCTATGCGACCTCGGGCAGTTTCCGAATGTTTCAGTCCCTGGATCCGGTGCTTATTGGTGTCAACGCTTCCACTTCATTTTTGGGCCACTTCGGCTTTCTGTATTTTCAGGATGATGTCGCACCTGCGCCGGTGTCAACGCCTGCCGGCGGCGGCGGGGGCGGGGATTTAGTTTCTGTTACGAGGTGCGGCCGTATAGCGGATTTTAATTGCGACGGGCGGGTAAACCTTCTGGACTTCAGTATTTTGCTTTATTACACGGATAAATCCGGCACCGTGATTGTTCCTTACGATCTCTCGGCGAATGGCCGGATTGACCTCATGGACATTTCCATAATGTTTTATCATTGGGATGAAGAATAAAATGAAAAAACTTATTTCAGCTACTTTATTAACTGCTCTTTTCACGAGCATAAGTGTTCTGGCCGCAGGCGAGAAGATTTATTTTACCGGACCGGGGAATGCGGTCGCGCCGGGGTCGCAAGTTTCGATAAGTGTGCAACTGGATACCGATATTTCAATCAACGCCCTGGACCTGGAAGTTGGCTATCCCAAGGACACGTTGGAATTTTTAGATTTTAACAATGAGAATTCTATTATTGACATCTGGCAGACGAAGCCCGCAATACTCCCGAACGGTAATATCGGGTTCTCCGGCGGCATCATCAAATCGTTCTCCGGAACGAAAGGTCTCATCGGCAAACTTTCCTTCAGCGCAAAAACGGAAGGTTCTCCAAAACTTTCCTTGCCGAAGAGCGATATCTATTTAGCCGACGGCCAGGGCACCAAAATGTCCGCTCCCACTCTCAATTTAATTTTTTCCATAAAAGATAACGGTCAAATTGTTGTCTCTCCCGTTGTGCCGTTTAAGAGCACTCCGGCAGATATTGAAATCGAAAAACAACTGGAAACACTCAAGGCCGAAGGATCGCGCCGAACGCTTATTTATTGGTCCGGGGCCGGAGCTCTGGTCGTGCTTTCTGGTATTTTAATGTATAATAAACGAAAGCGCCGGCAACAATTAAAATGAAGCGTTATATTTTTCTTTTAATTTTATTTTTCTTCCTCTTTCTGCCTAAAATCAGTTTGGCAACTTCGCTCTCGGTCAGCCCGGTGTCCGGAACTTTTTCCGTCGGCTCTACTTTCAATGTCTCCGTGCTCCTCGATACGGAAGGCAAGTCAATCAATGCGCTTACCGTTTTCCTCACTTTTCCGCCGGACAAGCTCCAGGTTGTTTCGCCGTCCGTTGGCCGCTCAATTATTGATGTTTGGACCGTCCCGCCGAAGTTCAACAATGCGAAGGGCACCATCGAATTTGCCGGCGGGATTCCAAAGGGCATCATCGCTTCCAACGGTGTGCTCACAAATATTACTTTTCGCGTTAAGTCCGTCGGCGACGCCATTATTAAATTTTTGGATAAGTCCGCGGTGTTTTTAAATGACGGCCTGGCCACCAGCGACTTGAGTAAAGTCGGCAACGGCGTGTATCAGTTCCGCCTCCCGCCTCCGGCGGGACCGATTGTGGTCTCGAACACCCATCCAGACCAGGATACTTGGTACCCGAACCCTGACGCATCACTTCAGTTTGGCAGCGATAGCCCGGGAGTAGGGGGTTACAGTTATATTCTCTCCAATGAACCCATTGCGCTTCCGGACAATATCAGTGAAGGCACGAAACAATCGGTAACCTACACTAATTTATCCGAAGGCATTCATTATTTTCACATCCGGTCCCTGCGCGACGGGGTATGGGGGGGAACGACCCATTTTGCCATTAAAGTTGATACTGTGCCCCCGGCCGAATTTCCGATTGAAATACTTCCGGAAGCCCGCACCACCAACCCAAAACCATTTATTCAATTCCAAACCACCGATGCTTCCTCCGGACTGGATCACTATGAGATTCGCTTCGAGCCCCTCTCCCTTGAGGCCGTGGAGACATATTATAAAGACGTCAGTTTTTTTATAGAGACGGAGAGCCCATTCGTGCCGGCCGCGCTCGCTCTCGGTTCCTATGATGTAATCGTTCGGGCCTATGACAAGGCGAATAACTATCAAGAGATCACGGAGCGCCTGGTAATTACCACTCCCATTTTTTCCATAATTTCCGAAAAAGGCATTCAGATAAAAAATTGGGTTACCATACCGTGGCTCTGGGTCGCTATCATTGGGCTCCTGCTTTTACTAGCTCTTCTTTACACGGCCTATCGGGTCTGGCAGTGGCATAATGGGATACATAAAAATCAGGAAACAAAGCAGTTACCGGAGCATGTCCGAAACCAACTGGAAGAGTTAAAAAAATACAAAGAAAAATATGGGATCAAAGTAGCGATTCTCTTTTTGGTATTTTTAAGTGCTTGGTCGCTTTTGTTCCTCCATCCAGTATCTGCCGCCAGTTCAGCCGAAGCAGCGACTCTTGAACTTGCTCCTCCTCTCATTAATATTTTTTCAAAAAATATATCAAATAAAGAAATATTTTACGTTGGAGGCAAGACAGATACGATAAATGAGACGGTTGTTCTTTACTTGCAAAATCTTCTCTCCGGCGAAACATTCAGTGAAAATATAGAGTCCGATAAAAATGGGGATTGGTTTTATCGACATGATACATTTCTCTCCCCGGGGGAATATCTATTGTGGGCGCAAAGCAAAGAAGGAGAGGAATTTAGTCCGCCCAGCCCGCAGGTCACAATGGTGGTTCGTCAGACAGCTATCCAGTTCGGCTCTAACCGTTTAAGCTACGAGACGATATATCTTTTCGCAACTATTTTACTTCTGCTTGCGCTTATCGGACTTTCTATTTTCATTTTTTTCCATTTCTATCATGGACGCAAGAAATACATCAAATTCCAGAGAGAAATCAAGGAAGCGGAAGAATCAGTCCGCCGGGGATTTGCAGTGCTCCGCCGCGACATTGAGTCGGAACTCGCGCTGGTGCGGAAGGGAACTATGAGCGAAGAACTCTCACTGGAAGAAAAACACAAAGAAGCGGAACTCCTAAATGACCTGAACTTCGTGCAAAAGCGTATCGGCAAAGAAATCTGGGAAATCCAAAAAGAATCGTGGTAAGATTTTGGTATGTCTTTAAAGATCGGAATTGTCGGCTTGCCTAATGTGGGGAAGTCCACACTTTTTAACGCCTTAACAAAGAAGGGCGTGCCGGCGGAGAATTACCCATTTTGTACCATTGATCCGTCGGTAGGCATTGTGCCGGTGCCGGACCCACGCCTGGAGAAGCTTACAGAGATGAGCAAATCCAAGAAAACTATTCCAGCGGTAGTAGAATTTGTGGACATTGCCGGACTGGTCAAGGGGGCCTCGGAAGGTGCAGGACTTGGCAATAAATTCCTTTCCCATATACGCGAGGTGGATGCCATTATTGAGGTAGTGCGGATTTTCGAAGACAAAAACACTATTCATGTGCACGATAAAGTAGACCCCCTTTTTGATATTGAAGTAATTAACATGGAGCTTGAGTTGGGCGGCATTAAGAAACCGACACTATATGTGCTAAATATTTCTGCCATGAGCCCTTCGATCTCGCTCAGGGCAATTGATTTGCCGGGGCCGTCAATTGAAGTTGATCCAGTTTTTGGCACGGGGCTCGACAAATTGATAGTAGCTTGTTATGACTTATTGGGGTTAATAACATTCTTAACTACCGGCGAGGATGAAACCCGCGCTTGGACCTGTCGGCGCGGCGCGACCGCGCCGGAAGCTGGTCGCTCAATTCACAACGACTTTAAGGAAAAATTTATCCGCGCGGAAGTCATAGAGTGTGATAAATTGTTAGAAGCAGGATCGTACGCTAAAGCGCGTTCTCAAGGATTCCTTCGCACCGAGGGAAAAGAGTATGTAGTGGAAGACGGGGATGTAATCGAGTTTTTGATATAAAATTATGCTCAAACGAATTTATCTTTTCTTTTTTACCTATATGGCGTCTATGTTTTTTGCTCAGACGCTGGTTATTTTCTGGCTCTCTAAAAACGGTTTTGGTTTTTTTCAATTGCTCATTTATTACATAGTGGCTTACCTGGTGGCCCTGGCGGGTATTTTCTTTTTCCCCGCGGGGGAGATCAGCGCCCGGAAGTCCATTTTTTTCGGGATACTATTCAGCATGCTTCAGGTTTTTGTTCTGATAAAAATATTTGGCGTCTACCAGCTCTACCTTTCCGGACTTTTTTCCGGATTGAACGTCATCTTTTTCTGGATTCCCTACAACGCCATGCATTTCAAATTTAGCCACGAGGATAATCACGGCCTGCACAGCGGCATGTATTACTTAATTACGCCGATCCTCGGTATCACTCTCCAGCCGCTCACCGGAATCGTCGCGGAGAAATTCGGTTTTGTGACCGTATTTTTAATCGGAGTTTCTCTTTACATTATCCCCCTTATATTATTGCGGTTTTTGCCCTCTTTCGCTTACGAAATAAATGTCAAAAAATACTTTCTCTTACATTCGTTCAACTGGTCGACCTTTTTTCAGGGAATGATGTCTCGAGTAAACTACTCTTTTATTCCGATATTCACTTTATTTTTTGTGAAGACCCCGCGCCAGTTCGGCAACTTTTTCGGTTATCTGGCTCTGATGACCGCCGTGGCTTCGATCATCAACGGCCATATCTCCGATAGAATGAAAAACAGAAAAATATTTTTCTATCTCACGAGCACTCTCTCGGTGTTAAGTTTTCTTTTGTTGCCCTTGGCGCAGAATTCCTATCAATGGCACATTTTTGCGGGTATTGGCAGCTTAAGCATCACTCTCGCGAGCCCTTTCTGGCTTGCTTTCAACCTCGATCATTACAAAGGTCTGGGGATTGAAAAGACGATGGCTCTGCGCGAGTTATTTTTAAATCTCGGATACGTTGCCACTCTCGCTGTCGGTTTGGTGATTTTTTATTTCACCTCCTCGGCTAAAACAAGCTTGACCATAATTACTCTCATCTGCCTTCTGCTTCCCGTGGTTTCTTATTATCAACGCGTTTACAGAAAATAACATGGAAAAGTCGAGGCAAGTGAACTGTGCCTAAAAGAAACCTCGCATGGCCGCTTGATCCCACTTGCCAATACTGCTCTCTGGCTTGCTAGATAAAATTTTTCTCTTTCTCTTCTTCTTTTTCCTCACCCTGAATTTCCTCCACGTCTTCCTGAATTTCCTCCACGTCTTCCTGAATTTCCCCAATGTCTTCTGAAACTTCCTCCACGTCTTCCTGAATTTCCCCAATGTCTTCTGAAACTTCCTCCAGTTCTTCGGAGTGCTTGTTCACCGTCATTTGAATGAAAATTGAGAGATAAATGGCCTCGAGCGAGACGATAGTGGTGAGGATCAGAAGCACGTCTTCGGTGGAAACGCCAAGGAGGCGCAAGGTGAAAATCACGATAAAAAATATTGTGTGTACGAAGATGGATTGGGGTGAGCCAATCCATCGGGTTAATTTTTTTGAAAAATTATTGAACCTTTTTTCCATTTAGCTAAATTTATTATTTTATACATATATGATACAATACCTACCATGAATCCCGTACGAAATACTGTTAATAACTTTTCGTGTCGGGGCATGGTCAATTAATAAAACTAACTAAATTTCGTACGGGATGAATACACAATCCAAAGTGCTCAAATGGTCCCTGATTATAGGTATTGTTATCGTGCTTAATTTGTTTTTTAATTATACTTTGTCGCTGGTTTACAAACATCCTATCTACGAAAATTTCTGCCCGAACACTGCTCAGGTTATTGAGCCGATTGAAACCAAGGAAGAATGCGTGGCCTTAGGCGGGCAGTGGAACGGTAATGTTTACTATCCAGAGCCGAAACCGAAAATGGCGCCGGACGGGTATTGCGATGCGCAGTTTACTTGCCGAAACGATTTTGATGCCGCGCAAAAAATTTATGATCGGAACGTGTTTATTACGCTCGTAGTGTTGGGGGCGCTCTCAGTCGCAGCTGGGACCTTCTTTGGTGCGAACATCGTGATAGGATACGCGCTTTCGCTTGGCGGAGTACTTTCCTTTATAATTGCCAGCGTTCGCTATTGGAGTTCGGCGAACGATCTAATCAAAGTTGTTATTCTTGCTATTGCCTTGGGAATACTTGCCTGGGTTGCGCTGAAGAAATTTAAAAACCCAGGGCAGTAGGAGAATATGGCAAAAAATTACGATCATACTAAAATAGAAAAAAAGTGGCAAAGTATTTGGGAAAAGAAGAAAATATACCAAGCGCAAAATTCGTCCAAAAAATCCAAATACTATAGTTTGATCGAGTTTCCATATCCTTCCGGCGATGGGCTGCATGTGGGGCATCCGCGACCATATATAGGAATGGATGTGATCTCGAGAAAGAAGCGTATGGAGGGCTATAATGTTCTTTATCCCATCGGCTGGGATGCCTTTGGGCTGCCGACAGAGAATTATGCGATAAAAACAGGCAAAGATCCACGAATCGTTACCAAGAAAAATACCGGTACTTTCCGTCGGCAAATAAAATCGCTCGGGATTTCCTTCGATTGGTCGAGGGAGATTAATACCACCGATCCTAAGTATTACAAATGGACCCAATGGATATTTCTGCAATTTCTGAAAAAAGGTCTGGCGTATAAAAAAAAGATGTTGATCAATTGGTGTCCGAAGGATAAAATCGGGCTGGCCAACGAAGAAGTCGTGAATAGTTGTTGCGAGCGCTGCGGCACGCCGGTAGAGAAGAGGGAGAAAGAGCAATGGATGCTCGCGATTACCAAATACGCCGAACGATTGGATAGGGACTTAGATACCGTGGACTTTCTGCCCCACATCAAGCTCGCGCAGAAAAATTGGATAGGGAAAAGCGAAGGAGCAACTATTCAATTCGTAATTAATAATTCAAAATTATCAATTGAGGTCTTCACTACCCGACCAGATACGATTTTCGGGGCCACATTTTTAGCTTTAGCTCCCGAGTTAGCTAAAAAAATTACGGGCAAAGATTTCGGCATAAAAGTCGATACGGATAGAGAAAACAGAGACAAAATCGGCATCGATACGGGGCTGAAAGCCAAAAATCCGGCTAACAGTGAAATGATCCCGGTCTATGTGGTTAATTATGTCTCGGTGGACTACGGCACTGGAGCCATCATGGGTGTACCAGCAGACGATGAAAGAGATAGAGAATTTGCGGAAAAATATAAATTACCAATCATTGAAAATTATAAAAAAGCAGGTTTTGAAGAATTCGGTAAAAAAGTTACTACTTTTAAACTTCGCGACTGGATTTTCTCCAGGCAGAGGTATTGGGGCGAGCCGATACCAGTAATATTTTGCGAGGACTGCGGTGTAGTACCGGTGCCTGAAAAAGATTTGCCGGTGCTTCTGCCAAAAGTTAAAAATTACCAGCCTACAGAGAGTGGCGAATCCCCGCTTGCAAATATTTCCAAATGGGTAAATGTTAAATGTCCGAAGTGTAAAGGGAAGGCGAAGAGGGAAACAGACACAATGCCCAACTGGGCTGGCTCCAGCTGGTATTATTTGCGGTATACGGATCCGAAAAATACTAAAGAATTTGCGTCAAGAAAAAAATTGAATTATTGGCTTGGAACCGACCCCGCCGAGGGCGGGGTAGATTGGTATAATGGAGGCAATGAACACACAACTTTGCACTTACTTTACTCTCGCTTCTGGCACAAATTCCTTTTTGACTTAGGCCTGGTGCCTACAAGCGAGCCGTATAAAAAGCGCACGTCGCATGGGCTTATCTTAGCCGAAGGAGGGGAGAAGATGTCGAAGTCGCGCGGGAATGTGATTAATCCGGATGACATTGTTGCGCGTTTCGGCGCAGACACCCTGCGGGTTTACGAAATGTTCATGGGGCCATTTGACCAAGCCATTGCCTGGAACGAGGAGGCCATCATCGGCCCGCGGAGATTCTTGGAGCGGGTTTGGAAAGTCGCTACGCAGATCCAGAAAAATTTTTCCGGATTACTCCAGCCTTCGGCTGGAACCTTCCCCGTTCAAAATTCTTCTGTATCTGCTTTGCATAAAACTATTAAAAAAGTTTCGGAAGATATTGAGGGTATGCGCTTCAATACCGTCATTTCGGCGCTGATGATTTTTTTAAACGAGAATCCGACCATGCCCAAAGAGGTCTATGAAATTTTCCTCAAGTTACTGGCTCCTTTCGCCCCGCACATAACTGAAGAGCTATGGCAATTACTGGGACATAAACAATCCATCCATCTTGAACCCTGGCCTAAGTATGACCTGTCTAGAATAAAAGATACAGAAATAAAAATTGTCGTACAAGTAAACGGCAAGGTTCGGGGAGAGATTATAGTCCCCGCGGAGACGGGCGAAGACGAGATAAAATCCAAGGCCTTGACCGAGGGCTCGGTTTCCAAATATATCTCCAGTACGCCAAAAAAGGTTATCTACGTCAAGGGCCGACTTATCAACATTGTCGTTTAGAAATAAAAAAAAGGTATAGTATAATGAAATAACCAACTTAACGGCCGTTTGGTATTTATTAATGCATCTTAATAAAAAAATATAATATGTGGTCAAACATCTTGGATAGGATCTCTTTTTGGTCGCTTTTTTGTGTCATCGTTTTGCTCCCGGTTTTCTTTCTACCTTTTTCCAGAATAACCGCCGAGACGTCCAAAGGGGTGCTTCTGGTTGTGGGTCTCGCGATTTCAATAATTTTCTGGGCGATGGCGCGATTCTCCGACGGGAAGGTTGTCATCCCCAAGTCCCTTACCCTGCTTGCTGGTTTAGGCGTAGTGGTAGTGGTGCTTCTTTCAGCTATTTTTTCTCAAGCGCCGCAAATGTCCTTTTTCGGTACGATGTTTGATATCGGCACTTTCTGGTTTCTGCTAGCCGGTTTCCTTTTAATGTTCTTTTCCGCTATCGTCGTGGGTAATCGTCAAAATGCCAAAATTGTTTTGCTCGGACTCATTTTGTCATTTACCGCCCTGTTTATTTTTCAGACCCTTCGTTTTTTTACGCCAGGGGCTTTGTCTTTCCAAGTTCTGGGAGTAAACAAGATTGAAAATTTGCTCGGCGCCTGGAATGCTTTTGGTATTTTTGTCGGGCTGGCAGCCCTTGTGCTTCTTTTTATTTTAGAATTTTTTTCAATCTCTAAAATAGGGAAGTGGCTGCTGGGAATATTGCTTCTGTTTTCATTGTTGTTGGTTGCAGCCGTCAATTTTGGTTTTGTTTGGATGATCCTCGGTATTTTTGCCTTAATTATATTTGTTTACAAAATTTCATCTTTCTCCGGTGGAGAGGAATCGGCGGGGGCGGAACCCAAAAAACATTTCCCGATTTTTTCTTTCGCCGTGGTGATGGTTTGTCTGTTGTTTTTCAACTCCGGGCAGTCGCTTTTGGGTCGCTATCTCCCGTCCCGCCTGGGGCTCTTGAGTAATGAAGTAGGCCCGACTCTTAAAGCCACACTTGCCACTACCAAGGCAGTTCTAGAGGCAAAACCGGTTCTGGGAACAGGCCCGAATACATTCGGGGCCGCCTGGGCGAAATATAAATCACCGCTCATAAATAACACTTTGTTTTGGAACGTTCCATTCAACGTCGGTTCTGGATTATTCCCGACACTCCTCTCTACTACCGGCTACTTAGGCATTCTCTCCTGGCTCGTGTTTCTGGTCCTCTTTTTAATTTCCGGCCTGAAGTCGCTTTTTGCCAACATTAAAAACGGCTTGAATACGGAAATGTCCCTCTTCTTCATCGCTGCGCTTTATCTCCTTATCGCCTCTTTCTTTTACTTTACCGGCATTGTGCTGTTTCTTCTTTCTTTGGCTTTCGTAGGAATATTTATCGGGCTTCACACCGGCAGCCGGCCGGAGGGAGCTATGTCCATCGGATTCTTAAATGATCACCGAAAAAGTTTCTTTTTTATCTTATTATTTGTGGTTCTAATTATTGTTTCCGCGTCGCTTGCCTTCAAACACGTTGGTCGCTTTGCGTCCCTTTTCTATTTTGAAAAAGTGTCGCAAGCCGACACCATTCCGGCGGCCGAACCGAACATTCAGAAAGCTCTTTCCTTGTATAGTAACGACGTCTATTTACGAACCTATACTCAGATTTATCTTATCAAACTCAATTCCCTGGTTACCAAAAGTGCATCATTAACCCAAGCCGAGAAAGATGATCTGCGAACAACTTATACCCAGGCACTGGGTAGCGCGACCTTGGCCACAAGATTTAACCCCGAAAATTATTTGAACTTCCAGACCTTGGGCGCAGTGCACAGCGTTGTTACCTCCTATGGTGTTGAGGGTTCTTATGTCAAGGCCATTGATGCCTATAATGCCGCTTTGGCTCTCAATCCACTTAATCCTACTAGTAAATTGGCCATGGCAAAGGTTTCCCTCGCGGCTCGGAAGGTAAAAGAAGCGAAAGATTATGCCGAAGAGGCCTTGGCTCTCAAGAAAGATTATATCGATGCGCTGATTTTACTCTCTCAGATTGCGACGGGC
Source organism: Candidatus Nomurabacteria bacterium RIFCSPLOWO2_12_FULL_44_11 (assembly GCA_001787125.1). Lineage (GTDB taxonomy): Bacteria > Patescibacteriota > Minisyncoccia > Phycocordibacterales > UBA9973 > UBA9973. Next base: position 11,875 of record MFVU01000034.1, read on the forward strand.
GAAGGCAACAGCAAAGATGCCCTCTCTTACGCTGAAACAGCGCTCTTGATAGCTCCGGGTAACACAGACCTCATAAAATATGTAAATACTCTCAGGGCGAAATAGTGCAACGGAATGGAGCGATTCTTTAGAATTTTTGGCAGAGAATATGGCAATATAAATCAGGCCGCATTTCTTTTGGGTTCTTTCGCCTTTCTTTCTCAAATATTAGGATTGCTCCGCGACCGTTTTATCGCGCATTTTATCGGTCCGTCACCAGAACTTGACGCCTATTATGCGGCTTTCCGCATCCCGGACCTCATTTTTATTTCGATTGCTTCTCTTGCTTCCATTACCGTACTTATCCCATTCGTCACTGCCAAACTAGCGGATGGAAAAATCACCGCGGAGGCGCGCAAATTCCTCGACGATGTCTTTACCGTATTTCTTTTTGCCATGCTTTTGGTTTCCTTGGTAGTTTTTTTCTTGATGCCCCATTTAGTAGCCCTCGTCGTCCCCGGCTTTGCGCCGGCGCTCCAGGCTAAAGTCATCATGCTCTCGCGCATCATGCTTCTTTCTCCGATCCTGCTTGGGCTCTCCAACTTGTTCGGTTCCATTACCCAACTTTTTCGTAAATTTTTTATTTATGCCCTAAGCCCGATCTTCTACAATTTCGGCATCATCCTCGGCATTTTATTTCTCTATCCCATTTTCGGTATCTCCGGACTGGCCGCGGGAGTGGTGCTCGGCGCGCTGATGCACTTTTTGATTCAGGCCTTCGCCGGAAGGGGCTCGGGCTTTGCGCCGAGGTTTTCTGTCGCGATCAATTTTAAAGAAATAAAGCGTGTGGTGCTCACATCGCTACCGCGGACCCTCGGACTTTCTTTTAACAATATCGCTTTAATTTCAATAATTTCTCTCGCCTCGTATTTACAGGGGGGATCAATTTCAGTTTTCAATTTCTCTCTCAATATCCAATCCGTGCCCCTCGGGATCATTGGTCTCTCTTACGCGGTGGCTGCTTTTCCGACCTTGACTCGGTCCTACGCTTCGGGCAAGCTCGAGGAATTCAGGGATCATTTAGGATCTGCCACCCGGGCGATAATTTTCTGGTCTCTGCCGGTAACTTTCCTCTTTATCGTTCTTCGAGCACAGATCGTGCGGGTTGTCCTCGGTTCCGGCTCTTTTTCCTGGGAAAATACCCGACTGGTGGCGGCTTCCCTCGCGATATTTTCAATTTCCATAATGGCGCAAGGGCTCATCGCTCTTTTCGCTCGCGCCTATTACGCCGGGGGAAATACCAAACGTCCGCTTTTAATAAATTTCTTTTCCTCTCTTTCCATTATTTTATTTTCCGTGGTTTTTCTATATATTTTCCAGCATTATTCGAGCTTTAAATATTTCATCGAAGCAATTCTCAAGGTCTCGGATGTGGCCGGTACGGAAGTGTTGATGCTTCCTTTGGCATATTCCTGCGGCACTATCATCAATTTCCTTCTATTAGGTTTCTTCACCAAAGGAGATTTTATGAAGAAAAATCAATTTATTACCAAAACATTTTTCCAGAATTTAAGCGCTTCATTTTTTATGGGAGTGGTGGCCTATATCGGCCTAAATATTTTTTCTCCACTCTTCGGATTGGATACTTTCTGGGGTGTCTTTCTGCAGGGGTTTATCTCCGGGGTCTTGGGCATCGGCGCCGGAGTTTTTCTTCTATATCTCTTCGGCAGCCAGGAGTTGAAGGATCTAGGCAAAACTCTCCATACTAAATTCTGGCGGGCGAAGGTTATTGCTCCACCCCAGGAAGGGCTTTAATCTTATCTTCTTTAAATCTTGGCTATTTTCTGCTAGAATCCTAATGTTCCACTAAAGTGGATTTTTCTATGCCTAATTTTAAAAGCACAATCTCTTATATTTGGCCGACGGTCCGAAACTACAAGTGGCAATTTTATGGCATATTTTTCCTGCATACCATTCGCATGTTGCTTTCCAATGTTATCAATCCGTTGTTTTACAAGCGAATAGTTGACATTATCTCTGACACCGGAGTAAGTAGAGCGCTTTTATCCGATGCTCTGTACAGAAATTTATTTTTTATCGCCGCCCTTTTGCCGACTGCCTGGTTTTTCGGACGGCTGACTCAATATGTAGTGGCGAAGTTCCAATCCTCAGTAATAAAGGATCTGCATAATTTTGCCTTCAAAAAAATTCACGGACACTCCTACACTTTCTTTTCAGATCAGTTCTCTGGTGCTTTAGTAAACCGGGCCCGAAAATTTGTACGGGCGTTTGAAGTCATGCACGATATTTTAATTGATAATTTCTGGACTTCGGCAATACTGCTAGTCGCGATATTCATTGTATTTTTCCTGCAAGCCCCATTGATTGCCCTGATTTTTCTCGGGATGTCCGTTGTTTATATTTTTATAATCCTCCTGATGTCTCGCAAAAAAGTTGCTTATGATCTGGCCGAGGCCGCGGCTGATTCAAGAGTAACCGCCTATCTAGCGGATACTATTACTAATTCTCTCTCGATCAAGGCCTCCTCGGCCCTGGATCGGGAAATGCAGAGTTTCCAAGGAGTTACGGGCAAGGAGGCAACCCTGCGTCTCCGTGCCTGGAATTTCGGTAATAAAATAAACGCTATTCAGTCGGGATTGTCCATGTTGGCGCAAATAGTCGTCGCCTTTATTACTGGTTACCTCTGGCTCACGGGTAAAATCTCAGCTGGTCTGTTTGTTCTGGTCCAAAGCTACTCGGTAACTATCGGACAGCATTTTTGGGATTTGGGAAAGGCAACCACCAAGTTTACCAAATCATTTTCCGATATGCGGGAAATGGTGGACATATTTAAGCAGTTGCCGGATGTGCTGGATATGGACAATCCGGAAAAATGCGCAATCAAGGAAGGACGGATTGAAATAAAAAATATAGATTTCTGTTACTTAAATGGCTCTTCTGTTTTCTATCAATTTTCTCTTACCGTTAATCCAGGAGAGAAGGTGGGGTTGGTTGGGCGTTCCGGTTCTGGAAAAACAACCATCACCAAACTGCTTCTGCGTTTTGTGGATATATCTTCCGGTGCAATTTTGATCGACGGGCAAGATATCAGGCACATTACCCAAAACGATCTGCGTAAAAATATTTCTTACGTTTCCCAAGAACCAGTGTTGTTTCATCGGAGCATTCGGGACAATATCGCTTATGCCTTGCCGGGAGCGAGTGAAGTGCAAATTGTTGATTCAGCAAAAAAAGCTCATGCGCATGAATTTATTTCAAAACTGCTTAAAGGATATGATACTTTCGTAGGCGAGCGTGGGGTGAAACTCTCCGGCGGAGAGAGACAGCGGGTGGCCATTGCGCGTGCCATGCTCAAGGATGCCCCAATCTTGGTCTTGGATGAAGCCACTAGCTCGCTCGACAGCGTGAGCGAATCCTACATTCAAGATGCCTTTGGTGAACTGATGAAAGGCAAGACCGCTATCGTTATTGCTCACCGGCTTTCCACCATTCAGAGAATGGATCGCATCATCGTGCTCGATCAAGGCAGAATTGCCGAAGAGGGAACTCACCGAGAATTATTAAAAAAGAACGGAATTTATGCCGATCTCTGGGAGCATCAGACCGGCGGATTTTTAGAATAACCAGATAGCGCCTAAGGCGCTATTTTTATGATATACTGATGCAATGAGAAAACAGGCGATTATAACAGGGGAATATTACCATATATACAATCGCGGGGTTGAGAAGCGAGATATTTTTATTAATAAAAAAGACCTGTCTCGTTTCTTGGAAAGTATTACGGGGTTTAATCGACCCGAACGCATAGGAAGTTTGACAAACTTAAGAAAGCATCGAAGTGAGATAGCGCCTGAGATAGCGCCTAAGGCGCTATCGAAAATAAAACCCTTGGTGGCCATAGTTGTTTATTGCATAAATCCTAACCATTTTCATTTTGTATTAAAACAATTAATAGATGGAGGTACAGCAAAGTTTATGCAAAAACTGCAGGCAGGATACACTTCGTATTTTAATGTAAAATATTCTCGCACAGGGTCACTCTTCCAAGGTACATTTAAATCCAGCTTGATGAATAGTGAGAATTATTTTAACAAAATTCTTGGCTATATCAACAAGAATTATCAAGTTCATAGTATTCCAAAAAATAAAATAGATCTTGTTATAGCCAGTGACCATGAATATGAAAATGGTCGATTTAATATTGTTTCAAAAGCCGAAGCGAAAAAAATTCTTGAAATTTTTAATGGAGGCAAAAATTTTAAAAAACATTCTCAAGAAATTATCTCTATAGTGCGGGAAGAAAGAGGGCGAACTTCTTTATTAGAAGAAGAAAGTTTACCAGATAATGTCCCAGATAGCGCCTAAGGCGCTATCTAGGCGCTATCTATGCGCTATCTATTTATGGATTTAAAACACATTCGAAATTTTTCAATCATCGCGCATATTGACCACGGCAAGAGCACCTTGGCGGACCGGATGCTGGAAATAACGCATACGATTGAGGCGCGCAAAATGCGTGACCAGGTTCTCGACTCCATGGAGCTTGAGCGCGAGCGGGGAATTACCATCAAAATGCAGCCGGTCAGGATGCAGTATGGGGATTATGTTCTGAATTTGATCGACACCCCCGGGCACGTGGACTTCTCCTACGAGGTTTCTCGCGCCTTAAAGGCCGTAGAGGGCTCTATTTTACTGGTTGATTGCACACAGGGAGTGCAGGCGCAAACCCTTACCACGCTTGCTATGGCGCGCGATGGAGGCAAAGAAAAAGCTAAGCAAATCATTCCTGTCCTCTCCAAGATTGATTCTCCTTTAGCAAGAGTGAATGAGGTTAAACACGAAGTTATTAAGCTACTTAATTGCAACGAAGAAGAGATATTATTGGTCTCGGGTAGGACGGGCGAAGGGGTGGAAAATTTGCTCCAGGAAGTCATAAAACGCATGCCTGCCCCCACCACAACATACAAAGGAGACAATGTCTTGCGTGCGCTAGTTTTCGATTTTAAATATTCTAATCATAAGGGAGTTGTGGTTTTTGTGCGCGTGCTGGACGGCAGCGCAAAGCGCGGGGATAATTTAATTTTTTCTGTTTCCGGCGAAAAATTTACTTCGTTGGAAGTCGGTACCTTTTCTCCGGAAGAGACACCGCGTGGTTCACTTTCATCCGGAGAAATTGGTTATATCGTCACTGGAGTAAAAAAACCCGGAACCGCATCCGTCGGTGACACCATTACTATGGTCAAAAATCCGCTCCCTCCTTACGAGGGCTATATGCGGGCCCTACCGGTAGTTTGGGCCTCAGTTTTTCCGGAGGATGCGGATGATTTTGCTACCCTAAAATTATCCCTAGGCAAACTACGATTATCGGATTCCGCTTTTTCTTACGAAGAAGAGTCCTCCGGATCGCTCGGCCGCGGATTTCGCTGCGGATTCCTGGGCATGCTCCATCTAGAAATAATCACCGAGCGGCTAAAACGGGAATTTGACTTAAATTTGGTTATTACGACTCCTTCCATTATTTATGATGTGTTGTATAAAAACGGGAAGAAAGCCACCATTTATTCCCCGTACTTTTTCCCAGACGACAGCAATATTGAAAAAGTTTTTGAGCCCTGGGTGGATGTAAAAATAATTACTCCGGCGCAGTATTTGGGAGGCATTATGCAACAACTTTTTGATCATGAGGCAGAGGTAGGGGAAACAGAAAATTTTGGAGATAGTCGCTCCGCCATAGCGGTGAAGATGCCGTTACGCGAGCTTTACCGCAACTTTTTTGATGAATTAAAAAGCATTTCCTCCGGCTACGGATCGATCTCTTACGAAATAGCTGACTGGCGAGAAGCGAACGTTACCCGGCTCGATATTCTGGTGGCGGATGAAGTAGTGCCGGCTTTTTCTAAGGTGATTTCTAAAAGGCGGGTGGAGGAAGAGGCCGAGAAGGCAGTGGAAAAATTGTCAAAAATTTTACCACGGCAGATGTTCACCCTAAAAATCCAAGGCAAGGCACTGGGGCGAATTATTTCTTCACACACCTTATCCGGTATGAAGAAAGACGTTACTCAACATATGTATGGCGGAGATATTACTCGCAAAATGAAGCTTCGCGAAAAGCAGAAAAAAGGCAAGAAGAAAATGAAGGAGCGTGGGCGAGTTAATATTCCGCAGGAAGTATTCTTGAAGATGATGTCCCGACCATAGTCGAGGATCCTCGATTCAAGTGAATCGGGACGTGCCGGAGAATAATTTATTGAAAAATAGGAGCGTAGAGAAGGATCATGCTCACGATAATCAGCACGGTAAGCACCGCCCAAATCACCTGCACTTTCTTTTGATGTTTTTTATTGAAAAGCATATAATACCTGAGCAGTATAACATAGATTGCTTATAATGAGAAATTTTGGAAGAACTAACCAGTGGAAAAATTTACTGGCCTCTCGCGCTGTTCTAGTATTTCTAGGCATTGTTTTTCTAATTTTTGCCTGGAATGTTTTCGGTCTTTGGGGCAAGATGCGGGAAACATCCCGAAATAGGGAAATGGTGGAAAATAAGATTAATGACTTGAAACAAGAAAAAGAAGAGCTCTCCTTCAGTATCACGACTCTCAAAACCGAGGAAGGAATCGAGGAGAATATTAGAGATCGATATGGTTTCGGCAAAGAGGGCGAGGGACTGATAGTCATAGTCGATGAAGATAAGGCCGAAGTTCCACTGGAGGCCAATACCGGGGGATTCTGGTCTTTTTTAGCAAATTTGTTTAAATAAAAAATGCGAGCATAATATAGTGGTAATATATTTGCTTCCCAAGCAAAAAACGCGGGTCCGATTCCCGCTGCTCGCACAAAGCCACTGTGGATAACTATTTGACAATACCCCCAGGGGGGTATATACTTTAACTATGCAGACAAGTAAACCAAAATTGATAAGGCGTTTGAAAATTCTTGAAGGTCAAATCAGGGGCCTGCAAAGTATGGTAGAAAAAAATTCATATTGCGTTGATATTATTACTCAAACTTCAGCCGTAAAACAGGGACTCTCAAATGTAGAGGACGCTCTTCTTGAGGGGCATCTCGGGCATTGCGTAGTGAACCAGATAAAAAGCGGACAGACCGACAAAGCTACCAAAGAAATTTTAAAAGTTTACCAGCTAAAGCGCAAATAGGATATGAAGAAAGAAACATACAAAATAAAGGGAATGCATTGCGCCAGTTGTGTGGCGACGATTGAACGAGCGCTTTCTAAGACGGCCGGGGTGCATTCCGCAACGGTTAATTTTGCCTCCGAATCAGCGCTGGTTGAATTTGACGACACAAAAATTTCTGAATCAGATCTGGAAAAAGCAGTAGATAAGGCGGGCTATCGCCTGATTTCTAAAAATGCTAATACCGTTTCTATAAAAAACGAAGCAGGAATGAAAATGCCCCACATGGATATGGAAATGAATTCTCCGGAGCATAATCATATGGAGATGGAACGGGAAGACCAAATAAAAGAAATGAAACGCAAGCTCGTCGTTGGCGGCGCACTCGCGCTAGTCGTATTCCTGGGCAGTTTTCCACAGTGGTTTTCTTTTGTGCCGGAGTTTCTGAATAATAATTGGCTTTTACTAGTGTTAACCACCCCGGTGCAGTTTTGGGTGGGTTGGCAGTTTTACAGCGGATTGAAACTGCTTATCAAATACCGCACGGCTGATATGAATACCTTAATTGCCGTCGGAACATTGGCCGCGTATCTTTACAGCGTGGCGGTTACTGTTTTTCCTCTTTTTTTCATCAAAGGCGGGACAACGCCAGCTATTTATTTTGACACTTCGGCAATCATACTCGTCCTAATCCTTTTAGGAAAATATTTTGAGGTTTTAATGAAAGGGCGGGCCTCGGAAGCCATCAAAAAGCTCATTGGTCTGCAGCCCAAAACCGCAAAAATTATAAAAAATGGAAAAGAAACGGAAATTCTTATTGCCCTAGTGCAGGTCGGGGATTTGATAGTCGTTCGGCCGGGGGAGAGGGTTCCGGTTGACGGGAAAATAACCGAAGGCGATTCGGAAATTGACGAGTCCATGATTACCGGAGAGTCAATGCCGGTGCATAAAAAAGTTGAAAGCGCGGTTATCGGCAGTACCATCAATAAATTCGGAACTTTTACTTTCCGCGCGACCAAGGTGGGCTCTGACACGGTGCTCTCGCACATAATTAAAATGGTGGAAGAAGCCCAGGGGAGCAAGGCGCCGATTCAGCGCTTGGCCGATTTAATTTCTTCTTACTTCGTGCCCGCGGTATTTGTCGTGGCCTTTTTGACTTTTCTTGTTTGGTTTTTCTTCGGGCCGACTCCCGCTTTCACCTTCGCTCTGATAAATTTCGTGGCGGTCCTCATCATCGCTTGCCCGTGCGCGCTCGGGCTCGCCACTCCCATGGCCATCATGGTTTCTTCCGGCAGTGCCGCCGTCCGGGGGATTTTAATAAAAGATGCCGCTTCGCTGGAAATAGCCAATAAAATAGATACGGTAGTGTTGGATAAAACTGGTACGCTGACGGAAGGAAAACCGCAATTGACCGATATTCTTGTTTTGGGCAATGAACCGAGAGAAAATATCTTAAACCTCGCCGCTTCACTGGAACAGCGCTCGGAGCATCCCTTAGCGCAGGCCATTCTGGACGGGGCGAAAAAAGAAAAAATCGGATTATATAAACTTGAGAATTTTAAGGCCCTCTCCGGAAAAGGACTAGAGGGGGTTCTAGAAGTCGGACCCCAAAAGGTTGAGGTCTATTTGGGCAACCGGGCTTTAGTATCAGATATTGGTCTGGATATTTCTCCTTACGAGACCAATATTGCCAAACTGGAAAACGAAGGCAAGACCGTAATGATTCTAGTGGTTGATAAAAAAATTAAGGGCGCGTTGGCAGTGGCCGATGTGTTGAAGAAAGAATCCATTGAGGCCATAAAAGCTCTCAAAAAAAATCATATAGATGTTTGGATGATTACTGGAGATAACAGTCGCACTGCCAGAGCCATAGCTAAAGAGGTAGGCATAGAAAATATTATGAGCGAAGTGCTACCTGATAAAAAATCAGAAAAAGTGCGCGAGTTGCAAGAACAGGGGAAAATTGTGGCAATGATCGGGGACGGCATCAATGACGCTCCGGCGTTAACCCAGGCCAATGTCGGCATTGCCATGGGTGAGGGTACGGATATTGCCATGGAATCAGCCAATATCACCTTAATGCGCGGGGACTTGATGCTTATTCCGGAAGTAATAAAACTTTCCAGGCGCACCATGGTTATAATCAAACAGAATCTTTTTTGGGCGTTTTTCTACAATATCGCTTTTATTCCCGTCGCCGCCGGAGTGCTCTATCCGTTTTTCAAGCTATTGCTTAATCCAATCTTCGCCGCTATCGCCATGGCTTTTAGCAGTATCAGTGTTGTTTTGAATTCGTTGCGGTTGAAAAGTAATAAATTATAATTTGATATAATAATAAAACACATGGAATTTGATTACACAATAACTATAACAAAAGCTTTTGATGAAGCGGTGCAGGGCGTGCAGGAAGAAATTACTAAGGCGGGTATGCGAGTTTTGTATATTCATGATGTGCAAAAAACTTTGGGCGAAAAAGGGTTTGAAAGAGAACCGTTTAAAATTATTGAATT
>MFVU01000035.1:0-5151 GCA_001787125.1 Candidatus Nomurabacteria bacterium RIFCSPLOWO2_12_FULL_44_11
AGTCAGCCCTTTTTCGGTAATGGAATTACCGTTCGGCGTGAGCCATTTAGCAACGGTAATTTTGAGCAAAGTATCTGTCGTAATATTGACTACTTCCTGTACCGAGCCCTTTCCGAAACTTTGGCTCCCGACCAGAATGGCTCGTTTGTGGTCTTGCATCGCTCCGGCGACAATCTCCGAGGCCGAAGCGGAACCTCCATCAATAAGGATTACTAATTTTAAATTATTTTTGAAGACATCATACCCTTTGCTTCTGTAGACAGTCGGCTTCTTGTTTGTGCCATAGTCCTCCGTCACTACTACCTTGCCTCCAGGCAAGAACCAGCTCGCAATGTTCACTGCGGCGGAGAGGTAGCCACCGGGGTTGCCACGGAGATCGAGCAGGAGTTTATCCGTTCGGGCCTGACTGAATTCCCTAAGCGCGTTCCGAAAAAGACCGGTTGAGTTCGCCGTGAAGCTATACAATTTTATGACAAAAATATTATCTGGACGAAGTTCGGTATCCAGAGTTGGCACAATGATAGTGTCGCGGACAATCGGCACTTCCTTGGGTCCTTTTTCTCCTTCACGCGCAATAGTGAGAATCACTGTCGTGCCCTTTTCTCCCCTGATTAATTTTATGGCCTGGTCAATAGTTAAATCGCTAGCGATAGTTTGATCGATTTTGAGTATCTTGTCGCCTGCCTTGATGCCGGCTTTTTCTGCTGGGGTATTTTTTAGCGGCGCAATAACCGTGAGAACTTTGTTCTTGATGCCGACTTCCATGCCTACACCGATAAAACTTCCCGCAATGTCCTCTTCAAATAATTTTGCCTCATCCGGTTTGAAAAATACGCTGTAGGGGTCGTCTAGGGAGTTCAGTAGTCCGGAAATAGCCCCGTACAATCTTTCCTGGTCGCTTATTTTCTCCGAGCCCGGATATTTTTCATCGATTAGGTCCCATACTTTCCAGAAATCGGAAAAATCAACCGATCTCTCTTTTATTTCAGTGGCCCCGGCCACGAGCGATGTCACTTTGCCTATTTTAAATTGATTGGTGAAACCAATATAGACGCCCAGGAAAAAAAATGCGGCCACAAAGAGAACAGCTACAATTTTGCGTTTTGTTTTCGAGAATTCCAGCATGTTATTTTAGATACTCGGAACTCGATTTTCGGTGCTGTCCATGCCAACTCCCTCTTTTTCGTTAAAGTTGCTATTTTCGGAAAAATTATCAAATACCTGCTTGCCGTCCTTGACCAGGTATTCTCGGTAGAGGGCATAACCAATGTAGACGACGCCGAGACCGGTTAGGGACAGTAGGATATTTTTCCAAAAAAAAGGAAAGCCCAAATAAGGCAAAACTACTACCCACACACCCAAAACAAGCACTATTCTTATTTTACGCATGGGAACATTATACTCCAGGCGGATATTAATATGCAATGATGATGCTCGCCGAGAGATCATCCGTCGGCACTGCTACATCCGGGCGCAACACCTTTACATTGACGATAAATAGGAAAATAATGACCGCCATCAAGGTAACGCCCCTTAGAATAATTGCAGGGTGTTGTATTTCGGACTTGATAAAAATTGCCAGAATGAGGGCGGCGAGAAGAATAAGCGCCATAATGCCGTAGACGTAATTTGCGGATTTGAGCGGCGAGGTGAGAATTTTTTCAAAAAGCGTCTTTGCTCGGGATTGGTTGGATGTTGTTTTCTCGGTAGCCGAAAGAGGCGTGGCGCCTTTTTCCTCGCCCAGAACTTGAGTCGGTGTCGGGGTTGCCGCTATTCGCGCCGGCGCTGGCGCCGGCGTTGTTTTCGGTGCGATCGGAGCAGGCTTCGGGGTGTTATCGGCGAGAGCCACAGGTAGAGGCGCAATCGGAGTTATTTTGAGAGGGGTGCCGAAGAACTGCGCGACGAAAACCGTATTACGTCCTTGATAGACGCCGCTTGTCACCCCGATGCCTATTTCCGTGAAGCCATCTTTGAGCATGTTGGCACGGTGCGTCGGGGAATTCATCCAGGCCTGATCGACATCTTCGGATTCGTAGAAATTTACCGCTAAATTTTCTCCGGCGGCAGTATATCGGTACCCTACTTGTTCCAGCCAATACCATGGGGTAAGGCCCTCCGGGCTGGTATGGGCAAAATATCCGCGACTGGCCATATCTTTTGCCTTGAGCACGGCGGCCTCTGTCAGAAGATCGTTTTCCTTAAGCGGCGGCAGGTTGTTTTGTTCTCGCTCTTCGTTGGTGAGATTAGTAAGCACTCCGGGTAGAACCGCGGCGAGAAATTTTGTTTTATCAAAAACTACAAATACTTGCACGAGAAAGCCGAGTTCGACTAAAATAATTAGCAAGAAAAAAAGCGTCATGGATTCGTGGCGCAGGAAATGCGGTTTGTAATCATTCTCCTCGTGCGGAATAAAATACTTTTTCAGCCATTTCGCTACTTTATTCATTATACTTCATATTATACACCTATTTTATAATAAAGTCAAGAGCAGTGGTCTCTTTTAATTCGTATATTTTAACCTATCGGGACAAAAAAACAAAACTCTCTCTGACCTGGGTCGGAGAGGGCATTGTTCCTAGTCCATAATAGTTAGGCCTTTGGAGGAACTTGAGCAGGATTGGCACTCCAAGGAATCAAGTCGGTAGGAATTGGCAAATTCCCAAATTCATCCGGGCACATCAATCTTTTCGCTTCTGCCAGAGATGTTTTATAGAAGATACCCGTTGGCAAATTGAGACCCCAAGGTTTGAGGACGTTGTCCTTGCGTGCCGATTGAAAAATTCTGACAGCGGCTTCAGTATTTGGGCCGTATACGCCGTCAACAATTAGTCCCGATTGTAGGTAACTATTCAGAAAATTCTGAAGAGTTTGCACCTCGTCCTGTAAATTTCTGTAGCCGCGGCGCATGTAAGTGTCCACAGCATTGCAGATATCTGTCGCGGCGCCGAGAACCTGACCTAGAGGTCTCCTCCTGCTGCCACTCGAAGTTGAACTGCTACTTCCACCGCCCCCTCCTTCATCTTCTTCATCATTATCGTTTGGATCGTATGAATCGGAATTATCTACATCTCCGTCTGTGTGACAACCGGAATCAGCAGAATCTATTACATCATCATTATCGTTATCATTGTCATCAGAACACTCTGGCAAATCTGGGCTTGGAGATAGTGTGTCGGTTTCATCATTGTCGTTCGAATCCCAAGAGCTCAAATTTTCCACATTGCCATCCGTATGACAGCCGGGATCATCTGAATCTATTAGGGAATCTTCATTGTCAGTATTATCTATGCCGTCTGAACATTGGTTGGATTCATTTGATTCACTATCGTCATTCGGGTCGTAAGAACTTGAATTATTTACATTTCCGTCGCTGTGACAACCCGGATCATTTTCATCAGCCAAGGAGTCCTCGGAATCGCCATTGTCGCCATTGTCGGAGCACTCCGGAGTCGGTGTCTGGGGCGGAGTGAAGTCATTGATGAAGGTGCAGGTAACTTCGTCTCCTGGATAAACCGTCACTATTTCCCCGTTTTCTGTATCTTGCCCTACTGACTCATTATCATAGACACACTCCACGCTCATTAATGTCCAGTTCCCTTGCTGTGTTTCGATAACGTCGTAAGTTTCCCCATCAAGGTCTGCAAAGACATCGAAGAAGGAAGATGAAGCTGTATTATCAACGGTCGTAAGTTCAAGCCCCGACTCTACGCCGCTTCCAGTGAACTGGAATGCCCCGTCGCCATCAGTCGTATTTTTGACAACCATTATACGGGCCGTGCCATCTTCAAGTGTATTCGTGAAGGTACAAACGACGGTTTCATCTGCGCCGACTTCGACGGCATTGTCCTCGCCAACTATGACTTCGGCGTTATCGTTGGAAGTATTGATACAAGATAAGGACGAAGTGTAATTTGTTCCAGGGTCAGCTTCAGAAACATAATAAGTTCCCACTTCGACTTCATTCGAACCTGTAGTGCCCGCAACTGCGTTCAAAGGCTCGGAATCAACGTCGCTGCCGTCGGCTGTCGTGCCGATATTCAAAGTCGTGCTACCAGCTGTTCCCACCCAAACCTTGACCAGTTCGATTGAGCCGGTATCTGGTTGCTCTTCCTCTTCTGGGACATTAAAGGCAACACAGTAATAAGTGAGGTTCGCCGCTGGTTCATCAACTCTTTCCCAGTTGTCATAATTTGTGACATCGCTATGGCAGTACATTTCAGCTGATACATCAGATTCGGTATTTTCAGGAGCGGCAAACGGAATAAATCCTTCCTTCAGAACTTCCCGAACGAAGAAATGCCAAACATCGTCAGTATCAAACGTTGTGGTAAGAACGCCATTTGAATCCGTCGCGCCCGGGATAGTTTCCCATGGGCTTCCGGTCTCGCCTATAAATGACCCGCCCGGATCAGGCGTATTCGGGTCATCATCATTGGCTACATTCTCTGGTCCCCAATATCTGATTTGGAACTGCCAGTCCGGCTCCAGATTACACTGCGGGTTCTCGTTAAGAAAATCAGAAGCGGTATTTTCATCGATTATCATATCTTCCCCAGCCCAGTTCGGGAGATCGGATTCCTCCGGGCAGACGATTTTTGTTAGTGAAATGGTGGCATCTTCTGGCGGCGGCGGAACTACATGGGTATTAGTAAAAGTGCAAGTAACGTCACCTTCAATTAAAATATTAGTGCCCACCCGGCCTTCCGGATAAAATACCTCCCCTTCGGTTACGTCCGGCTCGCAGCTTACCGATTCAAATTCCCAGCCGTCCTGCAATACCTCAAATATTTCCCACAGACCGTCGTTTCCCACATCGTTTTCTATGTCGTTAAAAGTAACGCAGCCGTCCTCACCCGTTTCACCCTCATGGTCATTTTCATCTCCCGGTAAATTGTCATGGAGCTGCATGGTCCAACCAGCCAAAGGATTACCTTCGCCATCCTGCTTGCAGACAGTGATATCAGAAGTTTCAGGCGGCGGATTATCATAGGTGCAGGAACCATCGTCCTCGGTCGCTTCTGGGTTATAATTATTTGCTTCTGGGTCGGTGCAGCCTAAAACCGGTTCCTCTGCCGGGATATTACAATCATTATTATAAATTTCCTGTCCTTCCGTACTCCAGTTTTTGCCTGGGTAGGAACCGTCTTCGAA
>MFVU01000035.1:5167-17046 GCA_001787125.1 Candidatus Nomurabacteria bacterium RIFCSPLOWO2_12_FULL_44_11
TGTACGGGCTTCCGCTTAAGGAAAGTTCTACATCATTTGAACCGTCAGATTCGAATGCTACGACAGCACCTCCATTAATTTGAAAGCTGAAGTCATCTGGAGTTGCATCTGTCTCCCCTTCGATAACTTTAACAATTGTAATAACCCCCGGTTCTGGGTCGTCACCTGGACATTCTACTGTACCCTCAAATAACAAGTCATCTTCGTGTCCAGCTTTGGGCGTTCCATTATTTTCAAAATGGCCGCTAATCGCGTTTTCATTTGTGTGTATTGTATTGTAAGAGCCGCTGCCTGTTGCGTGACAAATGGTCACCGGTGCAGGGGGGGCCGCAAAAACTACAAGTGCTGCGGTTGTCCCAACAACAGCAAATACGCTTAGAAATGCCAGGAACTTGGAGAGATTTTTCATAATATTTTCTAAATTTGACTAATAAATAAATTAATAATAAAAAAAACAAAGTTCCTTCAATATACCGGAACCCTAACATATATAGGTTGGCTTGTCAAATTTCTGGGGATATCCTGTGGATACCAAAAAACCCCAAAAAGACACCTGTTACCAAAGACGCAGACAGGCATAAATAATTACAAGTATAAGTTTAAAAAGTAAAGTAACGAGCGAGACCGCCGACTACCGGAAGTGATTTTTCACGCCCTTGCACGACGTTTATGATTCCGATAATGGAAAGAACAAGGAGAGCCAGGCGAATTAAGCTGTAGAGTTCCCAGAGTGGCAACATCATTCCGGCCATTAATATTGAAAGAATGATTTCTATGCAAAAGAGAACCAGCCCTTGCTTGACGTGAAATTTCACAGCCGGGTCATCCTTCTTCGTGAGAAGTGAAATTAGCACTAGCGGTCCCAAATAGGATAAAATTCCAAAAATTTTATTATCCCCTTTCGTGTTCATGACATTATTTTGAGGTTCCATAAATTTATTTCGTTAGCGTTTAGTAATAATTATTCCTGTGCCCAGAAAACATGAGTGAGAACTTTCTCTCCCCTGCCTAAATCTCGGACGAAAACGTTGTCTCTCCCCTGCAGGTCTTGCCTGACGCTCCTTCCCCATTCCAATCGGTTCTCAAGATTTTCTGGAAGCGCGTTTCCCTTTTTACTCGGAGCCGATGAAAGAATTGTGGTAATACTATCGAGATGCGTATAAATTGTTCCGAGCTGTGCGTAGTCATGTGTGTTGGGGTGTTCATTCGAAGGATCGGTCGCGGAGGCGCCGCCCACGCCGCCGTCCGGATCATTGGTGTAATCCATGCAGCTCCCCAGATTCGCGTTGCCGAAGTTCTCATCCTGGTGGTCGAGCCCAAAAGTATGACCAACCTCCTGGCAGACTACGAATTGTTTCCAAGCCGGAGTATTGTAGGTGGAAGTATTAAAGTATGTGTCGTTCATTTTGGTGACACCCTGCGTGATGTGTTTTCCGCCCGTAATCCATATTTGAGCAATGCCGAGCCAGCCATTATTGCCATATTTGCTATTGCAAACCTCTACTCTGCCTAAGGTCGCCCGGCAATTTTTTGGATTACTAAGACCTGACACAACACTAGTGTTTAAAACTGACGACGCGGTCCAATCGACTGATGCCGTGGAAAGATGCGTGTCCCACGTGGAAGACATGTTGTCCCCTAATTTCAAAGTAAAGGGATTCGAGGTGCGAGCCCAGTGGTAACCGCCCCAGGAATGACTGGCGTTGGCGCTTCCCGGAAGTGAAAGGAATCCCACTAAAAGAAACATAATAACAATAAAAGATATTTTTTTATGCATGTTTTTTATTAATTACTACTAAGACAGTATTATATCATATGCTTGAAAACAAGCCAGCCGAGTTTCTATGGTATTGTCAGCCATTTTATTTTGTAGTATAATCCTCGTTTGTTAATTGATATGGATCCCGTTAGAAATTAATATGGATGAATTCAATAAAATCATAAAGCGTGAGTTAGCGGCGGGGGCGAACCTCTCAATTATCAACTTAATTGACGAACTTCTCAAGCATGCCGCTGCCATTCGCGCCTCCGACATTCACATCGATCCGCAGGAGAGAGCTGTACGGCTTCGTTTTCGAGTCGATGGCGTTCTCGAAGACGCCCTGCCCCTGCCTAAAAATATCCATTCGGAAATAATTTCGCGCATTAAGGTTTTATCCCAGCTTCGCACCGACGAGCACCATTCCGCGCAGGACGGTCGCTTTAGAAGCATCATTGCCGGCTCGGGCTCGGTGGATGTGCGCGTCTCCATCGCTCCCACTTATCACGGCGAGAATGCAGTGCTGCGCTTGCTCTCGGACAACGTAGAAAATTTTACTCTGGAGACACTCGGTTTCAGTGCGCCGGATCAGAGAAAAATTCTGCAGGCAATTAAGAAGCCCTCGGGCATGATTCTGGTTACCGGGCCTACCGGCTCGGGCAAAACTACGACTCTCTACACGCTCATCAAAATGTTAAATTCGAAAGAAATTTCCATCGTTACCATTGAAGACCCGATTGAATACGCCGTAGAAGGCGTAGAGCAGATACAGGTCAACTCGCGGACGGGACTAACTTTTGCCAATGGCCTCCGTTCGATTCTCCGTCAGGATCCGAATGTGATCATGGTAGGCGAAATTCGCGATATAGATACTGCGAGCATTGCCGTCAACACCGCCCTCACCGGCCATTTGCTTCTCTCCACCTTGCACACTAATGACGTTTCCACGACGCTCCCGCGGCTCCTGGACATGAAAGTAGAGCCGTTTCTGGTCGCCTCTACGGTCTCTATTGCCATTGGCCAGCGTCTGGTGCGGAAAATTTGCACGACCTGCAAGGAGGACAAAATTGTGACCGAAGAAGAATACAAGCGCCTTGTTGAAACAGTGCCGAGTGCGGTCCTAAATCGGAATAAAAAATACTTTCATGGCAAGGGTTGCCCCAAGTGCAATGGTATGGGCTACAAGGGCCGCATCGTCATCGCCGAGGTTCTGGTAGCGGATGAAGAAATTCGCGAAGCAATTTTACGTAAGGCCTCCGCCAGCGAAATGAAGCAACTGGCGATCAAAAACGGCATGACCACCATGCTCTCGGACGGGTTCCAAAAGGCACTCCAGGGCCTGACTACCATCGAGGAAGTTCTTCGGGTGACTCATGAATAGTCCAAAAAGACAATTTGATATTGCAAGGAAGAAAATTTCTTCAAAAAAAACGCAAATAGCAAAATTTTCCTTCCCGAAAATTAAAATACCGAAATTTTCCAAATTAAAAAAAATTAAATTCCCGAAGCTGGATTTCTCGTTCCCCGCCCGGTTTTCAGTCAAAAAGCAGACATTTTTTGCCAAGCGTCTCTCTTTCCTGATCCGGGCCGGCGTGCCCATGCTCGAGAGTTTGCACGTGATCAAGGAACAAACCAAGTCCAAATCCGAAATAAAGGTTTTCAGTCGAGTGCTCTCCGACGTAACCAATGGGCAAACCCTGGCGGTGTCACTCGCTCGCTTCAAGGGTGTTTTCGGCAATTTCGCCATCAATATTATCAAGGCCGGCGAATCGAGCGGCACCTTAATCCAGAGCTTGAATTATTTAGCGGATGAATTAAAGAAGAAAGAAATTCTCCGCAAGAAAATAATGAGCGCCCTCCTCTACCCCATTATCATAACTATTGCCACCTTCGGCATTACCGGACTTTTGATTGTCTACATTTTTCCAAAAATTCTCCCAATATTCGCGAGTTTGAAAGCGGAGCTTCCGCTTTCCACTCGTATGATCATAGCCATAAGCAATGTGGTGCGCAATGACGGCTGGTATATTTTCTTCGGCCTGGCAATTATTGCCGCAGTTGTTATGGTTTTAATTAAAAAAGTGCATCAGGTTAGATTTATTTATGACGGACTCATTCTGCGCGTTCCGCTTTTCGGCGGGATTGCCAAAAAGTACAATCTTACCAATACTCTTCGCACCTTAGGGCTACTGCTCAAGAGCGGACTCACTCTTACCGAATCGCTCCTCATTACTTCAGATACGACTCATAATGTCCAATACAAAAAGGCCTTTAATGACACCTCTATGGCAGTTATGCGAGGCAAAAATATGTCGGATATATTTAGACAGTTTCCTTCACTTTTCCCCGACATGGTGGGTCACATGATCGGGGTCGGCGAAAAAAGCGGCAATTTATCCACTACCCTGATTTACCTTTCCGAATACTACGAAAATGAATTTGATGATCAGACCAAGAATCTTTCAAGCTCCATCGAGCCGGCGCTCATGATAATTATGGGTGTTCTGGTCGGCTTTGTAGCTATCTCTATCATTACGCCGATCTACGGTATTACCCAACATTTGACACCAAAATGAGATGAAGGGCTTTACTTTGATTGAAATACTCGTTGTCACAGCCATTATTGGATTAATTATTGGTTTCGGTATGATTGTGGATTGGAGCGTTATTGGTCAGAATAACTTTTCAGCGGAGCAGACAAAAATAGTTTCTATTTTAGAAAAAGCGCGCAGTCGAGCCATGGCGAACATGTTTGAATCGCCGCATGGCGTATGCTATGTCGCACCGAACTACATTTTATTTAGAGATACCTGTGGGGGAGGATTTACTGAACCCATTCCTGCAAACGCCAACATAACTGTCACTTTTCCAACTATTACTTTTGAACAACTGACGGGTAATGCAACTGGTGATACCATCAACATAACCGACGGCACAAAATCTGCCGATATAATAATAAATGATGCAGGCACAATTAACTGGTAAAAACAAAAAAGGACTTGTCCTTTGCTTGTCGAAGGGTTTTTCAACTCTTGAAATTCTCATTGCTTTCGCAGTGCTTATTTTATGCATCACTGCCGTCATTCTGGTTGTTTTCGGCAATCAATCTGTGGCGGTGGACACACAAACAAACATAGAAGCTATTTCCAAGGCCCAGGCATTACTCGAAAAAGCCCGCGCTGATTCTAGAGAGGATTTCGAATCGGTGGAGGATTGCGATGATGGAGGGGTTACTCCATGCTCTGGTGTCGCTGACCCTCTTTATAACAGAAAATTAACCATTGATCCGGCCTCTGTCACGCAATGCGGAGAGGATATTATTAGCAGTACAAATTGGACAGTCGAAGGACGAACAATGACTGTGGATTTTATAACGCACCTTGGCGACATAGTCACTGCTTTAGCTCTCGGCGGCGACTGTGCTTTCACTCCACCCGGCTTGGATGACTGGAAGAAACCTATTGACCTAAGTTATGGTGGCATTGATTTGAAAACCGAAGGTAAAGGCAAAGCGATAGATGCACAAAATAATATTGCCTACTTGGTGACCAAGGCGGCTGGCAATAATAAGGATGATTTTTATATTTTTGATGTTTCTGATATTGATAATCCTGTTAAGCACGGTGTTCTCGATATTTCTGATGGACTTGAGGATATAGACGTTGCCGGAGATTATGCTTTCATTGCCAATGATGAGAACAAAAATACAGAGCAACTTGTAGTTGTTGATATTTCGGACCTGGATGCACCGAACAAATTTACGCCAGTGTCGCTGCCCGGTGTGAGTGGGACATGTCCCGCTACTTGTCCGGGAGGCAGATCTATTTTTTATTTTAATGAACGCGCTTATCTGGGAACACATAGATTAGTTGCAGGCGGCGCAGCGGAGTTCCACGTTTTCGATGTTACCACTCCAAGCTCTCCGAGCTGGTTGGGAAGTAAAGGTGGGGTGGCGTTGGGTGACCCAGTGGATCACAATCTAAACGATATCTTTGTTAAAACCCAAGCCGTCGGAGGCACTACTCGGACCTACGCCTATCTTGCAACTTCCAATGATATCGGCGAGCTTACAGTTCTCAACGTTACCAATCCGGGCTCTATCCCCAATCCCGCAGGAACTCCGGCTACCGGCAGCATTCTCAATTTGCCAGGAAGCAATGCTGCCAACGAACGATTGGACGGGACTAGTTTATTTGTTCTAGGCGATCGAGCGTATGTCGGTCGGGAGCGAGCTACCAATGCTATGAGCCGGGACTTTTTCGTCATTAATATCAGTAATCCCGGGACACCGTCGATTCTCGGATCAATGAATCTCGGCTTAAACAGTAGCGGATCAAGCGTAGTCGGCATTCATGTCGCGGCCAATTTGGCATTCGTCGCGACTTCAGACCCTAACAAGCCCTTTGTGGTTCTTAATATTTCCGACCCCGCCGCGATCACTCGTTGGGACGTCGTTGCTTGTGGGATTGACTTTTCAACCTATCCTACCGACCTTGATTACGATAATAATTTGATTTATCTGCCGCTTTTCAATGCGAGTTCCAATGTTAACCTAAAAATTATTAAAGCAATCGGCGGAAGTTGCTAATGACGAGAAATAATAAAAACTCGAGAGGATTTACACTAATGGAGGTCCTTCTCTATATTGCGCTATTTACTCTGCTCATGGGCAGCGCATTTATTATTGCGTATCAGCTGATCCAGGGGGCAAGCAATCTTGAAGTAAAAAATACTGTTCAAGAAGAAGGCAATTTTGTTTTACGAAAAATTAACTGGGCGCTAACGGGTATTGACCCGGCCAGTACGCCCTCGATTTCGGGTCCAGCATGCGAAAAGGCAATATCTGTTGTTAGATCTGATGGATCGATGAGCCCGGTTGATATTAGATTGAACACAGTTGACGGAAAAATCGAAATGCGGGAGAATGGCGGTTCCTACTCCCCCATTACTACAGAAAACATTTCAGTAGATTGTCTCACTTTTACACTGATAGCTGGTGCCCCGGCAGGAATTACAGCAACAGCTAGAATTAACGGGCTTGATTTTATTATTGCCAAATATCAACGAAAATAATGAGAAGGAAACAAAAAAATTCAGGATTTATTGCTTTAATGTTTGCCATTATTATCTCTGTTGTTCTTTTGCTAATTGCGACCAATTTAGGTTTCACCGGGTTCTATGGACTTTCTAATGTCCTAGATTCTGAATTAAAAGAGCGCAGTTCTGCTGCCGCAGAAGCTTGTGTCGACACGGCACTCTTAAAATTTATTAACAATCCCGGCTATAGTGGAGGAGAAGACATCGATGTTGATGGAGTAGCTGGAAATGACTGCACTATCGATTCAGTTACAAGCGGTGAAATAAAAGTCCAAGGGTATTACGACAACAAGTATTTCACAAACTTGAAAATTGAATTTGACCCGGATGACATGACTATTTCAAAATGGGAGGAATGCCCTTCCCTTAGCTCTTGCTAAGATATAGGTTTTATGATAGAACTACAATTATTATTAGTTATAAATAAATTATGAAGAAATCATTAAGAAATAGAGGTTTTACGCTCATAGAAATCTTGGTCGTTATCGGTATTATTGCTATCCTAGCGGCGATTGTTTTAGTGGCAATCAATCCTGCTAGACATTTTCGTGAGGCAAGCAATACACAACGTAGTTCAAATGTGAATGCAATATTGAACGCTGTAGGTCAGTTTATTGTTGCTAACAAAGGAGAATTACCAGATGACTTGGATAGTGCAGTAGATGATATTAAAGATGATGGTGATTCTACTGACGACGCGAACGAGGCAGATATATGTGATCAGTTGGTTCCGGAATATATTCCTGCTCTTCCGGCCGATCCAACTTTAGACGATCAAGCACTTAGTGAAGATGACTGCGCAGATGCAGCCGATGTTTATGATACCGGTTACACTATAGAACTTGATGGTAATAGAGTTATTGTTTGTGCACCAGAAACTGTAGATGTAGATACTGGCGCAGTAGTTGCAGCTGCAGATCAGATTTGTGTTACTCGCTAAATTTACTCAAAATACTCCGGAGTATTGAGGGCCATCCAGTCGAGGAGCTGGCGCATGACTGAAGAGGCGTTCACGCTATTTGTTGTAGGCCCTGACTCCATCATTACAGTAAAGGCATATTTTGGGTTTTCATAATGCAGGAATCCTATTACCCAGGAATTGACCCTATTTTTCGCTGCGCCGATTTGCGCCGTTCCAGTTTTGACCGCCACCTCTACGTAGGGCACATTAAGCACTGATGCTGTCCCTTTAGTGACTGCCTGTCGCATGCCCTCGCGGACTATTTGAAAATATTCTTTGTTCATTTCTACCTCGGTAGTTTTTGCTTCCATCACTTTGTCGCCCAGGGCGAAGTGTGGAGTCATTAATGTGCCGGAGTTGGCAATCGCTCCTGCCGCCCGAACCATTTCTATCGGCGTCACCTGAAAACCATATTGTCCGATGGCAGTGTGGTAGGTGTCGCCAATGCGCCAAGGGTCGCCATTGAATTTTTTTATTTTCCATTCCGGACTTGGAATAGTGCCATTGGTTTCGTCAGGCAAATCAACTCCGGTTGTCACTCCGAGGCCGAAAAGTTTTGCATACTTTTCAATGTTTAAAATCCCCAGTCCCTTTTGGTTCTCATAGCCGCCGCCAATGCTATAAAAGTAAACGTCCGAGGAAACAGCCAGGGCCTCGCGCATATCCGTCCAACCGTTTACCCGCCAGTCCTTGAAAACAGTTTTTTCACCGAGCAGATAGGGATTGGGTATGGATATTGAACCAGTCGAAAGGATTTGTTTATGAGGGTCAATGATATTTTCAGCCAATGCCCCTAGTGCCAGGAATGGCTTTACGATAGAGCCAGGAGTATAAAGCCCGGAGATAGTTCTGTCCAAAAAAATCTTTCTTTTATCAGCAAGATAATTTTTTATGGCCGGCTCATCTTTGCCCAAGGAGAGAATTTCAGAGTTGTATTCCGGAAAACTGGTAGAAGCGATAATTTCTCCATTATAAATATTCATAATGACTCCGGCCCCGCCGGAAAATGAAAAATTCTCTGCCGCATTTTTAATTAGGGAAAATAATTCTGTTTGTACTCGAGCATCTATTGTAGTTATCAAATCAACGCCTCGCACCGGAATATTCACAATGTTTTCCGAATGGATTGCTCCCCGAGCATCAGTTTCTGTTATTTTCGAACCGTTCTTTCCGTTGAGAATGTCCCCATACTGTTTCTCCAATCCATCCAGGCCCTCAAATTCGCTTTGCCAATAATTACCCGACTTATCTTTAGCCGGGTAGTTCACGTATCCTAAAACATGCGAAAACCCGCTTTGCTTGTAAGTCCTGATGCCAAAGTCCTCCCCTGTGCCCTTTTTATTCCAAGCCAGTTCAATCTTATTACGATCGTAGATGATACCCCGATCCGCAAAAATGATCACTTTTTGCAGGGTATTATTCTTGCTTCTTTCATAATACCGCTCGCCCTGATTTATTTGTAAGTATCCAAGACGAATGAAAAATATCAAAATAAAGGCAAAGAAAAAACTGCCCATAATAAAAATCGTTTTTTTTGTGATCGGTTTTTCAATTCGCCCCTCAAACTGCTGACGATTAAAGTTTTGCAGGTTTTTTGAATCGAGAAAAATTTCATCCGGCTCTATTAGGGAATCATGTTTCTTTTTTCTTTTAAACAATCGAACCATCATCTTATTTCGGATAAAATTTTAACTTCTTTTTAAAATATTCCAGGGCAATTAATCCCAGCGCTGAAATTGTAAAAGATATGTAAGTTGCGCCCCCAAGTCCCGCTCCCGGAACCCCGAATAATAAATCCGAAAGAAGAAATAGAACGACGGCTTCCCAGAAAATTGAAAAATATAGTGCCATCCCGAAGGCCAAAATTACCGAAAGCCAAAAAGGAAAATAAAGTATTGAAACAAGAAACCCCAGCGAGGCCAAAATTCGAAGCACCATTTTTCTATCTTACCCTAAAGAGACCTAGGACGCGAGTTTTGACGCCAGGCCGGTATAATTTAGAGGAGTGATTGCCTTAAGTTCAGCTTTAACTTTATCCGTCACCTTTAACGAATCAATAAAGCGAGACAAATCATCCATAGTGACTGCTTTGCCGCGGGTAAGTTCCTTTAGCTTCTCATACGGCATTTCTACGCCTTCTCTACGTAGAACTGTTTGAATTGCTTCCGCAATCACTTCCGGGTGAGCCATTAAATCCTGCTTTATTTTTGTTTCATTAATCTCAATTTTACGTAAACCCTTCAAAAGCATCACGTATGCAAGATATGAATGCCCAAAGGCGGCGCCAAAGGTTCTCTCGACGGTTGAATCAGAAAGGTCGCGTTGCAGGCGCGATACCGGGAGCTTGCGGGCAAAAAATTCAAACAGCGCATTTGCTAGTCCTAAATTACCTTCACTATTTTCGAAATCAATCGGATTTATTTTATGGGGCATGGTGGAGGAACCCGTCTCCCCTGCCTTGGGCTTTTGAATTATCCAACCGTCGGAGATATATCGCCACATGTCTTGACTAAAATCTATAAGAATAGTATTGATTCTTCTTAGAGTGTCGAAAATTGCTACGTAATTATCATGACACTCAATTTGGGTAGAAATAAGATTAGGTTCTAGGCACAAATCATGAATGAAGTTTTTACTGAAGGCAAGCCAGTCAATCCTGGGATAGGCGACGAAATGCGCATTGTAGTTGCCGGTTGCCCCGTTTAATTTTGCCCGGATTTTTACTGCTACCAAATATTCCAGCTGTTTTTCAATTCGCGACGCGAATACTTTCATTTCTTTGCCAAAAGTAGTCGGGCTGGCGCTCTGGCCGTGCGTGCGAGCGAGCATGGGCAAGTCCTTGTGCTTTTTTGCCAAGCCATTTATTTCTCCAAGTATAATTTTAATTTCAGGCACGATAACTTTTTCCAAGGAAGCGGACAATATGAGCGCATAAGCAATATTGTTCGTGTCTTCCGAAGTTATAGCGAAATGAACCCACTCTACGCAATCCTTAAGCGCAGTTTTGGCAAGAGCATCTTTTATGAAATACTCAACTGCCTTTACGTCGTGGTTGGTCGTTTCTTCGAGGACCTTTATTTTTTTATAAGAAGCGTCATCAAATTTTTCGTAAATTTCCCTGATGGTTTTAGTTTCGGACGGAGAGAACTTTCGGAGAGCGGTTTTACCGAGGGCGGATAGAGCGATCAAATACTCGCATTCCACCATCGTGCGATATTTCATCAGGGCAAGCTCCGAAAAATACGGCTCCAGGGCTCTGGTTTTTTCAAAATACCTTCCATCCAAAGGACTTATAGCGTCATTTATCATGTTTTTTTAATAAATTATTTGTAATTCTAACCACAATTGGTTGTGAAAAATCGTGAACAAAAGATTTGCCGGTGATCGTTTCGTAAATTTCTATATAACGCCTTGATAGCTCAGCGACGAGTTCCGGTGGTGCTTTCGGCAAAATCTTATCGTTATAGGGATCACAGTTGTCCTTAAACCACAGGCGCAAAAATTCCTTGTCGAAATATTCCGGATCTTTCCCTTCCTTAAATCTGGCATTATATGTGTCCGCCTTCCAGTAACGGGAAGAGTCGGGAGTGTGAATTTCGTCAATTAAAGTGAGCTCTCCGTCCTCGTCGAGGCCGAATTCGTATTTAGTATCAACCAGAATGAGTCCGCGAGCCGATGCTATCTCTTCCCCCCTTTTGAAAAGCGCCTTTGCGGTCACTTCCAACTTGGCAGTCAATTCTTTCGTCAGGATGCCTTCGGCCACGATTTCTGCCGGAGTTATCGGACGGTCATGCTCATCGGATTTGGTGGTGGGAGTAAACACCGGTTCGGCAAGTTTTTGGTTCTTCTCCAGCCCATTTGGCAGGACAAAATTTCCAAAATCGCGTTTGCCTTCCTTGTAGTGCGTCCAAAGGGAGGTAGAAGTGATTCCAGTGATGTAGCCACGGACTACACACTCAATCGGGATAACTTTGCATTTCTTAACTATCACAACATTAGGGTCGGGCGAACGCATGACATGGTTTTGAATAATATCCTTGGTTTGTTCAAACCAAAACAAGC
>MFVU01000036.1 GCA_001787125.1 Candidatus Nomurabacteria bacterium RIFCSPLOWO2_12_FULL_44_11
ATTTTAATGTACTTCGTAAACACGTATTTTTTCCTATGTAGGAAAAGTTTAGACGTGCCTAGTTCATTATACATAAAATCGTGTAATTTCAAAGTTTAATTTTGTGCCGGCGGGAAGAGTCGAACTTCCGATCAAGGCTTATGAGTCCTTTGTTATACCGTTTAACTACGCCGGCAATGTACGAAATATAACAGAAAACTCACAAAAATAAAAGCATTAAATCCTTGATATATGATCTATTGCCCCAATAATTTTATTTCTTAAACTAGTACCCTTTCTTACTTTCACTCTCAAAATACCTTTGTATTTTTCTTTATTTTTTAGTGAGGCCTTTTTTATATTGGTTTTAATAAATGTGGTTTTTGAAAATTGTTCTTTTTTGATACCTAAAAAATTAACCCAGAAAGATTTTATTTTCTCTTCTTCTCGCCTAAAGAACTCGTTCAGTGTGAGACGAAATATAAGAGAATCTCTCTTAACGCTCCAAAGTTCTAGCCATTTGAAATAAAAACGAATCATGTATGGATTACTATTAGTAAATCCTAGTTCACTATTTTCATACTTATACCCTTCCCCCCAATACAACCCTAAGCCAATCATTAAAATATCTCTATCAGACAAATGCCCTAAAACTGCAGCACCTTCTTGTTTTTGCAAAAAATGTCTTTTAATTCTTTCTTTTCTTTTGAATTCTGAATAACGCAAAAGTCCTTGGATAGATTTTATTTTACCTTTCGTTCTAATTTTTATAATTGTGGACTCTGTCAAAATTATATTTTTGAACCAAAAACTAAGGGTTGATTTGGCCACGCCAAGTTTATTCGAAATATCACCAAAACTCATACCTCTCTTTCGCATTTTTATAGCTGTTTCTTTAACTTGTGGATAGTACATAAGGTATATTATATACTATAACAATAACAAAATCCACTTGCACGAACAAGGTAGATAGGATATACTCTTCCTGCGGGATAGAGAAGAGGCATCTCGCAAGGCTCGACAAAATGGGCCCCTTGATAAGAAATTATCAAGTGCGTACTCGCCAAATTCGGAGAACTCCTCTCTTTTAAAAGAAGGACAATTCCGAGCTAAATTCTCCGATAAAAGTGGAGATAAACGTGTAGAGACTAGATGGCGAGCTCCTTAATCTTTAGTTTATTTTTAGAAAGGAGATGGTATAGTCCAGACCACAAATCCGCCTCCGTCAATTGGCGGATGGCGGAGTAACGAAAGCTATAGTGGTATGCATAACCTTGAGACGCCCGTTCGATTCGGGCTCCCGCAACAATGTCCGCCTCTCCTTTATAAGGAGAGAAATTGAGGTGAGGTCTAAATATATCCGTATTGCCGGAAAATGCTCTCATACAGAGCTACTACCCTTTTGGCTTCGTGTTGGGAAAGCGAAAACTCCGAGCCTTCATGGGCAATTCGATTTCGGATGGCGTGCACCTCCCAGGCGGCCGGTAAGCTGTGAAACTTCTCCGGATCAGCAGTTTTTAATTTGTCACTGAAAGTTTCTCCCTTAAAACCAAGCTGGTCGAGCAATGCTTCGAGCATCGCATCCGCCTCGATGACAGCGAGTTTCCAATCCGCGCCATTTGCTGAAAATAGATAATCTAAAACTTTTCGCCAGCGCTCGTTCTCGGAGACCATTCGCTCCGCTTGTTCCTTTTTTTCCCTTTCCGCCTGACGATGTGCATATTCCCGGATTTCTTGTTCTAGATGATGGTGCTCCTTTCGACGTATTTCAAAAAGCCGCACGGCGCAATAGAAAATTATCGTCAGAAAAAAAAGTGTTAGAAGAATAAGAAGGTTGTTGAGGTTGGTTAGTGTCTCTTTGTGGGAAATAAAAGTGAAGAACTTCAGGAGTTGATCGAACAAATAATCCGCATTTAAATACTTGGTGCCGAGAATCGACTCCGGAGGCGGATTATTGAGATCGGGAAGATTTAATGGATACATAGGGCTCTCTTAGTCGGTAATGAGGAGATTATACCATGGACTATTAGTTTTGCGCTTCGAACTTCTTCCCCACCGCAAAGAGCAGGTCTTCCCGTCCGTGGGAAGCAATGAATTGAATACCAAGTGGTAGATGCTTTCCCTCTTCTTCTACAAAACCAGAAGGAATAGAAATTGCTGGCAGGCCAGTCATATTGGCAGGACCGGTAAAAATATCTTCCAAATACATTTTTACTGGATCGTTTACTTTTTCTCCAATTTTAAATGCGGGGCCGGTGGTAGTAGGAGTTAAAATTAAATCAACTTTTTTAAAAGCTTTATTGTAATCATCAACTATCAATCGTCTAACTGCATTGGCTTTGTTATAGTACGCATCCTGGTAACCATGAGAAAGTACATAAGTGCCGAGCAAAATACGGCGACGAACTTCTCTGCCAAAACCTTCTCCCCTACTTTTTGTATAAACTTCTACTAAATTTCTGCTCTCTGGACTGAAACCATAACGCATACCGTCAAAACGAGCCAAATTGGCTGAAATTTCTGCTGGAGTAACGATATAATAAGCTGGGACAGTATATTTAACATTGGGAAGTTCAATATCTTTTACTGTATAACCAAGCGCTTTTATTTTTTTTATCACCTCCTTAAAGTTGGCTAGCACTCTGTCGTCACCCTCTTTTGTGAAATCCCTTGGTATCCCGATAACTGGCTTTTGTATAATATTTTTTTTATAAAAATCAGATGAAATAGAAGTGCTATCCATGTTATCCTTTCCTTTTATAAAATCAAAAACGGTCTGAACATCTGAAATATTTTTCCCGATAGCGCCGATGACATCAAGTGAGGAACCCATGGCCGTGAGCCCGTGTCTAGATACGGAACCATATGTTGGTTTTAATCCCACAACGCCACAAAAACTTGCTGGTTGGCGACAGGAGCCTCCGGTGTCTGTCCCCAGAGCAACCAGGGCCATATTAGAAGCAACCGCAGTAGTAGAACCCCCAGAAGAACCACCGGGTACACGTGTAGTGTCGTACGGGTTTTTGGTTACACCATAAGCTGAATTTTCAGTAGAAACACCCATGGCAAATTCGTCCATATTCGTTCTCCCAATTATAACTACGCCGGCATCTTTTAATTTTTTAATGGCCGTTGCGTTGTATGTTGCTACGTATTTTTCTAAAATTTTAGACCCAGAAGAAGCAATGTGTCCCTCAAATAAAAGGTTGTCCTTGATGGCCAGCGGAATACCGGTCATTAAAGTGGCGTTACCTTTTTTGAATTTTTTCTGCGCTTCGTCCGCTTGTACCAGCACGTCACTGTATATTTCAAGATAAGCGTGTATCTCAGGATTTTTTTCTTTAATTACTTTTAAGTATGCTTCAGCTAATTCACGACAGGTGAATTCGCCTTTTTTAAAACTCGCGTGCGCCTTTTCTATTGTAAGATTTCCAAGGTCAATCATGTAATTTTACAAAATCTTTTTGACTTTTAAAAATCCATCTTGGGAATCCGGGAATTGTTTCAAAATAAGCTCTCTGGAAAATTCACGAGGCGCGAGTACGTCCTCCCGCCAAACATTATGTAGCTCATCTTCTCTCTTTGTCTCTCCTACCTTTACCTCTTCAATCTGTTTTACATAAGCCAAAATACTGTCAAAATCTTTAAGTAGTGACAGTTTTTCTCCTTCTGTTAAATCAATCCTGGCAAGCTCGGCCAAATTTTCTACATCCTTGATATTCATACTTCAGCTTATTCTATCACAATCGGAATGAAGATAAATTTATCGTTTTCCCGCATGTCGGAAGGGTTATCTGCCTGGATTACTAAATATGCATCTCCTTTTGGCAAACCGGATACATCTATACTTCCTCCAAATGAGACCGGACCAGAAGTCATCCAGTCAGTAGTGGCATTCGCATGATCCTGTAAAATTACTTTTTTATTTGTATCAGTAATGGCTATTCCAATATTCGCCTCAAAGAAGTACGCGCCCTTCACTACCCCTTGATAAGACGTCACGCCATGCACCCTGGAGCCGGGCAGAATAGAGAAAGAAACGAGGTCATCCTTGTTGCCTAGGATTTGGGTATTTTGACTTTGATCTAAAAATGGTAAGTATTTTGCCTTATCATTCAGCATAACCTTCAGGGCTACCACCATCAGAAGAATAAGAATTATGAGCAATACACTATTTAATTTTGAACCAAAAAAATTACTCATGATTATTTTTTCCACCGGAGACAGATCCGCCTTGGGCGGACTTCTGCCATTCTTCTACCCACACCAAAAGCGGTGAAGCTAGGAAAATTGAAGAGTAAGTACCGAAGAACATGCCGGCGGTCAGCACTAGGGCAAAATATTTTGTGGACACCGGACCGAAAAAGAAAAGGGCCAGGAGCACCAGGATAACGGTAAGTGATGTGCAAATAGAGCGAACAAATGATTGTTCCAAACTTCTACCGACCACTTCGCTGAAATTGGCTTTAGCTACATTTGATTGGTTGTTCAAATTTTCCCTAATTCTGTCAAAGATAACTATGGTATCCGAAACAGATAGACCGAGAATAGTAAGAACCGCTACGACAAAAAGAGTGTCGAGCTCTGCACCGTAATAATGTGAAAGAACAACAAAAATACCGACCGGGATCATTACGTCGTGCAGAAGTGTAACGATGGCAATAAAACCATAGCGCCAGGATGAAACCGGCCTGGAGACCTTTCGGAAAGCAAAAGCGATGAAGAAGATGATGGCAAGCGAGACAAGAATAATGGCTATTATTGCTTTGCGGGTTAGTTCGCGTCCCACGGAAGGGCCGATGGAAGTAAAGCTTGTTTCGGTAAGTTCATTCCCGCCCTCCAGTGAAAGGGTTTTGAGGAGGTCGGCATGCTCTTTTTCGTTCAAGTCTCGACTTTTCAAAATGTAGCCCATCTCTCCCGTCGGCTGAACTAGGATGGTGCCGTAATTTAATGCGGCAAGCGAAGCGTCGAGGTCGGCCTGGGCAGGGCGAGCGGTCTTATAAATTATTTCCGTCAACGCCCCTCCCTTGAAATCAATACCGATGCGCAGACCGAAAATAAAAAGGGAGATTATTGAAAAAATAACCAATAGTGTGGAGATGCCGATAAATATTTTTTTGTGCTTAATAATAAACATAAAAGTTAGGTTCTAGGAGCTAGGTTCTAGTAATTCCTGAACTGAATAAAAATCTGGCAATTTTGCCTTCGCCGACAAAATTTAAGACCGAAAGGAAAATTCTGGTTATGGTAATGGCCGAGAAGAGCGATACGATTACTCCCATGCCGAGGGTCAGAGCGAACCCTTTGATTAAGGACGTGCCGAACCAAAAGAGGATAAGCGCGGTAATGATGCTCGAAATATTGGAATCCCGGATCGAAAACCAGGCGCGGGAAAATCCTGCCGAAACTGCGTCGGTAACCTTTTTTCCGCTTCGCAGTTCTTCCTTCACTCGCTCGAAAATCAGCACATTGGCATCTACAGCGATACCCATAGAAATTATAAATCCGGCAATGCCGGCGGCCGTGAGCGTTACCGGTATCAATTTAAATAGTGCCAGCATAATTGAAACAAAAATACATAAAGAGAGAACGGCCACCAATCCGGGCAGTCGATACCAAAGAACTAAAAAAAGAACCACCAGTAAAAATCCGATAATGGCTGCTCTCACTCCGGCGACGACCGCATCACTCCCGAGCGTCGCGCCGATAGTTTGTTTCGAAATAAGAGTGATGGGCACTGGTAGGGCACCGGAATTCAACCTGCCGACTAAGGTCTTGGCCTCTGTGGGTGTAAAGGAACCGGAAATGACCGCTTGGCCGTTCGGAATCTCCTCGCGGACAACGGGAGTGGAAATCGGAGCGCCGTCGAGATAAATAGCGACCATCTTTCCGACATTTTCTTTTGTAATTTTAGCAAAAAGTTTCGTGCCGGTCTCATCGAACTGCAAACTTACTCTCGGCTCACGGGTATTCTGGTCAAACTCCAAAGTTGCCTTCTTTAAGTAGCGGCCGGTGAGTTCAGTGGAAACAAATTGCGAATTGGGGTCGATGACCAACTTGCCGTCCTTGCCCACGGTTGCTTTTTGGGGAGTCCCCTCGGGTGCTTCAATTTTAAATTCCAAAAGGGGCGTCTGTCCGATCATGACTGTGGCTTTTTCGACATCAGTAATTCCGGGTAAATCCACGATAAGCTGATTGTCCCCTCCAGAGATGAAGCCGGCGCCCTGAACCTGGACAATCGGTTCGGAAACGCCAAAGAGATTCACGCGACGCTCGATCACATCGCGGAGCGCATCCATAGAATCCGTTACCTGACCGGATGGCACGCCGGAGACATCGGCTTTGTAGACCAGGTGGCTTCCACCGGAGAGATCCAGTCCTAGGCGAAACGGATGGTTTTTGAAAAACGCCCTTTGATTATCAAAGTTTTTGTTTAATTTTGGTTCCGATTTAAAAACAAACAGGCCGACGCCCGCGCCCAAAATTAGAATTATTATTGCCCAAATTACCTTCTTCCACATGGTAAGATAAGCTATATTCTATACGTTTCTTACAAAATAAGCAATGAGAGCTCCGAGCGCAAAACCGCCTAAAATATCCACCGGGAAATGCACCCCAGCGATAACTCGAGCGACGCCAATGAGCAAGGCAAAGAGTATAAAAAGATAGCCGGCTTTTTTGTGAAAAAAGAAAATAGAAACCGCGAGCGCTGCGAAGAAAGTGGCATGTCCGGAAGGAAAAGAATAATCGCTTTTGCTCAAAAGCGGGTTAATCCCAGCGAGGGCCTCTGCGGGTCTACCTAAAGAAAATAAAAATTTCAAAACTTGTGCAAGGAGCCAAGCCAGAATTCCGGCAAAAAACGCCTTGAGAATTTCTTTTTTCTTTTCCAAAAAAACTTGGTAGGGATTTTCTGCCTTCAAAACGTCGTGATGCATTAAAAGAAATACCCCCGCCAGGATTATTACCACATAAGGAAAATAGAAAGCAAAAAAAACTATGACACTATCGAAAATCGTCGATTGATGCGCTAAATTATAAAAAAAATAAAAAATTTCATTATTCATAATACAATTATATCATTTTTTAGCGACCGTTAATACTTTTAAGAATATAATTCGCTGTGGGTGCCGATGGCAACAAGTTTAACATGGCTTTCTGTCACTTGTTTATAAACAACGCGGATATCGCCGGTTATATTTATACTCCTATGCCTTGCCCATTCTCCGCTTAGGGTATGGTTGTTAAGTATTGGATGATACGGATTTTGAAGAAACAAACAAATTCTCTCGTAAAATTTCTTTCTCACAAAAACAGGGTGCTTTCTGAACATTTTCTTAAAGGTCCGGCCGTGACTTATCGTCATAAAATTTATGACTCTAAGGACTTCATCAAATCTTTCACATTACCGAATGGGCCAAACAGCTCGCCCCGCTCCTGTTCGCGTTGAGACGCTTTTATAGCCCGTTTTAATAAGGGCGATGGTTCTAATAAGGAATAGGAAATGGTTTTGCTTCGAACCAAATTTTTAAGAGAAGCATTCACAACGTCGGAAAGCGAAAAACCAAGCTCGTTTGCTACTTTTTGAGCTGCATGCTTAACTTTCGGATCTATTTTGACACTTATTGCTGATGTTTTCATATACCTAAAGTATATACAAAGTAATACTTGATGTCAAGTCTTCATTTTCTTCGCCACAGTTAATACATTTTTCAAGAGCATAGCCACGGTGACAGGACCCACGCCGCCAGGAACCGGGGAGACAGCGCCGGCTATGTTTTTTACGGATTCCAAATCAACATCACCGACAATATTTACTTTTGCCCCCGGTTGGATAGAAGCGCCTTCGGCAGACGGACCGTTCACTTCTTCGGATGTACCTGCATCAATGAGCACAGCTCCTTTCTTTATCATATTTCTTGTTATGTGTTTGCCGTGTCCGATGCCGGATATTATAACATCTGCGTTTTTCAAGATCTCTTCCTTGTTTTCTGTCTTCCTTGTAACTGGTATCGGCTCGAGTCCTCGGAAGCGGAGAAGAGCGGCCACCGGCTTCCCTACCAGCTCGCCTTGGCCAAGACAAACTATTTTTCTTGTCCTGAGCAAAGTTGAAGGATTATCGTCCAAATTTAGAGAATCTAAAATCGCCATACACGCGAGCGCAGTCGGAAAACCTACCTCCGTCTCGCCTTGATAGAACTTTTCACTAGCCACCGCGCCAAGGCAGTCCACATCCAGTCCGGGATCAATCGCATCGAGCACCAATCGTTTGTCCAAATGCTCCGGCAGGGGCAACTGCATGATGATGCCGCACATATTTTTTATCGTGTTTAATTTTTTGATTTCCTGCACCAGATCGGCAGTGGAAATATCTTGAGAAAAGTTTGCATTATGAAATTTTATCCCGACCGATTCAGCCGTCTTCGCCTTCATCCGAACATATTGAGCTGAAACTGGATCGTCACCCACAAAGATATCGCAAAAAATGGGGGTAAATGATAAAAGAGCCACTTCTTTTTTTATATCGGCTAAAATATCATCTCTTAATTTTCTTCCATTAATTAAAATCATCGTTAAACTCCCAAAAACTCATGGCGCATGTCGTCCCGGCGGATCGATCGAGCGTAGCGGCGCATTCCCATTAAGATTCCCAAGGCCATAAATTCGGTGAGCAAATGCGAACCCCCGTAGCTCATAAAAGGCAGCGGTATCCCGGTGATGGGCAGAAGTCCCAAGTTCATGCCGATATTAATTAGTATATGGCTCATAAAGAAAATAGCAATTCCCATGCCAAAAAGTATCTCGAAGTTCGTTGCGCCATAGGAAGCAATATATAAAATTCTGGAAATGATAGAGAGATATAAAATTAAGATGAGTCCGGAGCCGATAAAACCCCACTCCTCGGCAAAGGCAGCAAAAATAAAATCGGTCTCCGGCTGCGGCAAAAATTGTAGTCGGGATTGCGTACCAAAACCCAATCCTTTGCCGGTAATTTGACCCGAGCCCACTGCCACCGTGGACTGAAAGGCGTTATACCCCGAGCCGTGAATGTCCGAGAGTGGATTTAAAAAATTCAAGATCCGTGCTTTCTGATAGGGAGCAAAGACAAAGCCCCAAAGTAGCGCAAAAGAAATGGCTCCAACGATAAATACATATAAAAGATGCATCTTGGAAATCCCAGAAACCAACACCAGGCCAAGCCAAATGAGGAGAAGCACCATGGCCGAGCCGAAGTCGGGCTGCAGTAGAACTAAAACGACGGGGAGTATCATATAAAAACCAGAAATAAAAATGTGCTTGAAGTCCTTGATTTCTACGTGCCGGCGGGAAAAATATTTTGCCAAAATCAACACCAAAACCAGTTTCATCATGTCCACTGGCTGAAAAGAGAGAAGCCCCAGATTAAACCAGGCCTTGGACCCATGTGCCACATAACCCAAGACAAAAAGCGAAAGCAAAATCACCGAAAAGAGAACGAAGAGAAAGACCAAGATGTCCGTGCGCTTTAAGAACCGAAAATCAATAAAGGAGAAGATAAAAAAAACACCGAGGGACACCGCCACCCAGATCAATTGCTTTTCGAAAAAGTTCCCAGTGCCTTCGGTTGGCGCAAAGGATTTCATAGTAAAAAGTCCGGCGGTAATTATCGGTAAAATCAAAAAAACCAGCAGCCAATCTATTTTTTTCAGGATCCCGCTATCCATATTTATCCACCTAAATTTTAATTATTACTCATTACTAATTTCATAACTTTATATTTGAGAAAATTTTGGCGGACTTATTTCCATTTTACCCGCGAGATGTTGTACATTGGAATTATTTCCTTGGCGATAACCGGAGAAGAAAATCCCTCCGGCCAGGTAAAGTTCACTTCCCTGGCTTCTTCCCCCTTTAGTTCGTCCAAAAAAGTGCTGGAGGCCGAGACAGCATTGTGCGCGCTATCGTAGAGAATCGCCACCACAGTGATCTCCGGAATGGTGAGTAAGGAATTATTTTTAATGGTGGCGGAGAGATGCGGACTGGTTGTCTCATTTTCCAACTGAATGTCGGAGACCAAGAGCTTTAGCTGATTTAATTTTTCCACCCCGGTCTGGATCCAATTCGGGGTAGTGGTAAATTCGAAGGTAGTGTAAACCGGGATAGAGAGTCCGAGACCCACCGCACTTTCAAAAATAGCGAAATTGCCAAACGGCGGAATGAAGGTCGCCCCTTCGCGTTTGCCGATGTAGAGATTGTCCTTGTCGGCAAAACGAAAACGATAATTTATTTTTTCCACCACCGCGCTCCTGTTGTGGTTCGCCAAATAAACCACCGCATTGTAGCGCCCGGGAACAACTTGAAAAGAGCGCGACCAGAGTATAGAAATATCTTCCACTTCCGTTCGGCAGGCCTTTGTGCACGATCCTCCGCAATCCACGCCCGTCTCGGTGCCGTTTTGTTTGCCGTCCAGACAGCTAGGCGCCCTATTGAGACGCGGGTAGATAATTAAAGTTCCTAATACTAAAAAAAATACCAAGAGAATACCTAAATATAAAATTTGTCTCTGCAGGGCCCAATACATCCCGTTAGAAGTAGGACGCGTACGCTTGAGGCATACTGTCCTTTCTGTTAATTGTAATAAATGTTTTCAATTTCATAATCTAACTAATTACCATGCGTCCGCGACTTCTAACGGGATTCATGTCCATATTGTAGCAAAAATCGCCCCAGAATTAAAGCAGCCCCGAGATTCGCAGAACGAATTCGGGGAGCTAAATGTGCACGATACTAGGAACAAAAAACCCTGGGAAGGGCGTGCAGGGAGGGACTATTCTCCCCGCACGCCCCCTCACAATGAGAAAGAGCTTGCTGATGACTCTTCTCCCAGGATGCCGTGCCCTCTTTCGAGGGGTGTCGGCGAACTTACGCGTGGCGCCAGTCGCGCCAGCGCTTCCAGAGGTAGCGGCCGGAACCGAACACGGAGAGGCCGCCCCCGACGATATGAAAGGCGGTATCGGCGGGGTTGATAAAACGGAATCCCGCCAGAAAGAACACGAGACCGATCACGAGAACGAGGAGCATGAGAGCGCTCCCCATCCTATTGAGAACTTTCTCCTCATCATTCATTGGGCACCTCGTTATACATTATAGCACAAAACATGGATAAAAGTCAAGCCCGCCAATTTGGGCGGGTAAATGTCAAGATGCACGTCGAAATAGCCATATGAGATAAGGGTATTTTGAGTTATTTTTAGAAACTACTTTTCTAGTAGAACAACGCAGTCCCGTCTATCTAGATCACCGCTTGGGGCAACACGGCGGGCGAATAATTTCATTTTAGGTCCGTAATTACCGGCAGTGTCACACATCACACCAGGAACTTTACCGTCAACAATTGAGCCAATGAATTTATAGAAGTTGTCATTTTTAAACTCTGTGGGAACGTCTTTAGGGGGTAAAGATAAAAGATATTCTTCATATTCTGGGCCAGGAATATTATAACGTTGCCCGTACTTCGCTTTTACATAATCAAAAAACTCGGTCATTGGTCGGCCAATAAAACTTCTACCTTCCGCATCTTTTTCGTCTTTCGGATCAATAACCCTAAAATTAATCCCTTCAAAGCGATTGCGTTTGGATTCTGGTAGGGTATTGAAGGGATCACTCATAATTCTTTCATTATCAAACTTCTTGAAAATTTTAGCAAGGTGTGACTTCAAATACAGTGTTCTGGCGGCTAGCTACTTTGTCACAGTCAAAGTCTACTGACTTTGCTCGCGACCCCGCCTCCTCCGACCCAAGTCGGAGTCCGGCCTTGCGAAGCTCCGCTTCTCACTACGCAAGCTATCATCGGCATGAGAAAATTTATCTGAACGAAAAAATTCATTGCTTGGTGTTGGCGACAACCTACTTTTGCTATTAAAGCTATCATCGGCTTAACAGGGCTTAACTTCTCTGTTCGGAATGGGAAGAGGTGTGGCCCCTGCAATGAATCACCAACACTAAACAATGAATTTAAATAAATTTTTTCGTTCTGGGTCTTTCTCTGTTCGGAATGGGTGAAGATGGGATGGGACCCATCTGCAAGACCTTGAGCACCGAAGGTGCGAAAGGTGTACCGCGCCTGTAAGGCGGAGGTGTGACCCATACAAAACATTCAAACTTTATCTTTTTTTGGTCCCCTATTTTCATAGGAGTGTGGTTTCCAAATTTCTTAACAGGAATCGAAACATTAGTACCTCTCGGCTGAATCCCTTACGGGACTTACACCTAAGGCCTATCAACGTAATCATCTCTTACGGTTCTAATAACGATTCCTAATCTTGAAGCTGGCTTCCCTCTTAGATGCTTTCAGAGGTTATCCATTCCCGACATAGCTACTCTGCAGTGCCCTTGGCAGGACAGCAGATACACCAGAGGTCAGTTCACTCCGGTCCTCTCGTCACATATATTCCCCTATTTCTAGGAGTGCAGACTATACCTTCCTCCAATTGGAGGGCTGCATGTTACCCATACGAGCTGTCATTCTCTTTGGAATGATTCATCTGTGTATGAGTCCTTCGCGCAAAGGCGAAGAGTCGTTACGGGGTCAAACCTAAAATTTGCAGAAGTTCTTCTCTTGTTTTCTTTTTCTTGGTAACATAATTTTGTTTATGAATTACCAATACGTAGTCAACGAGTTTTATTAACTTTTGTTTATTTAGCATTTTGAATTTGGTAGTGGATAAAATTTCACAAGCTTTTAGTAAAGCGTGTGCTTGAAGTTTTTTGAAACGGATAAATGGTATAAGCTTCGCAAGAATATTTCTTACTTGCTTAAAACCGTTTATCCGCAGTTCGGTCATACCATCTCGTCTCCGAGAGATATAACCAATCTTCAAAACTTCTTGTATCCAGAGCAAATCCTTTTCATGCCGAGTATCCTGATAAAAACAAATGGTTGCCATAAAACGGAATTTAAAAATTCCATCTTTACGCTTCTTTAGTTGAAGCATTAGGCTTCCATCGCCATCAAGAAATCCGGCAATGTATGCTCTTTTAATTTCTTTTGTAATTTTAGATTGACTTCCCACGGTATTACCTTAAAGAGG